>CANQTX010000005.1 GCA_947626885.1 uncultured Clostridia bacterium | reverse complement strand
GCTATTAGCTCAGGTGGTAGAGCACTTGACTTTTAATCAAGTTGTCCCGCGTTCGAGTCGCGGATAGCTCACCAAAAGAACTAAATAATTTTAATAATTATTTAGTTCTTTACATATAAGGCCCGTTGGTCAAGCGGTTAAGACATCGCCCTTTCACGGCGGAGACATGGGTTCGATTCCCGTACGGGTCACCAATATATTCAAAAATATTATATGCCGCTGTAGCTCAGTTGGTAGAGCAACTGACTTGTAATCAGTAGGTCGTCAGTTCAAGTCTGACTAGCGGCTCCACAAAAAAGCTAAATCTCAATAGATTGTTAGCTTTTATTTTTTGTATAAAAAAACATATCGATTTAATAAGAACAAAGGAGGTCTTATGGAAAATAAAGTTATTTTAATAACTGGTGCTTCAAGGGGAATTGGAAGAGATATGGCAAACACTTTGGCTAAAGAGGGATATAAAGTAATTGCTAATTATAATCATTCCAAAGAACAAGCGGTAGCTTTACAGCAAGAATTAAGAAGAGATGGTATAGAAATAGACATCTTTCAAGCAGATATTTCTAATAGAATTGTTATAAAATCTATGATAGATTTTATTATTGAAAAATATGGAAAAATAGATGTATTAATCAATAATGCAGGAATTGCGCAGACAAAACTATTTACAGATATTACAGAGGAAGATTTTGATACTATGATGAAAAATAATTTATATGCAGCATTTTTTATGACACAAGAAGTTTGTAAACATATGATACAACAACAAAGCGGATGTGTTATTAATATTTCATCCATTTGGGGACTAGTAGGTGGTTCTTGTGAAGTACACTACTCTATGGCAAAAGCAGGAATAGATGGTATGACGAAAGCATTGGCGAAAGAATTGGGATATTCTCATATTAGAGTAAACTCTATTGCTCCAGGAGTGATTGATACAGAAATGAATGCTATGATGACAGAAGAGGAATGGAATACTATATTACAAGAAACCCCTCTCAGAAAAAAAGGAAAACCACAGGATATTACGAGATGTGTCAAGTGGTTAATAGAAGATGAATTTACAACAGGGCAAGTTATTTCTCCTAATGGAGGTTGGATTATTACATAACTTAAAAAAAGTATATAAGTAAAAATAAGCTTATATACTTTTTATCTAATTGTGGAAGAAAGATTACAATTCATCTGTAATATGCTTTCTTTTTTTATAATTACCGGAAATGAGCCTAGGCACATAAATTAAAATTTTATAAATAGCTAGTTTTATTTTTTTAGAAAATAGATAAGATTTTCTCAATTTTCTTAGAGAGTTGGTTTCTGTATTGTCTAATGAAATTAAAGAAATATCTGGATGTTCTATAGTGAAGATATAATTTTTACCGTCATTATTATCCCATTCATCTTTTTCATTTTTTAGACAAAAATTGAAAGTTTCACTATCTAATAAATGGATTTCAATTTGAAACCCTAATTCTGTTTTTGTCATTTCTGCATCAACCAGACCGCTCCATTCATTACCAAAGCCATAATGAATATAAACGTGGTTAGAATCATCTTGAAAAAATTTCCCTGTATAAGAAATTTTAACCGTATTATTTGCAGTTAATCTATCTGTATTAAAAAATATATTTTTAACCAATTCCATAAAAAACTCCTCATCAGTAAATAACTAACAATATTATAGACGTAATACAGTTTTTATTCAATAGTGTTTTTAAATATTACAAAAAGTACATCAATTTGTAATAAATTTGTAAAATAAAGTCGCTAATTTTATGAAATATATATCTTGCCAATAATTTGGAAATGATCAGAAGAAGATATAGTAATATCTTTTACTTGTTTATCATTGGCTTTTAAAATGAATTTTCCTCTTTTATAAAAAAGTCGTCGAATTAAGTATGTATCATTTAAACGAAATAAACCAATATCTTTATGAGAAAGTAATCCATTGATTTCAACAAAGGCATAGGATCCTTCTTTTATAATAGGCGCCATAGTATTATCTGGTACTTTATAGGCAAAAGAAGCATTAGAAAATTCAGATGGACATTGCAGATAAGTATCAATTTTAGAGATGGCAGGGACAGTATTGTAAGATACATAGTTAATATAATCATAATTTTGTTGTTCTTCTGTTAATTCCTTGTCATAGGTATATAATAATTGTTGATAAGGAATATTTAAAGAGGAACAAATGGATTTTAATGCTTTATGACTGGGATTTCTTTCTCCTTTTTCAATATGTGTTAAATGACCAATATTAATTTCAGTTAAACTAGCAAGTTTCGTTTTTGTAATTCCTTTTTCTTTCCTAATTTTTGATATCATATTTCCTATCATACTGGATATACCTCACTTAATATTTTTTGTCAAATTAATTATATCTATAATTTTTTTTGTTGTCTAGTGAAAAATTTTAAAAAAGAGAAAAGTGTCATAGAAAATATTTTTTCGCATTTAATAGGGATAAGAGAAAAAAATATTGCATAAAAAATGCCGTTATGGTAAGATAACAATGAAATGTAATAAAAGGAAGGGACGATAGAAATGTCTTCTAAAAAAAAGAAAAAAACAAAAGAGAAAAAAAATAACATAAGGGATAAGGAAATTTTAGAAAAAGAAACAGATATAAAAAATGATATAAAACAAGAGAATAAAGAAGCTGAAATGAAATTGCCAATAGAAGAAGCTTTAAAAGAAGAGGACATAGAAAACAAAGAAATAATAGATGTAGAGCAGACAAAAGAAGAAGAGAAAATAGATAAGAAACTAGAAGAAATTGCAGTTTTAGAGCACAAAATTGAAGAAACAAAACCCATTCAAGAAGAAAAGGAATCCTCTGAAGAGTTAAAGCATGTAGAAGACAAACAATATGTCAAACATATGTTGGCAAATAAAAAAAGAAAAGTATATATAGCTATTAATTTATTTTTACTTATCATTTTAGGATTAGCTTTTTCAACTATTTTTGCAGTTTTGAATTTAGGTAATACAACATTTGCCAAAAATGTATCTATAAAAGGAATTGATATTTCTGGTTTAACCATAGAAGAAGCACGTAATAAGTTAAATGAAGCATTAAATATTGAATTAATGATGGATTTAGAATTACAATACAATAAAGATTATACAGTCGATTTTGATACAAATCAAATAGAATATACTTACAATATAGATAAAGCAATAGAAAAAGCTTATCAAGTAGGAAGAGATGGAAATATTTTTCAAAACAATTATACGTTATTAATAACAGCTTTTTGGGGAAAAGATATTGCTATAGAACATTCCTATAATAAAGAATTATTATCCGATTTTGTAAATGGTGTAGAAGCAAAAATACCAGGGCTCGTTGTTCAAGCTACATATTATATTGAGGATAATATGTTAATTATTAATAGTGGAAAAGACGGTATTACTGTACAAAAAGAAGTTTTACAAGAAGAAATTTTAAATAATATAGAACAAAGAAAAGCAGAAGAAATTATAGAAAATCATGAAAAGCAGATAATAGAAATACCTATCAAACAAACGGCAGCAGATCCTATTAATATGGATAAGATATATAGTGAGGTTTATACGGAGCCAAAAGATGCTTATTATGAGTCAAATCCATTTAAAATATATGCGGAAGTTAATGGTATTGATTTAGCTCAACCCTTAGAAGAGGTAAAAAATGAGATTGCTTCTGAAAAGAAAGAAGAATATCGTATTGCCTTAAAAATAACACCGGCACAAAAGACCATTAATGATATTGGAACAGAAGCATTTCCTTATTTAATTTCATCATTTAGTACAAAATATGATGCGAGTAATCTAAATAGAAGTAAAAATTTAGCAATTGCTGCAGGAAAAATTAATGGAACCGTATTAATGCCGGGAGAAACATTTTCATTTAATAAAGTTGTAGGAAAAAGGACTATAGAAGAGGGGTATAAAGATGCAAAAATTTATGCAGATGGAGGTGTAGTAGATGGATTAGCGGGAGGAATTTGTCAAATTTCTTCTACTTTATATAATGCAGTATTATTAGCTAATTTACAGATTACAGAAAGAAGAAATCATTCTTTTACAACATCTTATGTGCCTGCAGGAAGGGATGCAACAGTTGTATATGGAACAACAGATTTTCAGTTTACAAATTCAAGAAATTATCCTATTAAAATAGAAGCAAGCGTAGCAAATGGAATTGCTTCATTTAAAATACATGGTATTGCAGAGGAAAATGAATACGAAGTGAAAATTATTCCTGTAACAACACAATCTATACCATATAGTACACAATATATTCCGGATGCTACATTGGCTCCCGGACAACAAGTTGTTACACAAGCAGGACATAGTGGTTATAAAGTAACAACCTATAAAGAATTAAAACAAAACGGAATAACCGTATCGAGAGAGGTTTTATCTAATGACACATATCAACCTATGAAAGCTATTGTTAGAATTGGATAGTAAACGGTATGGGTAAATTTATAATATATACCGTTTCTGTTTTGACTTCAAAATAAACAAGCAAAAAATATGGTGTGTTTTCACACACCATATTTTACATGTATTGATAAACAAGGTCTAATATTGAACCTTTCTGTATCTTAACTAATGGTAATACTAGACTTGCTATTAAACATTATGGTTATCGTTTTGGTAGTATAGAATGTATTTTTTAAAATCAAAAATCACTTTAAGAATTATCTCAAAATAAGATACTCTATTTAAACCATTTTTATATAGTCTTTTTGCCATGTAATTTTTTCATCATTTCTGGTCGCAATTTTTCGTCTTGAATTTGTTGCTACTATAAATTTTAATCAAAAGTGTCGGCTATTAAGCGACACGAGGCCGCCTCGAAAAATCTACTCCGTTATTGTATATGCTTTTTCTGCTGTTATTCCATCTTTTCCCTCAGTTTCACTAACTTTGACACCAGATTTTAGAGAAACTACGGGACGCACCCCATACGTATTGCCGTAGTCGTTGCCCAAGCTGCCGTAATTGTACACATACCACAAGCGATTCCCGCCCCACGAAGAACCGCCAAGCCAGTAGTATTGCCCGATTCCAAGTAAGTCTGTATAACTTTCTTTCCATTTATCACTTGCTGCGTTTTGCATATCACTTGTTTTGAATGGATTACTTGCATCCCAGAAATTATCCATTGTTTTTTCCTGTCCAGTGATATCTTGGTAAGCTTTTTCCACTTCATTTAAATCTTCATATCCTTCTGCTTGTGAGCCACTGTTACCATTTCTATGCGTGCTACATCCTAATGCGTGTATTTGCTTTGTTGTATCTATAAAAGCACATTTTCCAAATACCTGGACCAGGTCTTCATTTCCCGATGTTTTTTCAGTTTGACCATCTTCACTAAATCCACTCTTTCTAAATCCAATACTAGAATTAACTATTGAAATGGTTTTATATAAATCTCCTAGATTTGCAATTGAAGTTGCTGCATTGGTACTATGATAATACGTCAATGGGCATCCTGCTGAAACCAATTTTACGCTTCCTGTTGCCCCTGCTCCTTCTTTACTTAATACTCTCCATCCTGTTAATGCAGTATTTGTGGTTGTATATCCAGAAGTGAAACTTTGTACATTTTTATATGGGATTCCTATATCCACATAGTCACCTATATTCACTTTGTCTACTAAATAGGTCCCTACTTCTTCTACTGGTGGTGGAGTAACTGTTCCACTTTCTGCTGCTTCTCCTATTGTTACTGTGCCATTTGTATTGATAGTGAATTTTACATTTGTATTTTTGTCATCGCTTGTGTATGTTCCTGTTATACTTCCATCTTCTTCTCTACTGATATTACTTGCTTGTCCTCCTGTTAAGTATTGATTATTAAACTTGTTTGCAATTGTGTCAGGTGATAAATATTCACTTTTTACCAAGCTTGTATTCTTTGTCCACTCATTTAAATAATCTGTTTCACAACTTGCCCATGCCATTGCTATATCTTCTTGTGCTGTTGCTTTTCGATTTTCTGTTACCGCTGTACTTGCTTTGGTTATGACACCATTATTTCCTAGTACTAAACTTATGCTCACACCTGCTAAGATTAATAATACAATGATGGTTACCACTAATGCTACTAATGTAATACCACGGTTATTACTCGTATGTGTCAAGAAAGCGTTTGCATTTTTCCTAACTGTTGCTTTTGCGTTCATTTATTTACTCCTCCTTTTTCATTTGTCCTTTTGCACGTTATAATGGTATCTTGTACTTATTTTATAATTTTTATTACATTTATTCATTCCCAATAGGGTATAAATGCAAAGCAAGATATAATATTCCATATCATCGTACATTACTTCATTATATTCAATATATATCAACTTAGAAATATACGCAAGTCTTTTGTAGTATTTGTATTCTATTTGTAATAATTTTATTATAGCAATAGTAGAAATGTTGATAAACTTATATTATCTTATTAAGGTATTAACATATTCACATATCATATTTGCCGTTTTTTCTGTTTTTTTATTTGTATTTTTTCGTGTATAATTTGTAGAATAAAATCCACAACATTCGCACATCCTAACTGCTTCATCACGTTTTATTATATTAGCTAAGTGTTGAAAAATGTAAATTCATATGATATATTTTAAAATGTAAATGATAAAACAAAAGGAAAATTGCAAATGAAAAAAGTAAAAATGAAACATAAACATAGTGATATTATTATAAATGAATTTAAAAAAACATTTCCAATATATATTATTGGAATGGTAACTCAAATAATTGCATTCTGTATTTCAATTTCAATTGCTAAAATAACAGGAAACATTTTAGATCTAATCCTGCAAGAAAATGTAAGTAATGAACAAATAACAAATGAAGCAACTAAACTTTTGGCTCTATCTGCATTCATTATTGTCCCAAATTCTATTAAAAGAATACTATATTATGTCACAGCAAGAAGATCAGATAAAAGAATAAAAAGAGAAGTATATAAGAAATTACAATATGTTAATGAAAACTATTATGAAAGTATTGAAAAAGGAAAATTTCTTGCGTATTTAACGAAGGAAATTGGCATGATACGTAAATTTTTAGGTGGATTTTGTCAATATATTACAAGTGCTGTAGGCATTCCAATCGTTATTATTTTTATGTCTATTGACGACTTGAGTTTTAAACTTGCAATGATTCTATTTTTTATAGTTTTAATAACGTGGTTTATTATGTTGAGATTATATAATAAAAAGAAAATAAAAGTAGAAGAGGCAAGAAAAGAATATGTACAACTTTCAAATATTATAGAACAGAATACTAGTAATTTCACTTTAATAAAACTATATAATAGTCAAGATGAACAAAAATCCTTATTTAATAAAGAAAATAAAGAAATGCTAAATAAAGACTTCGCAGTGGGTAAGATAGATATGGCAGTTGATAATGTAATAAATTTTTCAGAAGGAGTTTGTTACATGATTATTATGTGTTATGGAGTATTTATGATTATGCAAAGACAGTTAAGTATAGGAGCATTATCAGCATTTACAGCATTTATTAATAAAATATATAGTGCATTAAAAAAGGATGTACAACATATAACAGATGGAATAGTATATTTTAAACAAGCAATAAATAGAATAGATCAAATTATGAATTTAGGAACATATCAAGAAAAAGAAAACAATAGACTTCAAAAAATTCAGGAAATTAACTCAATTAGAGTACATAATTTAAATTATAAATACCCCAATAGCAAAAAATATGCTATTAAAAATCTTAACTTTGAAATTAACAAAAACGAAAAAATTGGAATTATAGGTATGTTTGGTAGTGGAAAAACAACTCTTATGAATATTATTACAGGACTTTATGAGGTTGGAGAAAACCAAGTATTTATAAATGATATAGATATTACTAAAATAAATAAATATAGTTTATTTCATAATATAAGTTATATTCTGCAGAAAGATACACTTTTAAATGATACTATAAAAAATAATATAGTTATGGAAAATGCGTATGACGGAAAAAGTATTATTAATGCAACGAATAGAGCGGACATATTAGAAGACATCTTTCAAATGGAGCATGAATTTGAAGAAATAATTGGAGAAAGAGGAGTAAGATTATCAGGAGGACAAAAACAAAGAATTTCTATTGCTAGAAATTTAGTTGCAGACAGAGATTTTCTTATATATGATGACACTTTTTCAGCATTAGATACGAATACAGAAAAAGAAGTTCTAGAAAATGTAATAAAAGAGGATGGCAAAACTATTATCATTATTGCAAATAAAGTAACAGATGTAAAAGATCTTGATAGAATTTATCTTATGATAGATGGAGAATTTATTGATGTAGGAACTCACGAAAAATTGCTAGAAAGAAACCCATTATACCAAGAAATGTATGAATATGAGATGAAAGGAGTTAAGATCATTGATTAATATAATTAAGAAGAATAAAAAATGGATAATTCTTATTTTAGTTTTGCTTATGACATTAAGCATATTAGATGTTCTTGCTCCTTATTTATTGAAAATTATAGTAGATGAGTTAAGTGCAAATAAGTTAGGAAACATATTATGGATATTAATGTTTTTTGTATGTACAAGGGTGTTAATAATTATTGTACAAGCAATAAAAAATAAAGTGAGCACTAAAGTATCAAATAAAATGCTAAGTGAATTAAGACAATCCATATTTAACACTATACTATCTATGAATTTAAAAGCATTTTCTAAATTTCAATCATCAGATTTATATTTAAGAGCAACAGTTGATGCAGAAAATGTGAAAAACTTATTTTCAGACACAGTACCAAAAGTATTAAATGATTTTATACATGCACTATTTATGATTATAGCTATGTTTATTATAGACTATAAACTAGCGTTTGTAGCTATGCTAACAATAATTACAATATCTATTTTATCTTTCTTTATTATTAGAAATGCGCAAAAAGCACAAAAGGAAGTTAAGTTAGCAAGAGATTTTCAAGGAAGAGAATATTCAGAGGGATATAATAAAAGTAAATTAACCAAATTATTCGGCTTAGAAGAAAAGAATATTAATAAATTAAATCAACATTTAAATAAGGAATTAAAAGGAGAATATAAAGAAATATTTTGGAATTCATTTACGTATCCATCAGGAGTATTTTTTGAAGCAGTTGGAATTTATGCGATATTATATTATGTCATAAATATTGATATAAGCATAAGTGTAGGTACGTTGTATATTTTCTTATATTATATTCAAAAATGTTATGACCCTTTAAAGAAAATATTTGAACAATTGGAAGATATACAAAATGAATTTGTATCTTTGCAAAGGATTAATAAAGTTTTGTATGTAAAAGAGAAAGAGAACATAACAGAAGGGTTACAAGTTAAAGAGTTAAAAGGTAATATTGAGTTTGAAAATGTAACATTTGTTTACAATAAAAGTGAAATCCTAAGAAATTTAAGTTTTTCGATTAAACAAGGAGAAAAGATAGCAATTATTGGAAGAACAGGAGCGGGCAAAACAACTATTACAAGAATTTTAATGAGGTTATATCCAATTAAAAGTGGTAAAATTACTATAGATGGGTATGATTTAGAAGAATTATCGATTGAATCAATTAGAAATAATATTACTTATATATCACAAAATACATATATTTTTAGAGATACAGTAAGGAAAAATATTCTATTAGATAAACAAGATATTTCAGATGAAGAAATATTAAATATAATGGAACAAGTAGGGGCAATGCCATTATTAGATAGATTAGAAAATGGACTAGATGAAATAGTAAATACAAATCGATTATCAAAAGGAGAACTACAAATTATTGCATTTGTAAGGGCAATAGTACATAAAGCTAATATCTATATATTTGACGAACCAACATCTAATATTGATTTAAGAACAGAAAAAATGATACAAAGTATTATTGAAAAAATATCTGAAACTAGTACAGTTATCATTATTGCACATAGATTAGCAACAATACAGAATGTAGATAAAGTATTAGAATTAGAACAAGGAAGTATAAAAAGTGATCTTTGATAGATCACTTTTTACTTATACTTATATCGTATTTTTCAATTTACCTAAATATTTTTTATCCCATATTTCCATATTTAATTTCGTTTTGTTAATATAATCTTTCTTTATATCATCTAATTTTGATTTTTCTCTTTGACTCAATATATTAATATAAGATGTTGCAATGATTTTTATCATTTGTTTTATCATTTCTTTATCTTCTTTTGCTATTTCTCCATATTTCCTTAGTACTTTGGGAAGATTAGTTGATATATTTTTTGACATTTCTCCAAAAGTTTCGCTATCTGTTGAATAAAACAATTCAAAGATTGCATTTATTACAATTTTTCTCTGCTCATTGGTTGTTAATTCAATCCATTCTGTCATTGTCTTATCAATGTCCTCGCTTATATTTGTATTTTTTTCAGAATGAATTAAATCATCTTTTAAAACTTGCCAAGAATAAATGTCGTGTTGTAAAATTCCTTTTTCTAAACTAAATGCTATTGTCATTTTTTCTTTGTGATTTAATAATCTTCCAATAATTGAATCTTGTGGGATATATGTTTCTATTTTAGATATAATTTCATTATTACTGTATTTATTAATGATGTTTTTATTAAATCCAGGTCCATCATAGTTATAAACTTTTATGATTCTATTTTGTAATTCTTTTGAAGAAGTTATTGCAGAATATATCGCGACATTTCCACCTTTTGAGTGTCCCCCTATTCTTATTTTTTTATTGAGATACTTTTGTGCTATTTTTTCTATATATTTTTTCCCTTCTTTTTGACAAGGGACATTTTCCATAAATGCCATATTAAAGTCTTCTTTCCACCCATAAATAGAACTATCAGTTCCTATATAAGAAAGGTACATTTCTTCTTCTGATATATGAATTGTAATAGCACCAAATTGTTGCTCTATTTCTTTATCATTAGTTTGCACATAATCTGTAACTATCATATTCTTGAAACGTTTGCTTTCACCTAAATAAGTAATTAATTCCTTATCACCATTATATCTAAATGCCTTATTTTCAAAATCTTTCATTTTTTTAGAAATAGATTCGATTGTTTCCTTTTTATTCATCTCTATTTTATCAAAAATTAAATATGAAAATCTTGCTAGAATTATACTATCAATCTCATTAAATCTAAATGCTTCATTAATTGGGATATCTCCTCTCCATAATAAATAATCATTAATATTTGCCATTTCTTTCTCCTTTTTATAAGCGTAGTTATTAAAATCTACTGTTTATTCCATTTTACTATTCTTTTCATATTCAGCTTGTGCTTTTAATATTTCATATTTAATACCTTAATTCGTATATTAAAAAATTATATAGTATGTTAAATTTAAAGTCAATCATTAACGTTACCGTATTATAGGTTGATTTTTTGTAGATTTTTTATAAAAAAATAGTTTATGCTATTTTGTAATACTTATATATAGATATGATAATAGATATGGTCCGTATTTTTTAGGAAAATTGTAAATTAAAGCATTATTTGATTGCATAAGTGGGTAGGTTCTTATAAAAAACACAAAGGCTATGAAGTAAAAACAATTAGTAGTAATTTGCAATTAGATGTAGTTATTAAACTATTCGAAAAAAGAAAAAATATTAAAATTTCAAAACTAAAACTCGAGAATAATACATCTTTAAATATCAAAAAAAGAGATTTTAAGTACTTGAACTGGTAAATCCAGGTTTGTATTTAAAACCTCCAATATGGTGAGCCATAGAGGATTTGAACCTCCGACCATCAGATTAAGAGTCTGCTGCTCTACCAACTGAGCTAATGGCCCATTGATAAAAGATATAATTAATTATAGTATCTTTTTTATTTTGTGTCAATACATCCTATATTATTTTTGTAATAAAAAAAGATTATCTTTATATATTGTATGACGTAATATAAGATAATATTGTAAAATGGTATTGTTTATCAAAATTCATTAAGAATTATTGAATAAATGTGAATAAAAAAGAAATAATAAAAGAAGAAAAATTAGAAAGGGTGGTATTAATGAGTACACTAAATCAAATGGAATTACAAAATTTACGTCATTTTATCGGAATGGAGGAAACATCATATAGCAAGCTAACACATTATGCAGATAATGCAGTGGATCCACAAATTAAACAAATTTTAAATAAAGCAGCACAAGATAGTTTAAATGCAAAGCAAAAATTAATATCGTTTTTAGGTTAGGAGGTAAGTTAAAGCAATGGAAGAAAAGGCAATGGTAAATGATATTTTATCATCTACAAAAGCAAGATTGAAAGACTTTCAAGGGGCTATTATTGAAACAGAAAATTTAGAATTAAGACAAACACTACAAAATTTGAGAAATTCATCAGAAAGTTTTCAGTATGAGCTATTTAAATTAGCAGAATCAAAGGGATATTATACACCTTCACAAAATGCTACGCCTGAAGAAATTGGTCAAGTAAAAAATGAAGTAACAAATTTGTAAAAAAAGAAAAGATAAAAAGATAAAAGGTAAGAATTTTTATGAGCTTTTATCTTTTTTATTTTAGCTAAAAGAACGCTTTTATTTATTTTGTATAATTTTTTTCAATAAGGTAGTTTGTTATTTCCGTAAGAAAAATGAAATTTAAGAAAAAAGCACTTAGAAAGAGAATTTTGAAGATATATACAAAAAAATAACAAAAAAGTATAAAATTTTAAAATTGATAATCATCATAAATATAGATAAAATAAATAGAGGAAAAATGAGAAGGGGTGATAACCATAACAAGTATATTCAAAAATATGATTATTTTTCTAAGAACATGGATAAAATTAATTGTTATTCTTATTTTAGGACTTGCAATTATGGCGTTCTTCGCTTTTGTGGTATATCAGCCAATGTATGCAGTGAATTTAGATGGAGAATTTATTGGATATACAAAAGATAAAAGCAAATTGCAAAAGAAGATTCATGATTATGAAAAAAATGGAGATAGTGGAACAGTAGCATTTGTTGAAATAGATACATTGCCAGAGTATACTATGTGTTTATTAAAAAAAGGATATACAGCAAATGATGATGAAATTTTTGAAAAAGTTATTCGTTCAGGAGTACCTTATTATAAATATTATGCCATAATGGAAAATAATGAAGAAAAGTATTATGTACAAACCTACGAAGAAGCAGAAGGTATCATACAATCTTTAAAAGAAAAGAATAGTAAAAATCAAAATGATGTTACATATGTTTTAAAATATGAAACAGAATTAAAACAATTTACAGATGTGGGAACAACTGTAGCGGCCTTATATGTAGAAACGCCAAAAGTAGTAGTGAATAAAACAGTTAATACAAAGAAAACGATGGATTATAGTAATACCGCTTTAGGAATTGCTTTAATTCGACCAATATCTGGAACTATTACTTCTCGATTTGGAACAAGAAGTAGAGGAACACACACAGGTTTGGATATAGCAACTTCTTTGGGAACTCCAATAAAGGCTGCTGCCAGTGGTACAGTTACCTATGCAGGATATAAAGGTTCCTATGGTTATATGGTTGTTATTTCACATAATAGCTCCGTACAAACATATTATTGTCATTGCAGTAAATTATATGTCAGTGCAGGTGATACTGTGAATCAAGGCGATACGATAGCGGCAGTGGGATCTACAGGAAATTCAACTGGTCCACACTTACACTTAGAAGTAAGAGTCAATGGTGTAGCAAAAAATCCACAAAATTACGTTTATTAAAGTAGTATTATAAAAAAGAAACGAATATGAATTTTATAATTCAAAATAGTTTCTTTTTTTTGTAGAATAGTAACCTATTTTATAAATGATATTTTTATGATTATAATATATAAGACTATATCTTATTAAAATACGTATTACCAATAGAAATGGCATTTTTACTAATAATTATGTTTCCATATTCTTTTAATTTTTGTATCGATACAGCAGAAAGATTTGTAAATTCAGCAAACTCCGTAAAATAGGTTGTAATTTTAAATAATACTTCTTTTGGCAAGAGAATTTGGTCAATTAAAAGATAGTACTGTTTATGATATTTATATAAAGAAGCTTTATCCTTAAAAATAGAAATACTCTCAGGAAAAGTCATATATATCCAATGGCAAAATTCACAAAAGATATCAAATTGGTGAAATTGATATACAGAAATTTGGTTTTGAATAGAAGGAAATTTTCTGGAGAAATGTAACCTAGATTTAGTATTGAAAATAGAATTATGTAGTCTTGTAACAATTAAAATAAAATTTCCGTTTTTAAGTGCTAATGTCTCAATACACACTTTATAATTATCTGTTTGGAAACCTACTTCTTTTTCTGCCACTTCTAATAAATTTAAAAATAATTGCTGATTTTCAATAGAGTTGGACATGAAAGAATGAAGGGAAATATGATTTTCTTTCAAATCTTGATCATTAAAAATAATTTTAATTTTATCTTCATTAATTTTTTCTATTTTCATGCGATACCTCCATGACTAAATTATACTATTTTAAAAACAAAAGTAAATGTAAAATAATGTATGGTGTTTGCGATTTAACCAATTGTTTACATCTTCTTTTTTTGTAATAATATTACGAATAGTAATATTATATTAATGATATGAAAAAAATGTACAAAAATTACTTGAAAAAATATGATTATCCATATATAATAATTACGTGATAAACACAAATTTCCGTAAGAAAAATGGGGGTAACAAATGGCTACAAGAGATAAAAATATTTGGATATTAATTATATTTATTTTATCAGGATTAGTAATAGGAGGATTATTAGGAGAATTAGCCAAAAGTATAGACTGGTTATGGTGGCTTGCTTATGGTCAAGAATTTGGATTATCAGATCCTATAACATTGGATTTAAACATTATCAAACTTTCATTTGGCTTAATGTTTAAAATTAATATAGCAAGTATTATAGGATTAGCATTAGCAATTTGGATTTATCGAAAAGTATAATGGGGTATCAATAAACAGAAAGGATGCAGATTGACAAAAATAAAAAATATTCCTATATGGGAAAGACCTTATGAAAAATTAATGATGTATGGAGAAAAAGCACTAACGAATAGTGAGCTTTTATCTATTATATTACGAACGGGAACAAAAAATAAAACAGCAATTGAAGTAGCACAAGATTTAATTCAAAATAATGCTTTGTATGCAGAAGACTTAAGATTTTTACAAAATATTTCGATAAATGAAATGATGAAAATTAAAGGAATTGGAAAAATAAAAGCAATAGAGTTAAAAGTTATTGGAGAAATTGCCAAAAGAATAGACAATCCCATTAATGAATGCAAATTTTTTATCCATTCAGCGAAAGATGTTGCTAATATTTTTATGGGAGAACTGCGTTATGAACGAGTAGAAGTGTTAAAGCTATTAATATTAAATAGTAGCAATAAAATACAAAAAATATTGACAATTGCAAAGGGAAATGAAAATAAAATTGTATTTGATATAAAACAAATATTATCAGAGCCAATTAAAATGCAAATGCCAAGAATTATTGTGATACATAATCACCCAAGTGGAAACCCAGAACCAAGTAAGAAAGATATTATTTTTACACAAAGATTATTAGAAGCTTCTCAAATTATGGAAATAGAACTTTTAGACCATATTATTATAGGAGATGGCATATATAGAAGTATTATTCAGGAGGGTTTATAGGTAAAACCTGGTAAAAACCTAAATTTAATAAGCAAGGAATGTATCGATGAATAGAAATAAGCAAACTCAAGTATTAGGAGGTATTATAACCGTTATTATATTAATTCTTTTAATATTTCTTTCTAATGTACAGGTAGACAAATTATCATATTTAGAAAGTGTTGCTAGTAGTGTAATAAATCCGATACAAAGAATGATAACCGATTTAAAAAATAAAGCACAGGGAAATACAAGCTATTTTGCAGATATGGAAAGTATTAAAGCAGAGAACCAAGCTTTAAAAAATAAAAATAGTGAATTAGAGACACAATTGCGAGAATTGGAAATTGTAAAGGCAGAAAATACAACATTGCAAGAATATATGAATTTAACACAAAAATATTCATCTTATCATGTTATTCCGGCTTATGTGATTAATAAAGATGTTAGTAATTATAGTAGTTCTTTAATCTTAAATGTTGGTGCAAAAGATGGTGTAAGAGAGAAAATGACAGTTATTGCAGATAAAGGTTTAGTAGGATATGTTATTTCTGTAACGGAAAATACTGCTAAAGTACAAGTGATTATAGATGCAGCAAGTACTGTAAGTTGCAATATTAGTACAACAAATGAGAATATCATTTGTAAGGGAACATTAGAAAATGACCAAGTATTAAGAGCAAGCTATATTCCAACAGGTGCAGAATTGATACAGGGAGACAGCGTGTATACTTCTGGAATAGGAGGTATTTTTCAAAAAGGAATTATTATAGGAACCATTAAAGAAATTATTACAACAAGTAATATTACAGATAGATATGCTATTGTAGAACCAGCTGTAGACTTTTCAAAAGTAGATACCGTTTTAGTAATTACAGATTGATGGGCAATAGTAGGGGGAAAGGAATTTTATGAGAAAATTTAGCGTTGTTGTATGTTTAGTAATATCTTTTTTGATTATATATTTTCTTCAAGTAAATGTATTTTCTGTGTTCACAATAGCAGGTGTAAAACCAAATATGTTTGTGATATTTATTTTATTTATTGGTTTATTTGCAAACCAATGTTTAGGTATTACATTCGGTGTAATGGTAGGATTAATATTGGACTTATTATATGGAAAAGTAATTGGCATTACAGCAGTAATGCTATGTATTATAGGATATTTAGGTGCTTATTTTGATAAAAATTTTTCAAAAGAAAATAAATTTACCATTATTATTATGGGAGCAGGGGCGACGGTTCTATTTGAATTAGGTGTATATTTTATGAATTCTATTATTTTAAATTTTGAAACAGAATATTGGTATTTAGCGAAAATTCTTTTAATAGAAGTAGTTTATAATATTCTATTAACCATTATATGTTATCCAATAATGCAAAAAATGGGATATATTATGGATAGAACCTTTAAGAAAAATAATATACTAACAAGATATTTTTAGGTAAGCAGTAATAGTAAAATATTATATAAGTAAAATAAAAGAGGTGAAGAAGCTGAAACATAAAACAGAAACTGAAAAATCAAATTTTCGATATAATATATTAACAACATTTGTATATTTATTAGGTATTGCTATTTTAGTACAACTATTTAATTTACAGATTGTTAATGGTGCTGAATATAGGGAAAATTCAAATGCAAGGTTAACGCGTGAGGCAACGATTGAAGCAGCAAGAGGAAGCATTTTAGATAGAACAGGCAATGTATTAGTTAGCACAGAAATGCAATTTTCTTTAGAAATGTATCGTGCCAAGGCAGAAGATAGTCAATTAAACGATTCTATCTTATTAATGACCAATATTCTAGAAAGTAATGGAGATACTTATATTGACAATTTTCCTATTAGTATTGATCCTTTTACATTTCATTTTCAAAGTGAAGAAGAATTAGCACAGTGGAAGAAAACGTATAATATACCAGAAGCAGCATCTGCGGAAGAAGCATTTTATTTATTTAGAGATAAATATCATATTAATAGTGATGATGTAAAAGCAATAAGGCAAATATTAGCGATTCGTTATGCCATAACTACGATTGGTTATTCTACAACAAAATCAATAGCAATTTCAGATTCTATAACAAGAAATAGTGCTGTACAGTTACAAGAAAATTCGCAAAATTTAACAGGTGTCAATATTACAGTAGAACCAATAAGAGTATATCATACAGGAAGCTTAGCTTCTCACATCATTGGATATGTTAGTAGAATTAGAAAAGAAAATGAAGAAGAATTTGCAGAACGTGGTGATACACATAAATATGAAACAGATGATAAAGTGGGGCAAACAGGCATTGAAAAAACTTTTGAAGAGTATTTAAGAGGCGAAGATGGTATTAAACAAATAGATATGTCTGTTGATGGAACAGTTACAGGAGAGTATACATCGAAAGAAGCAATAGGAGGGGCAGATATTGTTTTAACGATAGATGCTAATTTACAGAGAATTGCAGAGAATGCTCTAGCTGCTAATATTCAAAAAATTCGAGAGGGGGGATTTGGTGAAGTAAATGCAGCAGAAGGCGGTGCAGTTGTTGTTATTAATGTGAAAAATGGAGAAATTTTAGCAATGGCTAGTTATCCTGACTATGAACCAGAATTATTTTATAAAGGAATATCACAAAGTAAATTAGATGAATATAACAACAATCCATATCATCCTTTGTATAGTAAAGCTTTTCAAAGTACGTATGCACCAGGTTCAACTTATAAAATGGTAACCGCTATAGCTGCTTTAGAAACAGGTGCTACCACAACCACAGAAAAAATTAATGATAATGGACCTTTTTATGGTATAACAGATGCTAATACAAATCCACCAGCGTGTTGGTATTATAATGATTATGGAAGAGGACATGGTTATTTAAATGTTTCACAAGCCATTCAGAAATCATGTAATTATTTCTTTTATGAAGTAAGTACAAGAATGGGAATCGATAAAATCAATCAATATGCAAGATATTTTGGACTTGGCATGAAAACAGGTATTGAAATTACAGGAGAAAGTAAAGGAACATTAGCGGATCGTGCAGTTGCTGAAATGCAAAAACAAACTTGGTCAGCTGCGCAAACGGCATATGCTGCTATAGGACAAGGATTTAATAGTTTTACTCCCTTACAAATGGCAAAATATATAGCAATGGTGGCAAACGGAGGACATAAGCTAGATATATCTATTATAAAAAGCATTAATCAATCTAATGGCACACAAGTATCACGCTCAGAAATAGATGCTTTTATTAATGATAAATTAGGCTTAGAACAAGATACGACAGAAGATATGCAAATTAGTAATCAAACAATGTATGCTGTATTAGAAGGAATGAGAAGTGTTACAGAAGGTGAAGGGGGTACAGCATATTCAGTGTTTGTTGATTTTCCAATATCTGTTGGTGGAAAAACTGGTTCTGCAGAAACATCTAATAAAAATAAAGTAAATGCATGGTTTGCAGGATTTGCACCATATGATGATCCAGAAATTGCTGTAGTTGTTATGGTTGAAAACGGTAAACATGGATACTATACAGCGGAAGTAGTCAGAGAAATTATTTCAGAATACTTTGGAATGAATATACAAAATGTTACAGAAGATATGTCTGCATCTTATGATACAGAGTTTTTTAGATAAGTAAAAAGTAGTACAAAGGTAGGGAAATAAAATGCAAAATAATAATATTAAAATAAATCAAACTACAAATGAAATGATTTTAAATATAAATGTTACTGCAGAAATTCAAGAGATATTAGATGAATTAGAAATAAAACTTCCTAAGCTTAGGGATTTTTATCAATTATCCAATATACCAATCCGTATTACAGGTAAATTATTTACAGAAACAGAAATGGAAAAAATAAAAAAAATGATTCAGGCAGAAATATCTGTAGAAGTAAGATTTGATGATACTTCTGATTTATTAGGATTACATGCTATAAAGAAAACTTTTGAAACACAGACAGAAATTTCAGAAACAAAATTTATACAGAATTCTATTCGTTCAGGTCAAAAGGAAGAATATCCAGGAAGTTTAGTTATTTGTGGCGATGTCAACGCAGGTGCTGAAATAATAGCTGGTGGAAATATTATGGTGTTAGGTGCACTAAGAGGGGTTGCCCATGCAGGAGCTAATGGCAACAAGAAGGCAATAATTTCTGCGAATAGCATTGATATTACTCAAATTAGAATTGCTAATTTAGTAAGAGAAGTATCAGAAAAAACAGATAAATGCCCTATTTGTAAGGTAGAAAATGATAAAATTGTATTATTATAAATTTTTGCCAATAAAGACAGAAGAGAACGATTTAATTTAAGTACACGAAATAGTTTATTTTGTTCTTATCTAGTATGTTTTCTCTCAATAGATAATTAAGTAAACAATAACTTAGAGATATTTTTGTTGTAATATATTCTGTATATGCATAGTTACAGTATTTTTTAAAGTTGCTTGAATAAGATAAAAAATGGGTAATATTAAAATAATAATAAAAATAAAGTAATAATTAGAATAAAATCATAATTACTTTCACTAAATCTTATGGTAGAACCAGCATCTAGTTTTTCTAAAACCGTAAGAAGATTGGCAATTTTGATATATTGTTCTAATTTTTCTCTTTTTTCTTTTTCAAGATAAGGTTTTAATGAGAGAAGTACTTTATTTCTAGGACAATCATTATTTTGTTGCATAGCTGTTAAAATATTTTTTATTTTCATGATAGTATCAATATCTAAAGAAAAATCAGAATCATCGGAAGAAGTAGGTGGAGCTTTTTCTCCGCCTACGATATTGTTCAAATCTATATTTTTATCTTTTAAAATTTCTGAAAATTTGTTAAAAATATCAGAGAAATCTTCGTTCATAGGTACCTCATTTTTCTTCCATATTTTTTTTAATATTAGAGTTTTCCAATATTTGTTGTGCCTTATAAATATTTTTTTCTAATTCCTCTTTATCCATTTTAGAAATAACAGATAGTAGTTTATTGATATCCATATTATTCAAGATGATACCCTCCTTGTTTAAAATTTGTAAAAAGTATTTCATTTCTTACGTTAATAAGAAATGAAATAAGAATTATTTTTCCTAAGTGGGAAACCTTTGTATAATATATGTTTACAAAATGAAAAAGTTGCATAAAAATTAAAAGACAAAGTGGTAACATAAACAAGAAAACAAAAATAATTAACAATTCGACAAAAAAAGACATTAAATCCCTCATATAAACAGTCATAAAAAAATAAAAAAGTTGAAAAAAAGCCAAAAAATACTGAAAAATACTTGAAAAAGTTTACATAACGGTATATAATAGATATTGTATAGCGTTTATTACAAGAAGGAAAAAAAGAAGATTATCAATGTAATAAAAATTTTATATTTTATACAAATAATTCTTAAACACGTATTTCCGTAAACGAATTTTTGTGATACCCTTGAAAACTAGAAAATACAAAGGTTTCGGGTATTGACTACACACAAAAAAGTAGTAAAATAATAAATATATAATGCTATTATTAAAATACAATGGTTTAGAAAGTTTGTTATGATGGAGGTTTTTGTGATGCATAAGAACAAAATTTTACAAAAGTTGTTAGTTATACTGTTAGTTTTTACACTAACTTCAGCAAATTTTGCTTTAGTAACAGAATCTTTTGCAACAAGTATAACAGAAACAATTTTTTCTGGAAAATCCGACACAGGGCATAAAAATGTCGAATTTTTTGCTTATTTTGGAACAGAAGAGAATCAAGAAACTTCGGTTATTAGTGATGTAAATAACCAAGCATTAGCCATTCAATTAAAATTAGCTGTGAATCAAAGTGGTTACCTAAAGAATGGAAAAGTAGAATTCTTAGAAAATGAAGAAGGAGCTGGTTTGAATTTTAAGTTAAAAGATAACTTAGAATTATCTGATTCAGTACAAAGTTTAGAAGATAATATTTTAAAGTTAAAACAAATTAATAGCTCTTCAGAAACATTTATTTCAGTACCAATTGAATATGAGCAAGAATCTTATGTAGATGATGCCAATCTTTCCAAAGATGCCAAGGTGCTTTTTACAGGAAGCTATATAGATGATAATGGTGATGAAAAAGCCATATCAAAAGAAGTAGTGCTACATGTTTCTTGGAAAGATGAAAGAGAAGTTAAAGTAGAAACAGAAGCCACAAAATATGTTGATTTTGGACAAGGTGTTATTTTACAAACCTCTGTTAAAGTAGATAATACGACTGAAGCGAATGCATTACCAGTAAAAGAAACAGAAGTAACAGTTAAGGTACCTAAAATTGGAGAAGTTGCCCCTTCAAGAATAACAGTAGTACCTAATACAACACAGGGAACCAATGGAAAAGTAGCAGAAGATGTTATTTTTGATGATAGCAATTGGCAATATAATGAAGAAAATGAGTCTTTAACAATTATAGCTAGAAATGAAAAACAACTCGTAAATATAAATGATAATACAGATGAATATTTAAAGGAAGCAGACGAAGAAGTTGTTGAAGAAGAAAGATATTATAGTGAATCAGGAATAGATGAATATTTAATTACCTATACATATGAAAATGTAGGAATTCCTGAAGAAGCAATAGTTCATGCAAAAGCAGAAGCAAAATTAACAACATTTAGTGGTGTAGAAAAAGAACAATATAAAAACATTGTAACAGCTGATAATGAATCAGATTATAAGTTAGAAGGACAAACGGGAAATATTGTATCTTTAAATATAGAAAATGAAACAAGTGAAGTTTCAAAAGCTTATACATATGTAAATTATTATCATCCAGATAAATATGAAACAGAATATCATTCCAAAACTATGATAAATGTTTCTCATAAAGATATTGTTAATAGTATCCGAGTACAAGATGTAGAAAATTTTTACGTAGATAAAAATGGAAATCAATTAGCAAACGAAGATTTATATTATAAAACAATAGTTATTGCTAAAGAAAATTTTGTTAGCATATTAGGAGAAGACGGACAAATTACTATTTTAGATGAGGCAGGAAATACTTTAGTTACTTTCAATAAAGATTATGCAACAGATGAAGCAGGAAACTTTGTATTTCATTTTGATACAATTCATTCTAAAATTTGTATTACAACATCAGCACCAATAGCAGAAGGAAACTTAGTAGTAAATAATGTAAAAGGCATGAAAAATAGCAGTTTAGATAAAGAAACATTTAAAAACATAAGTGCTATTGGAACAGTAGCTGCTATTAAAGCTGTTTATTCTTATGTAGAAAATGAAGTAGAAGTGGCTACAGTAGAAACGAGAACAGCCTTAATTGATACAACAACAAAAGTAAATTTCATCATGGATCGAGACAGTTTATCAACATTAGAAGTTAATAAAGATGTAGAATTAAGAATGGAATTCAATAATGCAGTAGATACTTCTGACATATATGGACATTCTGTATTTGAAATTCAAATGCCAGAATATGTTGAGGCAGTAGAAGTAACAAATGCTAATATGATTTATGGAGAAGGCTTATCCATTACTTCAGTTGAAGTAAAAGATAAAACCATTATGGTTACAGTTGATGGTACACAAGATGGTATTAATTCTGGTGTGTTAACAAATGGTGCTAATATTGTATTAAATACGAATATTACAGTTAATACATTTACACCAGCAACTACAGATACAATAGTTATGCGATATACAAATAATGAAGCAACCAGCTATGCAGATGAAGGAAATGAAACAATAAATTTTGATTATTCAGCTCCCACAGGACTTGTAGCAGCAAATTGTACATGGGGATATAATCAAACAGGATCTGTTCTTACTTCTGTAAGACAAGGAACGAAAACAGATATATTAGATGTTTATGCAGAAGCAAAAGTAGCAACGATGGAAATGGTTATTATGAACAACAATAAAAATACAGTATCAGATGTTGCTATATTAGGTAGAATAGCTTTTGAAGGTATGAAAGATATTGTAACAGGAGATGCTTTAAATACAACCATTAATACGAAAATGGTTTCTAACATCACAGCTGATGAAAGTAATCATGGAAACTTTACCATTTATTATTCATCAAATCCAGAAGCAACCAAAGAATTAAGTGATACAGCAAATGGATGGGTAGAAAACCCTGAATCATTTGAGAATATAAAATCTTATTTAATTGTACCAGCAGATGAGAATTATATAATGAATGCGGCAGACGTTTTACGATTCCATTATAACTATGAAATTCCTGCTAATTTAGCACACAATGAAAGTTTCTATAGTACATTTGCAACATATTATACAAATCATGCAGATATAGCAACAACAGAAGAAATATCTGTACCAGATAGTATTGGTTTAACAACAGGAGAAGGACCAGAGTTAGCAATAAAAGTTACTACTGAAGATACTACTGTAAAAGAAGGAGAGGAATTTAAATTTCACATTACAGTAACCAATACAGGAAAAGAAACTGCTAAAAATGTTGTCATATCTGTTCCAAGTGTTTCCAATGCATTATATGAATCATCACGATTTGAAGATGAAACACTTGTAGAGGGAAAACAGAACGGTATTGTAACATTTACAAAATCTGAATTACTAGTTAATGAAACAATAGATATAGATGTTTATTTCCAATTATCCTTGTTAGATGATAGAGCTGATACAACAAATTCTATTATTAAGGGTGTGGCAAAAGTAACAGCGGATGATTTACAAGCAACGATGGAAGCAGAAACAGAAGAGATAACAATAGAACAAGCAGAAATGAATGTAACAGAAGAATCATCTTTTGACAGAGTTTTTAATACAGGGGAAGTATTGGATATTGGACAAAATTATGATATTTATCTACAAGTTACCAATTTAACCAATAGAGACTTAAAAAATCTAAAAGTAACAAGAACAGTTGCCAAAGAATTAGATATTGTAAGTGCTTCTTGTGAAGTAGTAACCCATGAGAGCACAGAAGAAATGAATGCCATTTTTGATGAAACAACAAGAAATTTAACATGGAATATCGATACTTTAGAAGCAGGAGATTTCCTTGGATTCCATATGGAATTTCGCATTGCTAGATTAGAAGATGGTGTAACTAAAACAACAATTGAAGATAAATCTACTGCTTCAGCAGATAATACGGAAAGTTATGAATCTAATGCTTTTAGGGTAACTTTTGGAAGACCTGTTTTAGAAGTAACACAAACAACGACAGATAACAATACTTACATTAAAGAAGGCGATATGGTTCATTATGTATTTTCTATTAAGAACAATGGTGGTGCTGTGGCAAGATCTGTAGAACTAACAGAAAAGATTCCAGAAGGTTTAATTGTAAGAAAAGTAACAACACTACAAAATGGTATAACATCTGTAGAAAGAGCATCAGTAACAGGTGAAAAAACAGTTAATCTTATGATTGAACCCGGAGAAGAGGCAATTGTTAATGTTGAAGCTTTAGCAAAAGGATTAAATGGCGTACAAGAAAAAACAGTAACAAATGTAGGAACCGTGTCTGGAAGAAATATAGATGAAATAACAACTAATTCAATTACTCATATTGTGGAAGCAAAAGAAAAACAAACGGTAGAAGGTTCTTCGTTAAATATTCCTAATGGAACAACTGCTGGTTCTAATCTTGTAAAAACTTATAAATTAACAGGTAGTTGTTGGTTAGATACCAATGAGAATGGTATGCGCGATACAGGTGAAGAAATGCTAACCGGCATTGCCGTTAAGTTAGTAAACAGTGAAACGGGTGTAATTGAAAAATCCATTACAACAGACAGTAAAGGTACTTATACATTTGCTGGTATAAAAAATGGAAATTACTTAGTATTATTTGAATATGATACTGTAAAATATGCAGTAACCAGTTATCATAAAGAAAATGTAGCACCAAATGTTAACTCAGATGCTATTTCAACAAAAATTGAACAAGATGGTAAAATGAGAAATGGAGCAGTAACGGATATCATTACAATTCATGATGGTGCTATGTCCGATATTGATATGGGACTTGTATTAGCAGATAAATTTGATCTAAAACTAGATAAGACAATTTCCAAAGTAACGGTGCAATCAAATGGTAAAACAACAACAGATACGTATGATAATGTAACATTAGCCAAAACAGAAATTGCAGCAAAACATTTAACAGGATCTACCGTATATGTAGAATACAGCATTACAGTTTCTAATATGGGAGATGTTGCAGGTTATGCGAAAAAGATAGTAGATTATCTTCCTGAAGGTATGACTTTTAACTCTGGATTAGAAGCTAATGCAAATTGGTATACGGGTACAGATGGTAATTTATATAGTACGGCATTGGCAGATACAGAATTAAAAGCGGGAGAATCCAAAACCATTAAATTAGTATTAACAAAGCAATTAACAGAAAAGAATACAGGGTTGGTTAACAACTTAGCAGAAATTTATGAAGATTACAATATATATGGTATTTCGGATAACAATTCAACACCTGCCAATAAAGCGCAAGGAGAAAACGATTTAGGATTAGCAGACGTATTTATGGGTGTTAAAACAGGAGAGGTATTCATTTATGTGTCAGTTATTATAACAACCATCTTATTAGGAAGTATCGTTATATTTATAGCTTATAACAAAATTGTATTAGCAAAAAGAAAAGGAGGTGTTTAATATGATAAAGTCGATAAAAACAAATTTACAAAAGATAATCATTTTATTGATAACAATATTAAGCATCTTAAGTATGCAAAATGTATATGCTAAGGAAAATAAGGGTACTAACGAAAAAGTAAGAGATGTAGATATCTATAACACAATTATGAATCGATTCTATGATGAATATAGTAATCCTAAACATTATGATACCCAAGGAAATCTTATTAAAAGAAATGTAGAAGGAAGTACATATGGTTGGTTAAATGATGAAATCGATGAATATAATCCTGTAGAGATGGAGGAATGGAAAGCAGGAGAATCTTCTAAAAATAGATATGACTATTTCTATGATGCTTCTGGAAAAAAATGGACAAGACCAGAAACAGAAGAGGATAATTTCTTTTTCCAATTTGAAAGCAACAAAAATAATTTATATTATGATGCAAATGGATATGTAACAACAGAATTCTCTTCAGATGAAGGAGGAGAATATTACTATAATGCCAATGGTTATAAGTGCTATAAAACAGATATAAAAGGAGATATGATTTATAAAGGTGAAGAATTAAGCGATAGAGTAAGAACTGCTTCAGGAAGTGCTGCCTTAGAATGGGAAGAAGAACAAGGTGCTTTTCATAAATATGATGATTTATATTATGTATTTTGTTGTGAACAAGGTGCAGCTTTAACAAATGGGATAACATGTTATAAATTTGGCCCAGCAGAGAGAGCAACACCTATGGAAGCTTATATTTTAGCAGATATGGAAGACAATACGTGGGGATGGAGTGATGTGCAACAAGCATGGTGGAATACGCCAGCAAATGAAGGAACTTCAGGTGCATATAATTCTTTAACAGCAGAAGCAGAACATTTTGAAAGTTATGTAAGCAAATTAAGTAGCAATGGAACATATGCATTTAGAACAGAGCAAACCAACTTGGTAGTTGGAAATAACAATTTTGATGGTTTACAATCTAATGGTTTTGATTTAAAATATGAACCTAAATGGGTAAAAAATGGTTTAGAAGAATCTCCAAAATGGGATCAAACTACGCAAACATATTTAGTAGGACCATTTTCTATAGATTATGTAGAAGATTACTTTAATGGTGGAAAAGGTATTGTAGAATTTGCAGGCATTACCAATATGCATGTTTATACAGATTATCGTCAAGATGAATTAACATTTAATGAGGATTGGAGCATTGTTTATTTGGATGGCGAAAGAGATACAGATGATAATTCTACTTATCCACATCAGAATGAAGAATTTTATATTCGATTAAATTATAAAGAAAATATGACACAACTTTTAAACGTAAAAGTAGATTTTAAATATATGAATGCAGCAGGAAGTTTTCAAAAATCTACAAGTAGTCATGCATGTAAACAAAAGGAGTGTGAACATGAAGATTGTCCTGGATGCTCTGTATGTGGTGAACAAGGACATCATCATAAAACAGGATCGCATCAGCAAAAATTAGCTTATGCACAATTTGGTGCTAGATGGTATGAAGAAACACAAATCGATACAAAAACAAGGGCAGGTCATTATGGAAGAATAAAAATAGAAAAAAGATTAGTAGATGAAGATGGTAATCGACTAACTTCTACAGAAGGTACAAAATTCTTTACTTTCAAAGTAACTGTTAATGGAAAAACAGATATGATAAAGGTAAAAGCAGGAAGTTCTGCTTTCACAGATTACTATTATTGGAGTAATAATGAAGCAGCTCCAAGTTATACGGTAGAAGAAGTAGAAGATGATGATTATACACAGGTTAATATTACAAATAGCTCTGGTGTTTTGAAAGCTGATCAAACGATTCAAGTAGTAGCAACCAATAGCATTGGTCATGAAGGTAGACTACGAATTGTAAAAAATGTAGTAGGTAGTATGTCGGGCGATGCTACGTTTAAGTTTAGTGTTACTATTACAGGTACTTTCTACTATAATGGAGAAAAGTATAACAATACAACATTAACATTATCACCTGAAATTTTTGTTGATAGAGATGATAAAACGAATGATTGGGTATCAGATACAATTACATGGAATGGTGAAGCGCCAACATATAAAGTGGCAGAAATCAATACAACAAGATATTCTTTAAGGTCTTTATCACCAAGTAAAGGTAATTTGATAGATGGAAAAACGGTAACAGTAACAGCTGTTAATGGAAAGAGAAGCCCACATCATGATTATGATCAAGCAAAACTTCACATTATTAAAACATTAAAAAATGCAGATCAATATACAGATGACTATATTAATAGTTTAACATTTAAATTTAGAATTACAGTAGATGGAAATGCTTCAACAGTAACATTATCTCCAACAAAACAAGATGATAATACGTATGTATGGGAATATACTTCAGGATATTATTATTGGAGAGATAATGAATCAGCACCAGAATATACTATTGAAGAGATAGACGTTCCAGATGGAACAGAAGTACAATCTTCTACTGATGGAACAAGTTATACAGCTGGAAAAACAATCACTGGTAGATTAACATCAAGTGCTACAGATAATTATGTCATAGACAATTACTTTATTAATGATTTATCTGTAAAACATGGTACACTACAAATTACAAAGAAAATTATAGAAGAGGCATTAAAAAATAAAGATTATAAATTTGTTGTAACAGTTTCTGGTACATTTCAATATAAGGGAACAGATTATACTAATACAACCATTCGATTAACTAATAGCGGTGTTGCAGACAGTACCGATAACAATGGATATGTTACAATTAATATAGCGGATGCAACTGAAGCAACGTGGAATTCAGATACATTTACTTGGCATGGAGAGGCACCAACCTATACAGTACAAGAAGATATGACAGGAATTGAAGATATTTATTCAACAATAGCACCAAGTTCTGGTAGCCTTGAAAATAGCAATAATATTATTGTAACAGCTGTTAATGGAATGAAAACTGAAACAGGAAAATTAAGTATTGTTAAAACACTAGAAAATGCAAGTAAATTTACAGATGAGTATGTAAAATCTCTAGAATTTAAATTTAGAATACATGTAGATGGATATGAAGAATTTGATGTAACACTAAAAGCAGAAAAGGTAAATGACCAATATGTTTGGTATTATGAAGAAGAATTTTCTTGGAATGCAGATGAAGAAGCACCGCATTATTGGATAGAAGAATTAGATGGACCAGAAGGAACATCATTTGTATCAGCTAATGGTGGTTCAGATAAAAAAGTAGAGGGACAATTAAAACCAGACACGCAAGAAAATTATACTATAGAAAATCATTTTGTGAATAAATTAGAAGAAAAAACTGGTAAATTAATTATTGATAAAAAAGTTTTAGATGATTCTTTAACAGGAAAAGAGTTTAAATTCAATGTTACATTAACAGGAACATTTACTTATCAAGGAATGCAATATGAAAATGATAGTTATACATTTGAAGCTATTGTAAATGGTGGAGAAAAATGGACATCAGATACAATTGGATGGCAGGGAGAAGGTGCTCCTACTTATACAGTAGAAGAACAAGAATCTGATATTGCAAATCAAACAGCTATTGTTAATGGAGCAGGTACAATTGTAGAAGGTGATACTAATGCACAAGTTGTAACAGTTACAAATGAAGCAAAATTAGATGGTGGATACTTACAAATTACAAAACAATTGGTTGATGGTGCAACAAGTAATCAATCTTATAAATTTAATGTAAAGGTATATTATGGAGATTTAGAAAATCCAGAGGAAGTATTAGCAGATTATATTGTAGAAGTAAAAGCTGGCGAAACATATCGTTCAGAGGAATTTAAATGGGATAAAGCTAAAGGCGCTCCTACTTACACAGTAGAAGAAATTGATACAGGAGCTGCGCAATTTGATAGTATTTCTAATGGAACCGATACTATAACAGGTGATAGAAAAGTTTCAGGACAACTTAGTGGTAGTGGAGAATTGGTTATCATAACGGCAATTAATAAAGTGGAACAGCATCATGGAAAGATTAGAGTAACTAAAAAAGCCATTACAGATGAAAAAATGCAAGAAGAAGCTATGACAGATGAATTTACAATTCAAATTACATTGTTCGGATCATTTGAAGTAAATGGGGAAAGTATTGTAGATGGATCAAAAACAATTGAAACTACTATTAAGGCTGGTGGTACTTATGAAACGCCAGATATTACTTGGTTTGGAAATGAAGGACCATCTTATACAGTAACAGAAACAAACTTACCAACAGGATGGCATTTAGAAAATATTTCTAATGGTAATGGACAATTATCTGCAGATGCCAATACGGCAGATGTAGTGGTAACCAACTCTTTTGAAACAAGAGTGATTGTGGATTTAACCTTAGAATTGGGTGGTACTGTTTGGGAAGATGTTCCTCAAGATGAAAGTTCAAAAAATACACCAGATTCTGTAGAAAATGGCGTTATTGATGATACAGAAGTAGGATTAGATGGTGTAGAAGTTTATATTTATAAAGTAATTTATAATGGATCTACAGAAGTAAGCAGAGAACTTGCTTATGGTTATATAGAAGCTGGTAATGATTTAGCAGAATATCCAATTGTAACCCAGAACGGTGGAAAATGGAATTCTCCAAGAATGAGTATGCCAGTCGTAACAGATCAGGAAAAAGCTAGTGGTTATACAGCAAGTTATGATGTAGAATTTGTATATGATGGTCAAAAATATGAACCAACAAAATTCTTAGCAACAGCTAATGGTGATGCAGCGACTTATAGAAATGCATCAACTAGTGCAAGAGATCAATATTTAAAAGATTCACATGCACTAGATTATAATAGACAAGAAGTTGATAGTAGAATTACACAAATAACAGGAGAATCACCAATTGATGGTAATGGAAATACTATAGGAAATGTTGTTGCTGCAAATGGTGATAAGAACCCTATTTACTATAATGCTACAGACTATACAACAGGTGTTTCTGGCACAACTAGAAAAGTTTCTGAATTACAAACCACTTATGATAATGGTGTAGTATATGATATATTTAAAGCAAAAGCAAGAACATCTGTAGGAGGGTTAACCTATCCATTTGATGGTAGAACATATTTAGAAAGCATCGATAAATATATTGATGAATTAGGAGCAGTGGAAGAATATAAATATTCTGCAACATATCCTTACACATTAAATATCAATTTAGGACTTAAGAAAAGACCAGATGCAGATTTAGGAACAACAAAAGATTTAGTCTCTGCTAAAGTTGTTGTAAATGAAAAATTATTAAATTATAAATTTAATTCATTAGCAGATTTAACGGGAGATGCTATTACAAGACAATTAACAGCAGATACAATGAATATTAGCTATGAATTAGGATTATATAAAACAGACTACTATTACAGAGCAGAAATGTATCAAACAAATGGTAGGGTATATGATGCAATCAATACATTTTACAAAACCTTAAATCCAAGCTTAACTTATGATGATACAGAGTTAGAAGTATACTTAACTTATAAAATTACGGTATCTAATGATTCTCCAACAGGCATTTATGTAGCAGGCATTAATGCCATCGATGACTACTTCGATAGTAGTTTTGGTGTGCCTATTAGCACAGCTGTTACGAAGTATGTAAGAAATATTGATGATGAGAATATAGGAGATTTAACGCCAGTAGAAGTAGCAAATATATCTTATTTAACATCACCAACACAAGAAAAACTAGAGGTTAATTGGACGGTTAGTGATACCGATACTAATATACTAGGATCAGACGGTATTACATATCGTAAAATGACAGCCACATTTGAAAATGGTCAAGTGCAGCTAAGAACAGGCGAAAAAGCAGATATTTATGTAACATTTGCTGTACAAAAAGATGATATCAATGGTGTAAAAGATGCTATTGTTTTAGGACAAAAAGCCAATGTAGCAGAAATCGCTAATTATTCAACATATTATGAAGATGGATCAATTGCAGGAAAAATCGATAGAGACTCTGCTCCATCAAATGTTAATATAGAATCTTTTAATGATAGAACATGGTATGAAGATGATACAGATTCAGCACCAATCCTAAATTTAACATTAAACGAAACAACAAGAACCATTGATGGTCTTGCTTGGGAAGATAAAAGAACAGAAAATATAGAAGGCCAAAAAGTAGGAAATGGTTTATATGATGAAGGAGAAGCATTAATTGGTGGATTAACCACAGAACTGGTTGAGAAAGTAAAAGTAAATGACCAAGAATATGATTTCTTGTGGCCAACAAATCAGAGCCTAGATATATTGGGCGGTAGAACCTTAGAAAGTTTAACAGGATTTGATAGCACAATTGAAACGGCTAGAGTTTCACAAACAGATGCAGACGGAAATCAGACACTAGGTGTAGGAGGCTACAAATTTATTGGTGTACCAGCAGGAGAGTATATCGTAAGATTTTTGTATGGAAATGATAAAACAAAATTAGAAGATACATTTGGTATTACAGGAGATCCAGAAGCTTTAACAGAAAGTGGAGCATCATATCATACAGAAAATGATATACAAAGTACAGAGAATCCTTTAGAAAATAACGATATATTAGTAGCAAATTATGATAACAAACCAGCAGGACAAACACCATCTGTATATAATGGACAAGACTTTAAAACAACAGCATATCATGCGAGTGGTGATAGAAATTCAGATGCAAAAGATAGCGAGCTAAGAAGACTAGAAGTAATGGCAAATTCTGAAACAATCACAAATATAAATGGTACTGTTTTATCAAAAGCAGATAGTAATTTGAAAGTAATTGCTCCAGAAGCAGTAACAAGAGACACATATACTACTTCAAATCATACAGGATTATACACAGATTACTATATGTTTGCAGATACAGATAAAATTAATATGAATATAGAAGATATTGCAAAACCAGATTATTTAGTGGATAATGATATAACCACTGTAAAAGGTACTATTTTAGGTGGCATGGTAGAAGTACAAAGATTTGTATATGAAGTAAAAAATATAGATATTGGTTTAGAGGAAAGACCAAGAACAGAAGTAGTGTTAGATAAAGAAATTAGTGGTATTAAATTAGTAACTTCTGATAATACAACAATCTTTGATGTAGCATACAATATATCTTATGATCGTGTACCTAGAGCAGAAATTAATAACAGAACAATTATAGGACAAGTAGGTAATGGTGATGAATATATTGTAGCAACTGTTGGTGTTGATCTTGAAAGATCTATTGGAACAGATGTCTTACAAGCTATTAACAAAGTGGAAGATAAATATAGCATGGTGAATGGAGAGAATATGCAAAACTTTAGATTCATCAATGTAGATGAATCAATTCTACAAGGTTTAACCATAGAAATGCAATATCAATTAACAGCATTAAATATAGGAGAAATCGATAGAATTAGTACAACACTTAGAGACGTAATGGAAGATGTAAGTAAGACACCAAGAGATGCTATTCTAGAAATAGTAGCTAGTGCTATACCAGAAAGAAAAACTATTGGAGAAACAACAATTGAACAAGGAAAATATTTAGGTAATATATATTATTTAGGTAGTGCTGCTAATACGAATAATCAAGAAGTTGTTACAACAACAGTTCGTCAATTAGTAGACTATGTAGACAATGATACAGTATTTTCAGCAGATTATAATAAAGAAAAAGACCATAGTTGGAAAAATGCAACTATTAATGAAGTAACAGGTAATGGTTTTGAAGCAGATAGATTATTAGATAGAGATATTATTTTACAAAATAATATACAAGATGATAAAGGAAAAGTATATATTACGCCTCAGAAAAAGAACATTGTTGTTAGTGTTGATAGTATAGAGGATACAGAAGAATTAACGAATAAAGGTTTTGAAGCAAAATTACTACCATATGACCAAGATCCTAGCCAATACCAATCAGTTATTTCTTCAACATTAACAAGAACCATTGCTTCAGAAGATGATGCTAATCATGTTGCTTTTGATAACTTAGCAGAAATTGTTAAGATTGATAATACAGCAGGTAGAAGAGATGTAACAGCAATTCCAGGTAATGCAGATCCTAAGGAAGGTGAATTTGATGTTTCTATTACAGAGAGAGATGCAAGTGCTACAGAGCTTATTACTTTAACACCTCCAACGGGTATTGAAGCAGAAAACGAATTAACATTACAAATATTAGTTATTATAGCAGTAGGATTAGGTATTGTAGCAACAGGTATTGTTATTATCAAAAAGAAAGTATTAACAAAGTAATACTAATAAAAAAATAGAATCTCAAAATATGAGGTTCTATTTTTTGTCATTTTTTATATTAACTCTTGTCTTTTTAGTATAATTGTAATAAAATATAGGAAAATTATCACAAATTGTAGAAAACTTTTTTTATATCTGTATGCAATATGACAAAAAAATTTATGCTATTTATGATTCAATAAAGATATATAAAAAGTAAGAGGTGGTTAAGGATGTTTCAAAATATAACAGAAGAGGTTTATCAAGAAGAGAAAATGCAATATAAAGCAAGAGTACCGTATATTGTAAAAGAGTTATTTAAATATCAAAATATTATGATATATATTATAACATTTCTTATGGCAACTGTATCTATTCGAAATGAAATTGTTCCATTTGGGTTGGCTATGTTGGCAGCTTGTGTGGGAAGTTCTATTCCCCTTATAGGAGTTTATATAGCAGCTTTATTAGGAACAGCCATAGGCAATGGATTTTCAGGATTAATGAATTTTATAGGTACTTCTATTATATATTTCCTTTTGGTGTTTATTTTTAAGCCTAAAATTGCAATAGAAGAAAGAAATGAGTTAGTAAAAACTGGTGGAAAATTATTTTGGGCTTGCTTGGTAGTAACACTAATAAAAAATATCCAAGGCATTTTTTTACTATATGATGTATTTATGGGAATGATTACCGCTGCTTTAACATATGTATTTTATAAAATTTTTGTAAATGGTTTAATTGGTATAAAAGAACTTCGTATAAAAAAAGCTTTTACAACAGAAGAATTAATTGCAACAACTATTATTATGGCTATTGCGAGTTTGGCCTTTCGAAACTTTAATGTTTTTTCTATCAATATTAGTAATGTAATAATTATTTTCATGATTATGGTATTAGGTTGGAAAAGTGGTATGATGGTAGGCGCAACAGCAGGCATTTCTATTGGTTTAGTAACAAGTTTTGTTGATGGGACAAGTTTTATTCAAATTATGATGTTTGCTATTTCCGGTGTTTTATCAGGATTTTTGAATCGTTTGGGAAAAATTGGTGTAATTTTAGGATTCATATTGGGAAATGCAATACTAACTTATTTGACCAATGGAAGTAATACCATGATATTATATTTTAGAGAAATATTCATTGCTTCCATAGGATTATTATTTGTACCTAATAATATAAAAATAGAATTAGAAGATTTAATTGGTAGAACAAAATTACTATCTAATAGAGGAGAAAACCGATTAAATGAAGCAGAACGAGAAGAAGTATCTGATAAGTTGAAAACAATTTCTAATGTGTTTTATGAAATGATGCAAGCAAAAGAAACGGAAATGCCTAAGATAGAAGAAGAATATATACAAAGCTTTTTAGATAATATGGAAGAAATAGAAGGCAATCTTTTCTATGAAACTCTTTCACAAGAAGGAAATGGAATTGTAACAGATATTTTTAAGTGTATACAAGAAAAAGAAATTATAGTTGATAAGGATTTAATTGCAATATTGCAAAATCATAATCATTATGTATTTATGCAAGATACAGTAATTAAAGAAGACTTACAAGAAATTATACGAGTAGCGAATAGGACTTACAAAATGATACAAATTGCTATAGCAAAAGAACAAGAAAGAAATAAAAATTTACAAACAATAAATAGTAATTTGAAAAATGTAACAAAAATTATCGATACTTGTGCAGAAGAAATTGTTCAACCCAAAGAAAATCCTTTTGCCAAAAAAGAAACAGAAATAGAAATATTATTGAAAAATAAAAATATTCCTATTAAAAACTGTTTGATAAAACAATATAGTAATAAAAAATATATAGTAGAAATACGTATGTGTGAGGAAAATGCCAGATTGAAAGGCAAAGATGTTACGATCAATATTGGAGATAGTATGTCTAAAAGTTTAGGAACAAAAGTAACATTTCAGAGAGATAAAAAAACGGAAAAGGGTGATTATACACAAATTTATGCTAGTGAGGATAAATTCTTAATGCAAGTTGGTAGTGCCAAAATAGTAAAAGATGGTAGCCCTATATCTGGAGATTGTAATTTACAAATGCGATTAGAAGATGGAAAATATTTATTAGCTATTACAGATGGCATGGGAAGTGGTAAAGAGGCGAGAGAAAGTAGTAAATTAACGATATCTCTTATTAAAAATTTAATGGTCTCTGGTTTTGAAAAAGAAGAATCCATTAAATTAATTAATAGTACATTAAGTATGAATACAAATGTAGAAACCTATTCTAGTATTGATATGATGATATTAGATTTATATGTAGGACAGGCAGAAATACTAAAAAATGGTGCTTGTCATACCTATATCAAAAATCGAAAAAACATAAATAAAATACAAGCCAAAACACTTCCAGTAGGAATCGTTGATAAAATTGCATTAGAAGCACAAACGATAGAAGTTACAGATGGTGATATTATTGTTATGTGTAGTGATGGCGTTTTAGAATCAAAAGATGAAATAAAAAAAGACTGGATAGAAGAATTTTTGAAAAATATAACAACTAATAATGTTCAGAAATTGGCAGATCTATTATTAGCAGAAGCAGTTGATAATAGTTATGGAGTTGCTAAAGATGATATGACCGTTATTGTAACTAAAGTTGTAAAAAAGAAATAGATATAGAATATGCATTTTGTATTGTTTTTTTTAGAAAAAGATGATATAGTGTATACGTAATACTAGATAAAAATATATGATGGAGGATTAAATGAGTAGAGCAAAAGGAAGAAGATATTATACCAGTAATACACAAAAATTAAACATGAAAAAAGTAATTGCATTTATTGTAGCCATCATTGTTGTTATTATGTTTGTTATATCATTAAAAAAATTATTAACAGAAACAAAACCAAAAGATATTGCTAATCTAACAGCTTATTTTACAGTCTATGACAATAATCAATGGGGTGTTATAGATGATAAAGGGAATACCATTATTCCACCAAGTTATGAAGAAATGATTATCATTCCTGACAAAAATAAAGATGTGTTTATTTGTACATATGATGTTAATTTAGAAGAAGAAACTTATCAAACAAAGGTACTAAATGCAGAAGGAGAGGAAATACTAACGCAATATCATCATGTGGAGCCAATAGAAAATACAGATGATTCTACAGTTTGGTATGAAGAAGATATTTTAAAATATGAAGAAAATGGGCAATATGGACTTATTAATTTTGAGGGAAAAGAAATTTTAAAACCGGAATATCAAAATATTTATGCTCTAAAAGGGATAGAAAAAAGCATTATATTAGAAAAAGATAATAAAAAGGGATTATTTTCTAATAATGCTAAAGAAATCATTATTCATCCACAATATGAAGACATTACCAATGTAGGAGAAAGTTATGAAAGTGGTTACATTGTGAAAAATGCTGAAAACAAGTATGGTATTATAGGCATGGATAAAAAGCCAATTTTAGAAGTAAAATATGATGAGGTAAAAAAAGTTTCTGGTAATAACCATTATGTTGTAAAAGAAAATGAAAATTTAGAAGTAGTAGATAATACGGGAAAAGTTTTATTAAATCAGGGATTTGATAGTATTGAAAGTGTTAATCCGGAAGGTTTTACCATTATTAAAGAAGGAAAATATGGTGTTATTTCTATTTCGGGAGAAACAATAATACCTGCAGAATATGAGGATCTACAATATTTATTTACGAATGATTATATTGCCAAAAAAGAGGGGAAATATGGCATTATCACATCAGATAACACCAATATTGTACCATATGAATATGAAAATATGCATTATTTAAAAGTAGCAGATTTTATAGAAGCGGAAAAAGCAGATTATACAACAGATATTTTAGATAATCAGTTTCATAAAGTATTAACGTCTGTTATTATATCAGAAATAGATCTAGAGAAAGGCTATATGCGTATCAGAAAAGACAACGATTATAAATATTATAATTTTAAATTTGAGGAAAAAACAAGTCAAGAATTATTACCAACCAATACATTGTTTTTATGGAAAGAGAACGGAAAATATGGTTATAAAAACAAGAATGGTGAAATGATCGTAGATGCTATATATGATGATGCAAAAGAGCAAAACGCATATGGATATTGTGCTGTAAAGAAGGATGGTCTTTGGGGAGTATTAAAATCAGATGGAAGTGTTGTTATGTCACCCAACGTGAATTTAGATGATTATTTATATATCGATTTTATTGCCGAGTGGCATAGAGCAAAAGATTTAAGTTTGAATATTTATACAAAATAACGAAAGAAGAAAGTAGGGATTGTTTTGGAACTAAAGACGAAGTATCAATATACGTATTTTATACATCCGTATATTATTGATGAAACCAAATACGATAAATATATTTTAAAACTATTAAAAGATAAAAAATGTTCTTATGTCATTTTTGAAAAAGAAAAGGATTTAGATATATATAATTTCTTTTTACCGAATATAAGAAAAATTTTATTTCCTAATTTTGAATTAAGAGGAGAGAAGCTTAAGGAATTTCATAAATTAAACATTGAAGGAAAGAAAAAATATATTGTAAAAAATGGAGTTGCTTGTTTTACATATAACCTAGCAGAAGATATTCAAGGAAAAGTGGGAACAGAAGATGGTATTTTCTTTAAGATAGAAGAAATTGAAATTATTTGTTTTGATACAGGAATTTGTTTTTTTACCATGAAAACCCATTTAGAAAATACAAATCGTTTTACTGATTTATTAGATTTTAATTATCGCTTTAAAGGAATTAATTCGGAATTTTTAGCTTTAAAGAATTATGAAAATATCAAAATTCAAACAGATACTTTTAAGGATATCAAAGATATTTCTGAGTTAATTCGTCAAGTAACAGGCATATATAATAAAAAAGTGAATGGTGAGAAAGAAGATATTACGAATTTTCAATTTTATACATATTCTTATGTATGTATTGAAAGAGATTTTTGGAATGAAAAGACGAATTTTGAAAATATAGAAAATGATTTTTTAAAGTTTGCAAATGTATTGCCAAGTAATTATCATTCTGATTTTAATAAGGCTAGTTGGGAGCATAATTTACATGTTATTGAAAAGTTAAAGTATGCCAAAACAACACTTTCTAGTACTAGTGCTAATGTAATGTGTTCAGGTGCAGATACTTATAATTATACGCAATTACCGTATGAATATGAAAATCAGTATTTTTATATGTATATATTTTCTTTATATAAAAAAATATTTTTAAGAAAATTAAATATGGAATTTAGAGAATATGATAAAATTATAAAAATGAGAGAAAAATTCATTAAATTTACAAAAGAAATTTGGAATAAAGAAATTACATTGGATGATACAGGTGCTTTATATGATAAAACACTTAATAAAGTTTTGGCATTAGAAGAAATTTATGAAGAAATAAAGAACAAATATGAAGTTATTTATAAAGATTTAAATATAGAAAAAAACAATATATATTATTCTATAATTGTTATTTTGCTAATTTTTTCTTTAATTTTTAATACAGTAAATATATTATTTCTCATGTATTTATTAAGATAATATAAGAGAAGCGGTTGTACTGATAAAAAGTGCATATAGAAAGTGATAATAGAGGGAAAATCAATGAAAACTACATGCGGAACAGATATGATAGAAATTGAAAGAATTCAACAATCAATAGAACACTTAGGACAAAAGTTTTTGAAAAAAATTTATACAGAAAATGAAATTACATATTGCGAATCAAAAAAAACACAAAAATATCAGCATTATGCCGCAAGGTTTGCTGCTAAAGAGGCAACCTTTAAAGCATTAAGTGAAATAATAAATGACATAGATGGTTATTGGCAATTTTTTGAAACTGTAAATGATAATATGGGAAAACCCCATATGCATATTCATTATCCTATAAAAGGTATAAAAAATATAGAAATGAGTATATCACATTGCAAAGCATATGCTATAGCAATGGTAATTGTAACTTATGAGGAGCAATAAAGGATGGAATTCTTTGATTCACATGCGCATTATAATGATGAAAGATATGACGAAGATAGAGAAATTATTTTAAGAGAAATTTATGCAAGTGGTGTGACCAATGCGGTATGCGTAGGATATAATTTTAAAAAAAGTGAATTGGCAGTAAAAATTGCACAAAGCCATGATTTTATCTATGCTACGTGTGGTATTTCTCCTAATGATATAGAAGATTTTTCTGAAGAAAATCTAAAGAAAATGGAACGATTAGCTCAGAATAAAAAAGTAGTTGCTATAGGAGAAATTGGTTTAGATTATTATTGGAATAAGGATAATCAAAATTTACAAAAAGAAATTTTTATTCAGCAAATACAAATGGCGAATAGACAAAATAAACCGATAGTTATTCATACAAGAGATGCTGTAATGGATACCATAGAAATTTTAAAGACATACCCTGTTACGAAAAAGGGAATTTTTCATTGTTGTCCCTTAAATCCTGAATTGATAAAAGAAGGGGTAAAATTAGGGTTTTATATATCGTTTAGTGGAAACATTACATTTAAAAATGCCAAACCAGAAAAAGCAATAGCACAAGTTCCTTTAGAACGATTGTTAGTTGAGACAGATTGCCCATATCTTACACCAGAGCCTTTTAGAGGAAAAAGAAATGATTCAACAAAAGTGAAATGGATAGTAGAAAAAATAGCACAATTGAAGGGTATGCCCAAAGAAGAAATAGCAAGAGTAACTTATCGAAATGCAAAAAGGATATTTGAGATATAATTCTTAGATATTCTTTTTTTATGGTTGTGGAAAAATAGGATTGAAAATTTGCAAAAAGCTGTCTACGTAAAGAAACTGCTAAAAAAGCTTAAAAAAGTAATAAAAATTTAATAAAGTGATAAGAAAGTGCCAAAAAGGTATTTCCGTAAAGCTTTTAGCAATGTTTTCCAATGATACCAAAAAAACACTATTGCAAAAAAAATTTAAAATGCTATCATAAAATTAATTGAAATATGCAGGGAGGATTTTATTTATGAGGCAAACAAGGAAAATATTAATCGCGATAGTATTATTAATGGTAATGCTATTAAGTTGCATTTTACCAACGATTCGAGTAAATGCAGCAGAAGATGTAGTGATTACATTAAATGGTCCTTTGTATAATGGAATAAAAAAGAATTTACAAAGTCAGAATATTCCAGCACAATACAATGACGCACAACACACATTATTTATGAGCCAAAGTGCAATAGATAGTGTAGTAACATTAGAGTTGGCTAATTGTGAAATTAAAGACTTAACTGGATTGGATACTTTTAAGAACGTTACAACATTAGATTTATCTTCTAATGAATTAACGCAAGATAGCAATTTAGCAGTACTAAGCAGTTTGCCACTAACAAGATTAGATTTATCTACAAATCAATTAGAAAGTGTTAGTGCCATTAGCAATTTAAGTACAATTCCAGATGTTAACTTACATAATCAAACTTTTAGTACAACACAAATTATCTCATTGGATATATCTGAAGCATCAGATCAAATTACAAGCTATACAGCAACATTACCAGAAATTTTAAAAGAAGCTGGTTCTTTGAGTGCAGATTGGTTCAATGCTACAACCGAAGGTGATGCTAGCATAAATTGGACAACAACAAATATTAATAGTGTTTTATTAACTGTAGCTGCTAATAATGGGGAAAGCTATACCCCTTATACGGGAAGAATAACACTGGAGATAAAAATTACTGATTCCAATAACCCATTATCTGGTTCTGTAATTTATCAACATTATATTATTGTAACATCTGATCAAACAGGTATTGTTTTTAAAGATGAGAATTTATATAATGCAGTTAAAACACAATTAACAAAAAAACAAACAAAAAATAAAGAATTGATATCTTATGGAGAGAGTAGTGAAACAGACTTATATAAAAAGGCTTATGATGCATCTCTTGTATTAGTAATTGATACAAATACATTAATTAATAAGATTCCATCATTAGTTTTACATGACGAAAAAATAGAAGATTTAACAGGATTAGAGCAATTTATTGGTTTAGAAAGTCATTTAAACCTTTCTTATAACTATATCGATTCTATTAATCAAATTGTAGAATTAGAAGGAAATAAAGATGCAAAAGAGACAGAATTACGAACGAGAGTATCAGCGCAAATTGCTCTTATAAAAAAAGTAAGAGATGATGCAATAGAAAAAATTAGCAAGATGGATACATTGGATAGTGAAATAGCAGAAATAAATGATCAAATTAAAGCGTTGAAAGACGAGGAGGAACAACAGAATAAGAAAACAGAATTAGAAAATCAGGTAAAAGCAAAAGGAGAAGAGAAAGCAAAATTAACAGGAGAATTAAAAAAAGATCAAGCCCTAATTGTTACAAGATTAAAGAAATTATATGAAATTTATAATCAAGTGTACAAATTTACTGGTCTATTGACATTAGATTTAAATCAAATGTCAGAAACAGAGTTAAATAATGCTTCTTATGAAAGAGTAAAAGAATTGCTAAAAGCCCAAATTGAGAGAATTATTAATTTTGATGATAACAAGGTATTAAGTGACATTGAGGAAAAATTATTAATTTCTTATTTTAAAATAGAAACGACAAGGGAAAGCGAAGCAAAATACAAGGATTCTGAAGGAAAAGAGCAAACAGCTAAAGTAAATGAGACAATTGAAAATCCAGTTAAAGAGCATTTTGATTATGTTCTAAAAAATTATTTAGATGATAGTGATGAATATAATAAAACTTGGTGTATAGAACAGATTAATTTATTTAAAGAAGTTAATATATATGCAATGATGGAGAATTATTGTTTATTACAAAAATTAGCTGGTGTAGATGAAAAAGATTATAAATTTAACTATAATAATAATTGCCAAGAAGATAGAGAAGTTGATTGTACTAAGAATGATGCAGTATGCTTTATAAGAGGATATGTGGAGCAAGAAATTGAAAAACAAACCGCATTAGGAAATCTAAGAATAGCAGATAGATTAAAATCCTTATTAAGTATGATCCTTGTTCATGAGAAAAATGATTGGGACAACATAGATATTGATCATGACTCTGATTGGAGAGATGATTGGGTGAAATATTACAATGATATTTGTACAGATCCAACTAGTGAAATTAATTTCTCAGAGAACGGAGAAGGTATGCTGGATATTGTAATGGCACTATCAGGAAAATTTACTACTGCTTCAGCAGAAGAAGTAACAGCATATGTTACATTACCAAGATTAAAAAATTTAAATATAAATGCTAACTTAATTGAAAATATAGATGAGATCACAGCCTTAACAGAGTTACAAGAATTATATGTTTATAAAAATCAATTAGGTTCTATTGATACAGTTAATTGGGAAGCGCTTACAAACTTAAAAATATTAAATTTAGGATATAACTTTATTTCAAATATTAAGAAATTAGAAGTTTTACATAGTCTTGAAGAATTAGATGTATCTAAAAACTTATTAGGTGGTGCATTTGATTTTACTTTAACAAATATGAGTAATTTGAAAAAAGCAAATTTCTCATATAACCAATATGATGACATTGCTTCTTTGGTAAATCAATATCAATTTATGGCAAAAGGTGCAGGATTTAAGAATGTAGGAGATTATTTAGTAAAAAACAGCAATGCTCCAAAGATTTTATTCTATAACCAAACATTGTCTGAAACATTAAATATTACAAAACAAGGAGATACTGTAACAGTTGATTTACCAAAAATATTTACACAATTTGAACAACTAGATTATGCTAGAACATGTTTTGGAGTGGAGAGCTTAACAGGAAGTATTACTAATAAAGGAAATAGTTTAATATTAGATACAAAAAATACAGGTACATTTACAGCAAAAGTGATTGTTAATACAGAAAATGGAGACGAAGTACCAATTTCAGGATTATCCATGGGAGATGGAACAACTTATACAGTAACTTATACAGTTAGCAATGGTAGTATAGAAAATATTAGCATTTCACCTGAAACAGTTACTATAGAAAAAGGTGGTACACAACAATTTACATCAAATATCACAGGAGAAAATGTTATAGATAGAACTGTACAATGGTCAGTAATGCCAGATGAAGGCTCTGATAAAACGTTAGCAGAGGGAACAACAATTTCAGATACAGGATTATTAACGATAGCACAAGAAGAAGAAAATGTAAAATTAAAAGTTACAGCAACAGCAAGTGCAGATTCTACAAAAGTGGCAGAAGCAATTGTAACAATTGTAGAGGAAGAGACAAAAGAAATAGATTTAGGATATGATATAGAAGAAAATTATATCATAGGTATTGGACCTAAAACACCTATCGAGGATTTTAAAACAATCTTAACAGATGAATATACAGTAACTGTAAAAGATGCAACAACAAAAGAAGAGATAACAACTGGCAATATGAAGACAGGAATGCTTGTTGAAATCCAAGATACAGAAGGAAATGTATTAGAAGATGCAGAAGGTAATCTACTTGTATATGAAGCAGTTATAAAGGGTGATGCTAATGGTGATGGTGTAGCAAATGCCTTAGATTCTAACTATATCAAAGCGCATAGAAATGAAATCGTAACATTAGAGGGTGTACAATTTTTAGCAGCGGATATTGATAATAATGGAAAAATTGAAATAAAAGATTCTAAATTATTACTATATCACAGAGCAGAAGTTAGTGGTTACAATTTAAATTATACAAAATAAAAGTACAAATGAAAATAAGAATACCAAAGAGAAACGATTTAACAAGTTTAAATGAGAAAGATACAAAAGGATAATGACATAGGGTGTTTAAAAATCACCCTATGTAAAAATGAAATATTCTCAAAAAAGTATTGCAATTTAAAAGTATTAATGATATCCTTATCATGTATAAGAAATAAGGAGAAGATGAATATGAATATGAAGAAAAAAGTGATGTTAGCTTTGCAAATCATTATGGCAGTAATATTAATAAGTGCTAGTGTTTATGCAGCAGTAGCAACTACAATAGAAGTATCCCCTGATAAAACTACCATAAAAAAAGGAGAAGAAGTGACTGTATTGCTATCTCTAAAGAATGTGGATAGCCAAAAAAAGGTATCTTCTATTAAGGGATATATTAATTACGATAAAAACATTATTGAAGATTTAACGGTGGATAATATTGTGAAAGATAATGAAAATAAAGTAACAATTGCAGGACAAACACTACCTGTTGAAGACTTAACTAATGTTTCAATTGATAATATGACAAGTTCAAGTGCTTATGTAGGATTTAATGCAAATCCTACAACAAATAATGATGTTGTTATTTTAATGGATTTTGCTAATGACATTGGTGCGGATACAGATTTAATTTCTATAAAGTTTGCAGTAAAGGAAACAGCAACTTTGGGAGAGATTAAAAATGCTATTGAATATAAAACATTTATCGTGACTGCTGGAGGAGAAGAGTCAGAAGAAATTTCTCGCAGCATTAATTTAACGGTTAGTGAAGTAACTACTAACAATGACAATAAGAATGACGATGAAAAAGATAATGACGATAATAATCAAAAAGATAGCAACCAAAATACGAATACAAATACTAACACAAACACGAATACAAACACAAACACTAACACAAATAAAAATACGAACACGAATACAAATACGAATACCAATACCAATGCAAATAATACACAAAATGCTAATACAAATAAAGTGAACGATACCACGGTTGCAGGAAGTATTATTCCGGCAGCTGGAGCAAAAGTGATTATTATTCCAGCAATAATGCTTATTATATTAGCCTATGTATGTTATCATAAATATATAAAATATAAAGATATATAAGATTAATATTTTCAAAAAGAAATGGCAAATGCATATGTCATTTCTTTTTTTTCCCCCTATATAATATACTATATACTATAAAAAATAGGTTTTCTAATCTACAATAACAAATTTATAAAAAAGTCTTGTATTAAATTATAAATATGCTATAATATTAATAGATTTATGATAATGGAGGTGTATTATGATAATTGCATTAATAATAATCTTACTAATTATTGTATGGATTATAGCAATGTATAATGGGCTAATACAATCAAAGCAAAAAGTAAAAAATGCTTGGAGTCAAATAGATGTTCAATTACAAAGAAGATTTGATTTAATACCCAATTTAGTTGAATCTGTAAAGGGATATATGAAGCACGAAGATGGAACTTTGGCTAAAGTTACAGAATTAAGAACTTCTTGGGGAAATGCCACAACAGTTTCTGAAAAAGCAGAATTAAATAATCAATTATCATCAGCATTAAAAACAATTATGGCTGTATCTGAAAGTTATCCAGATTTAAAAGCAAATCAAAACTTTTCAGAATTACAGGAAGAATTAAGAAATACAGAAAATAAAATTTCCTATGCAAGACAATTTTATAATGATAGTGTAACAATGTATAATACAAAAATACAAGTTGTACCAACTAATATAATAGCATCTATATTTCATTTCACAGAGGAGGAAGTATTTAAAGTAGATTCAGAGGAAGTAAAACAAAATGTAAAAGTAGATTTTGGAAACTAAAAGAATATATACAAAATTGGTAAAATAAAAAATTTATGTTGGAAATATTAAAATATCGCTATAACATCACAATGATAAGCGATATTTTTATATATAAAAATATGTACTAAAAGATTCAGAGAAAGGAAAACAAAAAATGTACGAGGATATTAGAAAAAATAAAATAAAAACAGGTGTAGTGGTTTTTGGTTTTTTGACGATGATAACACTCATTTTATATTTTTTATGTTATGCTTTTGATTTTAGTGAATATGCTATAGTAATAGCACTAGGATTTTCTATTTTATCTACAATAGCAACTTATTATAATTGTGATAAAATTGTACTTGCTTCTGTAAGAGCTAGACCAGCGACACATGAGGAAGATCTGCAATTAACCAATATATTAGAAGCATTAATGATTACATCTGGTTTGAAAACGAAACCCCAATTATATGTTGTAGACGAAGAACAACCAAATGCATTTGCAACAGGAAGAGATCCAGAACATGCTATTATATGTGTAACAAGAGGTCTTTTAGAAAAATTAGATTATTATGAATTAGAAGGTGTTATTGCTCATGAATTAGCTCATGTGAAAAATTATGATATTCGTCTTTCTGCAGTAATTAGTGTTATGGTAGGATTTGTAATCATGTTATCAGATGTTGTTACAAGATCTTTATTTTATTCTAGAAGAAGCGATAAGGAGGAAAGAGGAGGAAATATGATTATTATATTAATAGGACTATTCTTTCTCATTATTTCTCCCATTGTATCTCAACTAATACAATTAGCTGTATCAAGAAGAAGAGAATATTTAGCGGATGCTACTGCCGTATCTTTTACTAGAAATCCAGAGGGATTAATTTCAGCACTCAAGAAAATTAGTTCTGATGATTCCGAATTAACAGTAGCAAGTAATAGTAATGCACATATGTATATTGTTACACCTTTTAAAAACAAAAGAAAATCTAATACTAGTAATTTATTCTCAACACACCCTGGGATAGAAGAGAGAATTGAAGCAATAGAAAATTTAAAGTAAACTTTTGATCCTTCGATTGACAAAAATATAAATTAATAGTATAATGACCTTGCGAGTCGAAAGGGGACAAATATGAAAACAGAAAAATTATCCATAAAGATAATAAGAAAAATTGTTTTTATAAGTATCATTCTTATTGGACTATTAACAATAGGCGTTATGGCATCTAGATCAGAAGTAAATTATGTAACAATAGTTTTTCCAGAAGACTGTGAAACAACGGTTATGACATCAAAAGTATTAGTATCAGATATATTAGCGGAGAACCATATTATTATACTTCCTGATGAAGAAGTATATCCTAGCGAAAATGCTAATATTGATTTTACAAAAACCATAACCATTTCTAAAGCAACAGAAGAAAAAACTATAGTGGCTGAAGAAGTCAATAGTGTTTCAACAGAAGAAATTTTAGGTAAATATGTCACTGTAACAGAAAAAATTATTGTTGAACAAGTAGAAATACCTTATGAAACCATAACAAAAGATGTATCTTCAACTGGAACAGAAACAAAAGATAAAGTCATTCAGCAAGGTGTTAATGGATTAAAAGAAGTAAAATATAAAGTAAAATATCAAGATGAACAAGAAATAGAAAGAAATGTTATTTCAGAAGAAGTTATTAAAGAACCAGTGAATAAAATTATTCAAATTTCTACAAAAGTAACAGCAAGATCAGGCGCCAGAAATGCTGCTTCTATTGCTGCAAGTGTAGAGGGAATGACACCCAAAGTTGTAAATTTAAATACATCAGCATATTGTTCATGTGCAAAATGTTGTGGAAAATCTAATGGAATTACTAGTTCTGGTGCAGCTGCATCAGAGTGGCATACAGTAGCTGCAGGAGCCGGATATCCTATAGGAACTGTCATCTATATACCTGCATTAGCAGATAAACCAAATGGTGGTTGGTTTGTTGTACAAGATAGAGGTGGTGCTATATCCAACAACAGAATTGATATTTATATGGGCTCACATTCTTCAGCAATTGCTTTTGGAAGAAAGACTTTAGAATGTTATATTTATCAATAAAATTTTTATAAATCATGTATATTTTTATGAGGGGGAAAATAGTTATACCCCCTTTATTTTTTTGCAATTTATCAATTGATTCTAGGCAATTCGCCAAAAAATTCAAACAAAAAATAAATATAAGGAGTGATGTTTTGTTATCTATTATAAAGAGTATGTGTTTATATGGACTAGAAGGTATTTTAATTGATGTTGAAGTGGATATCTCTTCTGGAATGCCTTGTTGGGATATTGTAGGACTTCCAAATGCATCAATACGAGAATCAAAAGAAAGGGTTAGAACAGCTATAAAGAACTGTGGCATAGAATTATTAAGTAGAAAATATATTATTAATCTTTCACCTGCTAATATAAAAAAAGATGGTACTATTTTAGATTTAGCAATGGCAGTTGGTGTATTAAGTGCAATAGGGATTATTCGTTGTGCTAATATAAAAGATACCATTTTTGTAGGAGAATTATCTTTAGAAGGAAAAATGAAAGGAGTAAATGGTATTTTACCTATTAGTATAGAGGCCAAGAAAAAGGGAATACAAAGAATTATTGTGCCTGAAAAGAATGCACGAGAAGCTGCTATTGTACAAGGTATTGAAGTAATAGGTGTTACTAATTTATATCAGGTAATACAGTATTTAAATGGAAAGATTGGGATAAAAACAACAAAAATCAATCTTTCAGAGATTTTACAAAAAGATATAACACAATCTATGGATTTTTCAGAAGTGAAAGGACATGAAGGAATAAAAAGAGCACTTGAAATTGCAGCGGCAGGTGGTCATAATTGTTTATTAATGGGCAGTCCTGGCTCAGGAAAAACCATGATGGCAAAGAGGTTACCTACTATTTTACCAGATTTAAGTTTTGAAGAATCATTAGAGATAACAAAAATTTATAGCGTAGCTGGTATTCTAAAAGGAGAGACCTTGATTACTCAAAGACCCTTTAGAAATCCACATCATACAATATCAGAAATAGGATTAATTGGTGGAGGAAAAAACCCCAAACCAGGAGAAATTAGCTTATCTCATTATGGTGTTTTATTTTTAGATGAGTTATTAGAATTTCATAAGAATACCATTGAGGTATTAAGAGGACCTATAGAAGATCGAATGATTCATATTAGCCGTTCAGGTGTTAGTGTTTCATACCCTTGTAATTTTATGTTAGTTGCTAGTATGAATCCTTGTCCTTGTCGGATTTTGGGGTAGTACACAGAAAGCATGTATTTGTACAGAACGACAGAGAAGGCAATATAGAGAAAAATTAAGTGGCCCTATATTAGATCGATTTGATTTACATATACAGGTATCTTCCGTAAATTATCAAAAATTAAGAAGTCAGAAAGGAGAAACCTCAAAAACGATAAAACAAAGAGTTAATCAAGCAAGAAAAATACAAAGAAATAGATATAAACCATATGGAATATTTTGTAATGCAGAATTAACCCCTCGATTATTAGAAGAATATTGTTTTATTGATCAAGAAGCAAGTTTTGTTTTAAAAAAAGGTTTTGAAAAACTAAATTTAAGTGCTAGGGCTTATGCTAAAATATTAAAAGTAGCTAGAACAATAGCAGATTTAGAAGAAAAAGAAAAAATAGAAAAAGGACATGTTTTAGAGGCAATACAATATAGAAATTTTGATAAGCATGTAAACATGAAAAAATAATAAATGTAAAAAAGGAGCAAGGACAATGTTGTCATATACAATTCAAAAATTAGAAAGAAAGGACTATCCTGAAAAATTATATACCATAAAAAATAGTCCAAAGCAAATTTATTTTATAGGAAATATTAATTTATTATTTAAAAAATCTTTTGGAATTGTGGGTACTCGAAAAATTACTGCATATGGTAAAAAGAATTGTCAGTATTTTACCAAGGAATTTGTTCTTAGAGATATTCCTATTATAAGTCGGAATGGCAATTGGTACAGATACCATAGCACATGAAACGACACTACAATATCAAGGAGAAACAATAGCAATATTAGGAAGTGGTTTTCAGCATGTATTTCCCAAAGAAAATGAAACATTATGGGAGAATATTATTCTTCATAAGGGACTTGTTATAACCGAATATGAAGCCAATATGAAACCACTCAGTAAAAATTTTCCTGTTAGAAATCGAATCATTAGTGCTTTATCAGAAGGAATTTTAGTAATAGAAGCAGCGTATAGAAGTGGAACTAGCATTACTGTAAAATATGCTAAAGAACAGGGGAAAAAGGTATTTGCTTTGCCAGGTAGATTAGATGATTGTCATGGAATAGGGGTTAATACCATGATAAAAGAAGGTGCCATTTTAACGACACAAATTCAAGATATTTTAGTACATTATCCACAATTTCAGAATAAAGTGAGGAAAAGTAATTTTGTTACAGTAAATAAGGAAAACAATATTCGTAAAGAGTTTCAGCAAATTTATCAATACTTAAAAAAGACCCCATTATCCATAGATGAATTGGTAAATAGCATCCATAAAGATGTAAATGAAATTTTTCCATTGCTAACAGAGATGGAAATAGAAGGAATCATTTTTCAAGCTATAGGAGGAAAATATCAATTAAAAGAAATATAAGTCGTTATAAACAAGAACTAGGAAAATTTGGTGAAAAAGAAGTAGAAAAATATTTAAAGCAAAAGCAATATCATATTATAGCAAAAAATTTTACTTGTATGCAGGGAGAAATAGATATGATTGCAATTGATGGAAAAGAATATGTTTTTATAGAAGTAAAAACAAGAATGTCTTATCAATACGGAACCCCTGCAGAAGCAGTAGATAAATATAAACAAAAACATATATGGAATGCTAGCAAGTATTACATCTATCAACATGCATTAGCGCATAAAAATATTCGTTTCGATGTTGTAGAAGTATATGTAAAAGAAAAGGAAGTTTTTATTCATCACATTAAAAATGTTTTTTGGTAATGGAAGACATAATATGTGATATAAATTGAAAAGATGCTAAATTTAGCATAAAAATCTTGATTTTTAAGGAATATATAGATATAATACTATAAATGAAGAAAATATAAAAGAATGAGAAAAATAGGAGAATAATATGAAACAAAGTGATTGGAAAAAATGGTTTTTTTGGTTTACTTTTGCAGTAGCAGCAATTGTTGTTTATAAAACCATAGATAGTGTATATGCTATTTTTATGGAAATAGGAAATTTATTAGAGTTATTAATGCCATTTATTTTGGCAATCATTATTGCCTATATGTTATATATTCCTGCCAAGGGTATAGAAGAAACATTTTGTCGATCAAAAATAAAATTATTACAAAAACATGCAAGAGGGCTTAGTGTTTTTGCTATATATTTCATCATTTGTATTATCCTTTTTATCATTATTAATTTTATTATTCCTGCCATATCAAATAGTATAACAGATCTTGCCAATAATTTACCGAATTATTATATCAGTGCTATAGATTTTTTAGAAAAAGTACCAGAAGATTCGCTTATCCATAAATTAAATTTAGCAAGTATTGTTAAAAATTTAGAAGAAATTAATTTAACAGAAGAAATGATTCATTGGTTTAGCTTTGAGAATATTAACCAGTACTTAAAAGGAATTATGGGAGCAACAGGCATTATTTTTGATGCTTTTGTAACACTCATTGTTTCTATTTATCTCTTATTAGAAAGAAGTGACATAAAAAATTTTATTAAAAATTTTTCACAGGCTGTTTTTAATAAGAAATCAAATGAGACATTGGCAAAATATTATAACCGAACGAATAAAATCTTTTATAGCTTTGTAACGAGTCAAATTATTGATGCTTTTATAGTTGGTATTATCACAGCAATTGCCATGTCTCTTATGAAAGTAAAATATGCAATATTATTAGGATTTTTAATAGGCTTATTTAATATTATACCATACTTTGGAGCAATTGTAGCGGTACTTATTTCGGTTATTATTACAATTTTTACAGGAGGATTTGCACAAGCGATTTGGTTAGCAATTGTAGTTATTATTCTACAACAAGTTGATGCCAATATTATTAACCCTAAAATATTAGGAACATCTTTAGAACTAAGTCCTATTTTAATTATCTTTTCTGTAACGATTGGAGGCGCTTATTTTGGTGTATTAGGTATGTTTTTAGGTGTACCCGTTATGGCACTTATAAAAATTCTTATAGGAGATTTTGTAGAAAGTCGAAATAGAATAAATTAGTAAGACTGAAAATAAGCTAAGGTTTCTGTAATAATATTGGTGTATAAAGATAAGTCGTCTAAAGGAAATTCTATATCAAATATATAATAGTGGTTATCAATTTGTAACCAAACAATTTGAATAAAAAAAGCAGTATTTAATTGAGAATCTAAATAGTGAAAGCTATAAGTATATGCTAAATTACCATTAACATTCAATTCTTTCAATTCTGATAAATTAGAGATACTTGGAAATGTTTCTGTAAAAGTAATCTTGTCAGCAGATACGACATCTTGCAAATTCCTATTTTCAAGAATATCTTTTTGTGAAATAAAAATATCTAAATTTTTATTAGATCTTACTTCTAATAAATAATCTTTTGTAGGTGTGTATTGCGTTAATGCATATTTCTTAGATAATTCAATGCTAATCTGTTTATTGGCATCATAAAAAACAGTATTAGGATTAGCTTCTGCCACTGCCTGTTTTTTTGTTTCTTCTATTGTTTTTCCAACAAACCCAATAATAGCTATGAGCAATAAGAAAATAATACATACTACAAAGATAACTTTTTTGATATTTAATTGTTTATGCCAACGAAAAAGGGATTGTTTCATATTTAGTAACCTCTCTACTTATATACTATAAAATATTTTTTAAAAAAAAGCAATACGTTTCGTAAAAAGGATACAAAAAGTCGTGATTGACATAATACAAACAATATGTTAAAATAATGTCATTCAATTTATTAGAAGAGTCGTTATATCAGTTTACATGCATAAGGAGGGATTGACATGATAATAACGAGAACAAATTTTATAGAGGCCTTAAGAAACTCTTTGAAGGAGGAGATAAAAAAAATTACTCTTAGAGAAAGTGAGGAAAAAAGAAGTTACAAAAAGGCTAGAAAAAAAAGAAATAGTAGCTGGATTAAAAAACAGTTATTGATGATAAAACTGGCTTTCTTTGCTTTGCTTGGGTTAACGCAAAAAGTGTTAATGCTTTCTGAACAATTAAAAGAAAAGCAGAAGCAGATTCACTCTTGTGAAATGAAGATGAAACTCTTCCTGAGAGGAATAAAAAGGTTAAAAAATGAAAAGGGGTCCGTCGTTTCAACGTTGGAAAAATTGAACTGATAAGTGTAAAAAGAAGCATATTGATAAACTCTCAAATGAGATTTGTCAATATGTTTCTTTCTTATTTGTAGAAAATATTACAAAGGAAAATCCGATTTCCGTAAGAAAAAACGAAAAAAGAGCTTGACTAATATGCAATAGATGGTATATAATATTTTAGTAATTTTATGCGAGCAACTATTTCAAGAGGAATTACATAGAAGAGGAACTACTTTTAAATGATTATTTTTTGGCAGGGATAAAACTTTAAAAGCAACAACCTTTTATGTAAGAGGGACTTGAAATTAGGAGAGTTTATACATACACCTGCTAAATTTAAAGAAAAGGTGGTATTATTTTGGGAAAAGTTAAAGTAAAAGACATCAAACATGAAAAATGCGTACGTAAAACTTTTTCAAAGATTGGTGATTTCGTTGAGATTCCTAATCTTTTAAAAGTGCAAAAAGATTCATACGATTGGTTTATCAAAGAGGGATTAGGGGAAGTATTAAAAGATATTTCGCCTATTATTGATTATACGGGAAATCTTGTATTAGAATTCTTTGATTATTACATGGAAGAAAAAACCAAATATACATTAGAAGAAGCAAAAGAAAGAGATGCAACATATTCTACAAGACTACATGTAAAAGTACGATTAATCAATCGTGAAACAGGAGAAATTAAAGAACAGGAAATTTATCTAGGAGATTTTCCATTAATGACAGAAAGTGGTACATTTGTTATTAATGGTGCAGAAAGAGTTGTTGTTAGCCAATTAGTGCGTTCACCAGGATGTTATTATGATTCATCTTATGATAAAACAGGAAAGAGACTATATAGTGCTACGGTTATGCCTATTAGAGGGGCATGGATTGAGTATGAGACAGATAGCAATGATGTTTTTTGGGTAAGAATTGATAGAACGAGAAAATTGCCAGTAACATCATTATTAAGAGCTATAGGATTAGATACAGATGAGAAAATAATTGAATTTTTCGGAGAAGAAGATAAGATTTTAGCAACAATTGCAAAAGATCCTGTTAAAACGGCAGATGAAGCAATTGTTGAAATCTATAAAAAATTAAGACCAGGAGAACTTCCAACAGTAGATGCTGCTAGAAATCTATTTGATGGATTATTCTTTGATAATCGAAGATATGATTTATCAAAAGTTGGTAGATATAAATATAATAAAAAATTAAGTTTATCATCAAGAATTATGAATCATATTTCTGCTGATACAATTGTAAATCCTGAAACAGGAGAGGTTTTAGTAGAAAAAAATGAAATTATTTCTAAAGAAAAAGCAAGAGAAATTCAAAATGCGGGAATTAATACAGTTTATGTAAAAATAGAAGATAAAAAGACAAAAGTCATTGGTAATGGAACAGTAGATATTAGAGCATATATAAATCCTAAAATTGCAGATGAATTAAAAATTAAAATGGATGTTAATTATGCTGTATTACAAAACATATTAGAAACAACAAAAAATGAGAAAGAACTTAAAAAAGTTATTGATGAGAGAATGGAAGAATTAATTCCGAAACACATAATAACGGAAGATATTTTAGCTTCTGTCAACTATCTATTGAACCTAGAATACAATACGTATATAACTGATCCAGCAAAACCAAAACTAGGATATACAGACGATATAGATCACTTAGGAAACAGGCGTATTAGATGTGTTGGTGAGTTATTACAAAATCAATTCAGAATTGGTTTAACAAGACTAGAAAGAGTGGTTCGTGAAAGAATGACAATTCAAGACTTAGATATTGTAACACCACAAACATTAATTAATACGAAACCAATTACATCATCTATTAGAGAATTTTTTGGAAGTTCTCAGCTTTCACAATTTATGGATCAAACGAATCCATTATCAGAGTTAACACATAAAAGAAGAATTTCTGCTTTAGGACCAGGTGGTCTATCAAGAGAAAGAGCAGGATTTGAGGTTCGTGATATTCACTATACACACTATGGAAGATTGTGTCCAATTGAGTCTCCAGAAGGACCAAATATTGGATTAATATCTGCCCTTTCAACATTTGCTATTATTAACGAGTATGGTTTTATTGAAACACCATATAGAAAAATGAATAAAGAAAAAGGGCAAGTAACGGATGAAGTAGAATATATGACAGCTGATGAAGAAGACCAATATATTATTTGTCAAGCATCAGAACCACTAGATAAAGATAACTGTTTAGTAAATAAGAGAGTTAGAGTAAGAGATAGGGCTGAAATTAAAGAAATTGAAAGAGAAAAAGTTGATTATATTGATATTTCTCCAAAGCAATTAGTATCTGTTGGTGCTGCTATGATTCCATTCTTAGAGCATGATGATGCTAACCGTGCACTTATGGGAGCGAACATGCAGCGTCAGGCAGTGCCATTAATGATTACAGATTCGCCTATGGTTGGTACAGGAATTGAATACAAGGCTGCTAAAGACTCAGGTGTTATGGTAATAGCAGAAGAAAATGGTACAGTAGAAACTGTAACAGGTGATGAAATTGTTATAGTAAATGAATTAGGAGAAAAGAAAACTTATACATTAAGAAAATTTAAGAGAACAAATGGAAGTACTTGTATTAATCAAAGACCAATTGTAAAAGAAGGAGAAGTTATAAAACGTGGAGAAGTTATTGCTGATGGTCCTGCTACAGATAAGGGCGAATTAGCATTAGGCAAAAACTTGTTGATTGCTTTTACAACATGGGAAGGATATAATTATGAGGATGCTATTTTGTTAAATGAAAGATTAGTAAAAGAAGATGTATTAACTTCATTGCATATAGAAGATTATGACTGTGAGTGCCGTGATACCAAATTAGGACCAGAAGAAATTACAAGAGATATTCCAAATGTTGGAGAAGATTCTTTAAGAGATCTTGATGATAATGGAATTATTCGAATTGGTGCGGAAGTAAGACCAGGCGATATACTAGTTGGTAAAGTTACACCAAAAGGAGAGACAGAATTATCTGCAGAAGAAAGATTGTTAAGAGCAATTTTTGGTGAGAAGGCAAGAGAGGTTAGAGATACCTCTTTAAGAGTACCACATGGTGAAGCGGGAACAGTTGTAGATGTTAAAGTATTTACAAGAGAAAATTCTGATGAATTAGCACCAGGCGTAAACCAGGTTATAAGAATTTATATTGCGCAGAAAAGAAAAATTTCTGTTGGAGATAAAATGGCTGGACGTCACGGAAATAAAGGTGTTATTTCTAGAATATTACCAGAAGAAGATATGCCATTTATGCCAGATGGAACACCTGTAGATGTAGTATTAAATCCACTTGGTGTACCTTCACGTATGAACTTAGGACAGGTGCTTGAGGTACATTTAGGAGCAGCAGCTAGATTGCTAGGATGGAAAATGGCTACACCTGTATTTGATGGTGCTACAGAACAAGATATTGAAGATATGCTGGAAATGGCTGGATTAGAAACAAGTGGTAAAACAATTCTTTATGATGGTAGAACGGGTGAACCATTTGATCATCCTATTACAGTTGGTGTAATGTATATGTTAAAACTGCATCATTTGGTTGATGATAAAATTCATGCACGTTCAACGGGACCATATTCATTGGTAACACAGCAGCCACTTGGTGGTAAGGCACAATTTGGTGGACAAAGATTTGGAGAAATGGAAGTTTGGGCATTAGAAGCATATGGTGCTGCTTATACTTTACAAGAAATTTTAACTGTAAAATCAGATGATGTAATTGGTAGAGTGAAAACATATGAAGCAATTGTTAAAGGTGAAAATATTCCTGAGCCGGGTATACCAGAATCTTTTAAAGTTTTAATTAAGGAACTTCAATCTCTAGGATTGGACATTAAGTTATATAGTGAATCAGATGAAGAAATTGAAATCAAAGAACATGTTGAAGAAGGATTAGATGGTATTGAAGAACGAATTGATGAAACAGAATTAGAAGAAGAAAACTTAAATACTGTGCCAGAAGAAACATTAACAGAGGATTCTGAAGAAGAAAATGATGAAGATGAATTCTTTACGAATATTTTAGATGAAGAAGAATTGCCAGATGATAAAATATTCGAAGAGATGGATGCGTTAGAAAAAGAGGATAAAGAATAAAAATCAAATTTCAAGTGTTATAAAAACTTGAAGGAATATTTAATTGAATAGGTTACTTGTGAAAATCATTTAATTTCATAAAAAGTTGTACAGCAGTGTTTTTAAAGTATATTAACAAGTGACAAAATAAACATTCTTGAGATAATGCATAAGAGTATGGCATTATGAAGAAAATTGACAGAAAGTTTTCTAAAAAGGGGGCTACTTTAAAAGTGGAAGAATTAGAAGTTTTTAATAAGTTAAAAATTGGATTGGCTTCAGATGAGAAAATAAGAGAATGGTCTCATGGTGAGGTAAAAAAACCAGAAACGATTAATTATAGAACTTTAAAACCAGAAAAAGATGGGTTATTCTGTGAAAAAATATTTGGCCCAACAAAAGATTGGGAATGTCATTGTGGTAAGTATAAAAGAGTAAGATATAAAGGGATTGTATGTGACAGATGTGGTGTTGAAGTAACAACATCTAAGGTAAGAAGAGAAAGAATGGGACATATAGAGCTTGCTGCTCCTATTGCACATATTTGGTATTTTAAAGGTATTCCAAGTAGAGTGGCATTATTATTAGATATATCTCCTAGAAGTTTAGAAAAAGTGATTTACTTTGCCTCTTATATTGTTACGGATAAAGGAACATCTGGCTTATTAAAGTGCCAAGTGTTAAATGAAAAGGAATATCATGAAGCAGAAGAGAAATATGGAAGAGGTTCTTTTAAAGCTGAAATGGGTGCAGAAGCCATCAGAAAGCTGCTAGCAGAAATAGATATTGAAAAATTATCTGAGAAACTAAAAAAAGAATTAGCAAAGGCAAGCGAACAAAAAAAGGCAAAAATTATCAAAAGATTAGATACAGTAGAATCATTTAGAGTATCTGGTAATAAGCCAGAGTGGATGGTAATGAGTGTTATTCCTGTTATTCCACCAGAATTGCGACCAATGGTACAATTAGATGGTGGTAGATTTGCTACATCAGATTTAAATGATTTATATAGAAGAGTTATTAATAGAAATAACCGTTTAAAAAGATTATTAGAATTAAGTGCACCAGAGATAATTGTAAGAAATGAAAAACGTATGTTACAAGAGTCTGTAGATGCCTTAATTGATAATGGTAGAAGAGGAAGACCTGTAACAGGTGCTGGAAATAGACCTTTAAAATCTTTATCAGATATGTTAAAAGGAAAGCAAGGTAGATTTCGTCAAAACTTGTTAGGAAAGAGAGTAGACTATTCTGGACGTTCTGTTATTGTTGTGGGACCAGAATTAAAAATATATCAATGTGGTCTTCCAAAAGAAATGGCTGTTGAATTATTCAAGCCATTTGTTATGAAAGAATTAGTGGGAAGAGGATTAGCCCATAATATTAAGAATGCTAAAAGAATGGTAGAAAAATTAAGACCGGAAGTATGGGATATTCTAGAAGAAGTTATTAAAGATCATCCAGTTATGTTAAACCGTGCACCTACACTACATAGATTAGGTATTCAAGCATTTCAACCAATATTAGTAGAAGGTAGAGCTATAAAACTTCATCCATTAGTTTGTACAGCTTTTAATGCAGACTTTGATGGAGACCAAATGGCTGTACACGTACCATTAACACCGGAAGCAATTGCGGAAGCAAGATTTTTAATGTTATCTGTTAATAACCTTTTAAAACCACAAGATGGTAAACCAGTTACTGTACCGACACAAGATATGATTCTTGGTGCTTACTATCTAACAGTTCAGATTGATGGTGAAAAAGGCGAAGGAATGTATTTTTCAGATGAAGACGAAGCTATGATGGCATATCAAAATGGTGATGTTGGATTGCATTGTAAAATTAAAGTAAGAAGATTTAAAGAGATAGAGGGAGAAGTAAAATTTAAAACCATTGAGACAACAGTAGGTAGATTAATTTATAATCAAGGAATCCCACAAGATTTAGGCTTTGTTGATAGAACAGATCCCGAAAAAGAATTTGATTTGGAAATTAATTTTCCAGTTATTAAAAAGAATTTAGGAAAAATTGTAGCAAATTGTATTAATGTTCATGGATTATCCAAAACAGCAGAAGTATTAGATTATATTAAAGCTATTGGTTATAAATATTCAACCAAGGGTGCTATCACGGTGTCTGTTACGGATGTTGCTGTACCAGATGAGAAAAAACAAATTTTAGCTGATGCAGATGAGAAAGTTTCTAATATTTTTAAACAATATCAACGTGGTATGATAACGAATGATGAAAGATATGATGCTATCATCAAAGTTTGGGAAAAAGCAACAAATGATGTTACAGAAGCAATGAAAAATAACTTTGACGATTTAAATCCAATTTATATGATGGCACAATCTGGAGCTCGTGGTAATATGAACCAATTAAGACAAATTGCTGGTATGCGTGGATTAATGGCTAATACCTCTGGTAAAGCTGTTGAAATACCTATTAAATCATGCTTCCGTGAAGGACTTGATTCATTGGAATATTTTATTTCAGCCCATGGTGCTAGAAAAGGTCTTGCGGATACAGCATTAAGAACAGCAGACTCTGGCTATTTAACAAGAAGATTAGTAGATGTATCACAAGATATTATCATTCGCGAAAAAGATTGCGGTTCAACAGAAGGTATAACAGTAGAAGATATCAAGGATGGTAATCAAGTTATTGAACCATTAGAAGAAAGATTAATAGGAAGATTTCCATTAGAAGATATTCAACATCCAACTACAGGTGAAATATTAGTAGATACGAATACAATGATTAATGAACAAATGGCTAAGAAAATAGTAGCAGCAGGTATTACAAAAGTAAAAGTACGTTCTATTTTAGGTTGTAAAGCAAAACATGGTGCATGTAGTAAATGTTATGGTATGGGATTAGCAACAAGAGAAGTAGTAAATGAAGGTGAATCAGTAGGTATTATAGCAGCACAATCAATAGGTGAACCTGGTACACAGCTTACAATGAGAACTTTCCATACAGGAGGTGTTGCAGGAGGTGATATTACACAAGGTCTTCCTAGAGTAGAAGAATTATTTGAAGCTAGAAATCCAAAAGGTTTAGCAGTTATTACGGAAATTGATGGTATTGTTAGTATTAATGATGAAAAGAAAAGAAAAGAAGTAATTGTTACTAGTAAAGATAATAGTAAAACATATGCTATCAGTTTTGGATCAAAATTAAAAGTAAATAACGGAGATGAAGTCAAAGCAGGAGATCCATTAACAGAAGGTTCTATTAATCCAGCAGATTTGTTGGTGATTAAAGGTGCAGAAGGTGTTTACACATATATTATTTCTGAAGTACAAAAAGTATACAGAAATCAAGGTGTTGATATTAATGATAAACATATAGAAGTGATTGCAAGGCAGATGCTTAAAAAAGTAAGAATTGAAGATCCAGGAGATACCGGATTCTATACAGCATCACTAGTAGATATTCTTGAAGTAGATAGTAAAAATGAAGAAATGATAGCAAAAGGAAAAAAACCAGCAGTTTATAAAAGAGTTTTATTAGGTATTACAAAAGCTTCTCTTGCTACAGAAAGTTTCCTTTCAGCTGCATCATTCCAAGAAACAACAAAAGTATTAACAGAGGCAGCCATTAAAGGAAAAGTAGATAAATTAATAGGATTAAAAGAAAATGTTATTATTGGTAAATTAATTCCAACAGGAACTGGATTAAAACGTTATCAAGATATTAAAATTAGTACAGAACAAAATTCAGAAGCAGATACGGAAGAAAAAATACCAATGTTAGAGGAAAGAGAAATGGATGCAAACGCTACGGAAGTAAAAGAAGACAGAGATACAATTGCTGTTAGTACCAATACAAATGAAATAGAGGAGAATCAATAATGACAAATAAAAAAGCTTTATTGTTATCTATCATCTTATTTATGATAGTAGCCATAATAACAATCATGATTATATTAGGAAAAGGGCATATAGGTTCATATGCCCTAGTAAACACAGATGCAACAGAAAAAACAGCGGAAAATAATGTTATACCCAAATTGGAGATTTCCTTAGATAAAAAATATATTGCTTCTACTAAAAAAGAAACTTCGGAAATAAAAGCAACTATTGATGGAGAGGAAATTTTAGAAGGCATAACATATGAATCATCAGACAATACTATTGCGAAAATAGAAGATGGAAAAGTAGTAGCTGTTAAAGAAGGAAAAGCAGTTATTAAAGCAAACTATGAGGGAATTGAAGCAACAGCAGATGTAAATGTTATTATACCAATGAAAACAATGAAATTTACATCTACTAATAGTGTGATTCATGTAGGAAAAGAATTGCAAATGAAATTACAAGTAACACCGTCAGATGCTAGTATTGATACACTAGAGTATTCTTCTAGTGATGAAAAAATTGCTACAGTGAATCATAATGGTATTGTAACAGGTGTTTCAGCAGGAAAAGTAACCATAACTGTAACAGATGTTTATACAGGAAATGAAAAAAGTGTTAATCTAACAATCAAAAAATAGTGATTGTTTAAAAATATATTTATCAAAATAAAAGCATACAAAAAGAGAGTCGATTATCCACAGAAAAAGTCAGAAATGTGGATAATTGACTCTTTTTTTTGATGCTATTGAAAAAAGTAATTAAAACTTAATATTTGATGGATAAAACAGCTAAACGGAGTTTCCGTAAATAAAAAAAAATTGATTTAAAAAATTGGAAAATATGTCATATTGACTTTGTTTTAGAAAACATTACAATATATAGTAAGGTATATTCTAAGGAGAAGGAGAGTATAAATGAATAGAAAAATCAAAGTGTTAATTGTCATTTGTTTATTATTTGTAATGACTTTTGGCAATATTGCATTTTTAGGAGAATTGGCAGGAGAAGTTATAGCAGCCCAATTAAAAGGAAAATCCGTAGAAATACAATCTGAAGTAGAAGTTGAAAAATATATTCAATATCAGACTGGGGATGATAAAGGAACTTTACTACAAATAAAATTAACTACCAGTCTAGTGGGAAAAGAAAAGGAAATGATTTCTTATGGGGAGCAAGTTGAGTTTGAGAAAATAAACTTAAATGGTATAGAAGCAAAAGAAATTATTGTATTGAATAGTTATGGAAATAAGGTAGATTATGAAACTTTAGAGAATGGAAATATTTGTTTCTTAGACAATGGTGAAGAAGCAACACAAGTATTTAAAATTATCTTTTTATATGGTGAAGAAAGTTATCAGGAGTATCAAAATGAATATTCTATACAAATAAAAGGCAATGTAACCCAGAATGTTACACAAGATGTAGAAACAGTGATTTTAGAAAATGATTTCGATACAACAAAGATTATTAAAGATAAAATAGGGGATATAGTTGGTTTTTCTATTATTGATAATGTAGAACAAAATGTATATAAAGGATATTTATATGCTAATGCAATTTCTGAAAATCGTTATGAAACAGACTATCATGTAAAAACAGATATAGAAATTAGTGCAAAAGACTTAGTTACACAAGTAGCACTAACTGAGAATGTTGATAGATTCATTATGAATACAGGAAATGCACTATTTGGAAGTACAAACATTGTTTTTAAAAATACATGGATAGAAAAAAGTAATTTAATAGATATTTTAGGACAAGAAGGTTATATAGCAATATACGATATACAAAATAATGAAATTGCTAGGTTAACAGCAGGAGAAAGTGATATTATTTTAGTAAATTATGACATGTTACCTAATAGTATACAAATAAAAACAAGTAATCCTATTAAAGAAGGCACATTAGAAATTCATCACACAAAAGCCATTGTTTCTTCTGCTGGGTTTAGTGTAGAGCAAATCCAAACTTTTACAGCAATTGAAAGAAGTATTGATGCTAAAGCTTATAGAACGGTTCAAAAAGAAATAGAAATTCCAGTTGAACCAAGTGAAAATACAGAAGAAAATACAGAAGAAAATACAGAAGAAATTACAGATGAAATTACAGATGAAAATGCAGATGAAAATGCAGATGAGAATGCAGATGAGAATGTGACAGACGAAAATATTGCAGAAAATACTATTGTAGGACAAGACTCAGAAGAAGAAAATACAATTCAAACAGTAGAAAATACAAATGTAGTGAACGAAGAAGAAAAAGCAATCGATGATACATCTCACACAAATGAATTTTTGGCAACACCAACAGCATCTATGCAAGCTACAAAAACAATAGAAGAAAATCAAGAAACTGAAGAAAAAACAGAAGGTGACGTAACGCAAAATTTAGAAGAAAACGAAGAAAAACAAGAACAAGATAATCAAAATGTAGTAAATCAGGAGCAAAATCAAGAAAATGAATTAACGGAAAATGAAAATCAAGACAATGCAATAGAGGAAAATATAGTAGATCAGGAGCATCCACAAACAAAGACAGAATTAGTAGAAGATACATATGAAATAACAGCAACACAATCGATAGGATATATCGCATTAAAAGAAACAGAAACAAAGGTAGATTTACAACTAAGCAACACGAATTTATCAACTGAAATAGAAAACGATGTAACATTAACAGCAAGATTAAGAACAGATGAAGATAAATATGATTTATTTAAAAATCCAACAATAGAAATTATATTACCCAAAGAAATTCAAACAATAGAAGTTATGAATATCAATTTATTGTACAAAAATGGATTAACACTAGATGATTGGAATGTTACAAGTATAGCGGATGGGAGAAAAAGAATCTCTATTAAACTTGTTGGAACACAATCAGAATATATGCCAGGAGCGTTACAAGAAGGAACTTCTGTTGTTATTAATACCAAGATGACTATAGATAAAATGGTACCTAATAAAACAACTAATATTGAAATGACATATACCAATGAGGCGGCAAGAAGAATTTCTTATATAGAAAAGGGAACAGCATGTGATGAAACACAGGTCAGAATTGTTTCAAAAAATGGATTAATCAAAGCTAGCACATTAAAAGAATATAATGCTGTTGGTGAAACAACTACTAGTATGAATGATGATACAGCAATAGTAATGTTAGAAACAGCGAGTGATGCAAAAGTGGTATCTATGACAGGTACCATTGTGAATAATTATGATACGGCAATTGATGGTGTAGAAATTGTTGGTAGAGTGCCATTTAAAAATAATAAAGATTTAAATGGAAATATGTTAGGAAGTAATTTTAATACAATTATGACCAGAGGTATCACGGTAGAAGGAAAGAAAGCGAAAATTTATTATTCTACCGAAGAAGAAGCCGTATCCGATAGTGATAGCTGGGTGGAGTATATGGAAGATACACAAGCTATCAAATCTTATAAAATAGTATTAGAAGAAAGTTTAGGAGTGGGGGAGCAATTTACCTTTGAATATGGTTTTCATGTAGATGAAAACTTAACAAATAATTTAATTGCTTATGCAAGTTATGGTGTTCATTATTTATATGGTGGACAAATCATTACAGAAACTTCTAATATTGGTTTAAAAACAGAAGAAAAAGAATTGACACCAGATGACTTTCCTGCACAAGAAGAAACAGAAGTAGTAACTATTGGTACAAAAGTAACAAAAGGTGGTATGGAAGTATTAGAAGGAGAAGAAGTAAATGAAAGACAAATTTTAAAGTATACAATAATTGCAACCAATGTTTCTAATCAAACGCTAACAAATGTTACTTTAAAAGGAAAAGCACAAAATGCCAATTTATACTATTTAAAAGAATATGAAATAGAAGAATATGGACAACCAGTTATGGTAAACACATATGAAGAAGATAAAGAAAATGAGAAAGAATATGAAGAAATAACGGTGACAGGATTGGCACCAGGTGCTAGTGTAATTTTAGAATATCAAGTCGTCGTACATGAATTAACAGAAGAAAATGAAGAAGTAGTAGGTGAGATACGATTTGCTGCTGATGGTATAGAAGAAAAAGTAATACAAACACAACGAAATATAATCAAAGATGCGAAACTAGAAATGAAATTGGCACTAGGTATGATAGAGAAGAAGGGAACAGAATCTTTATATGCAGGATATGATTATAAATTTTATGTGCATTTAAAAAATTTATCGAATGAGGCATTAGAAAACTTTGATTTGAATGTACTCATTCCGTCAGCTTTGATATATGATGTAAATTCTTATTCTTCGGGAAATAATAATCTAGTTCGATATACAACACCAACAGCAACTGGAACACGTATAACTTTTGAAATACCAAAGTTAGAAGTAGGCCAAGAAAATGATATTTATGTGGTTACAACAATAGCGGATATACCATTGGATGAAACAATGAGAAGTATCACAGTGTGTGCTAATGCCATGATTGATAACCAAGAGTATGTAACAAATGATTATACAAGAACAGCATATCAAAGCAAAACAGTATTAGAAACAACATTTACAGCGAATAAGCCAAATGGTAGTATGGTTTATGATGGAGAGGAAATTATTTATACATTAACAGCACAAAATAAAGGAATATTAGATTCTAACCCAACAACAATTAAAGATGTATTAGATAATGGATTGAAAATTAAAAAAGTAAATATTTATACAAATGATATATTAACACAAACAATAGAATCCTTTGATATGGATACGTTAGTTCATATAGATATGGCAATTAAAGCAAAAGAAAATGTAAAGATAGAATTTATAACAAGAGTAGATGCCAGTGATTATACTTATTCGCAAACAGAATTATCTAATAGTGTGAAGTTGTCTTCTAATACATTAGGAGAAATTTCAACAGATGTTATTTCATATGCCATAGAAAATCAGCAGACAATGCAAAGTAATGTAACCTATAAAACAACAATGCCAGAAAATAATGAGGAAGACGTTATTGTTGAAATCAGTAATAGTCCTAATACAACTATTAATACAGTAAAACCACAAGAAAATCAAAATGTACCAGGCATGAATACCGATGTTTTAGATGATAGGGTATACGATAATGAGAATCCATCTTCTCCAGTTCAGCTAGAAGATTTTTATAATATTTCTGGACAGGTATGGTTAGATGAAAACAAAAATGGTGTACGAGATACCACTGAGAAGATGTTAGAAAATATTACAGTAAAATTATTTTCAGCTATGGATGGTCAGAAAGTAATTGATATATCTGGCAATGCTATAGAAACCAAAACAGATGCTTCCGGAAAATATCAGTTTTCACAATTAAATCGAGGAGATTATGTAGTAGTATTTGAATATGATAATAACTTATATACCATAACAGAATATAAATCTAACAAAGCAAAAGAAAGTACAAATTCCGATGTTATTGAAAAAGAAAGTAATATAGGGGAAGTATTAAAAACAATAGCACTAACAGATGTGTTAGAAATAGCAGATAAGGATTTAGCTAATATTGATGCAGGATTGTCTTTAAAAGATCAATTTGATTTTAAACTAGATAAGTATATTAGTAAAATTACCGTTAAAAATAAAAAAGAAAATAAAACATATGAGTATCCAGAAGAGAGTTTATCTAAAGTAGACTTAACCGCAAAATATATTAATCAAACTCAATTAACAATAGAATATAAAATAAGAGTTACCAATGAAGGTGATATAGTAGGATATGTTAATCAAATTGTGGATTATCTTCCTAATGGATTAGATTTTGATGAGAGCCAAAATAAAGGATGGAAACTAGGTGAAGATAGGAATTTATATTATGTAGGACTATTGAATACACCAATTCAAGCAGGAAAGGAAAAAGAAATCACTTTGGTATTAACTAAAAACATGAATGATAAAGAAACAGGTTTGTATACTAATGCGGCTGAAATTTATGAGATAACCAATACAAGACAAGAAATAGATAGAGATTCAACACAAGGAAATAGAATAGAAACAGAAGATGACTATGGAAAAGTAGAATTATTAGTTGCTATTAAGACAGGTCCAATGACATATGTTACATTATTTATATTAATTATTGTGTGTATATCAGGAAGTGTGTATATAATTCAACAGAAAATAGAAAATAAGAAAAAATTCATTAAGTAGGAGGTGAGGCAAGAAAAATGGAAAGAAAACATAAGGTGTTCAGTATAGTAAAAATATTTGTGATGTTTATAGTTTTATTAGGATTGATTACCATATTAGGCAAATATGTGGTAGAAGCTGCGCATAATCATGGTACTAGTTTAGGCTCTATGGATTATGACTCTCTTAGTACAAGAAATAGTTTATTAGGGCGAAATCTTATAATTTCGGTATCAATAAGGCAAAAGTGTGCACAAATGGTATGTTTGCATTCAGCTGCAGCAGAAGATAGTACTGACAGGAAATTTCAGATATTAGCTATTGTAGATATTAACGATAAAGATGCAAATCCAACATTAGCACAGTTTGTAAATGATGGTCAATATGGTGGTAGTAATTTTGATATCATATCTAATGCAGCTGTAGCATATGTTGCTTATTGTGCCTCTCAAGATGGTAGTGACAATATAACTGATAAATCTAATACTTCTAATGTTCAAATTCCAGCTGCAGAACAGGCTTTTAGATTAGTGGGAACACGGAGCACAACATCACTGGATAGAAACGGTAAAAAGCCATGTTAATGGCAATTTACTTAGTGGTATACAATATGATAATACAGGAACTACTATTGGAAGTGGTGAGAATGCCACAAGAATTTATACTGAAGCAACAGAAATTTATGCAAATTTTATTGAACAAAATAAAACACGTTTCAATATTAGTAAAGTAGAAAATGCACAAAATCCAGGTGTAAGAGCTAGTACGGGTGGAAATGGTGTATTTTTAGGACCTTTTGTTGTGCAACATGCTAGTTATGATGGAATTTCTACAAATATGGGAGATGTTAATCGAGTATTGAATAATACAACTACCATAACAGTTAATGATGCGCCGTATGCCAATAGTATATATGATAACAATTTTCAACCCATACCGGAAGTGCCAAATGATCAGGCATTTTGGATATACTTATCTAATAGTAGTAGAAATTATCAAGTAAAAATAGAGAATGCTTATAATACTTATACAGGAAGAGTGTTTTTAGGAGATAGCAAAAACTTTCAAGATATGTGTATTATAACAGGTAAACAGAATAGACATACATCTTCTGTTACATATGATATTCAGGGAGATGAAATTGAAGTTAATAAATACATATTGAAGGTAGGAGATACAAAAATAACAGGGAATGGTATTTCTACTTCTAGAAATACAGAAACATATACAATGGATTATAAAAGAAATAATCCTATTAATATAAAAAAACCGATTAGTGATTTGAATAAAGTGGATGTACAATATGAAATTAGAATAGCAAACACAGGAACAGAAAAAGTAAAGCTTACCAATTTAAAAGATACCTATGATACATTTAATTTAGGAAGAATTAATTATTTTACTTTTAGTGATGAAAACGATATTAATATGAATGTTTATGATTTAGATAGTAGTACTTTCAAATATCGCGTACAACCCAATTTAGAATACTATAATGATATTAATGAAAGAGGATATCGTTTAAATGATATAGAGTTAGCTGGAAGAGAAGTGTTATATATACAAATTACACTTACTGTAGATAGTGATACACAATTAAAGGTGTACGAAAATAAAATTTCTGTTGAGAGTAATCAAAAATTATATGAGGATGCGGATTATATCCATGTAACCAATAATAATGATAATAATGATGGTTTAATTGTAAAAAAATATATTACAGAAACGAATATCAATAATCAAAGAAACGTTATTGCAGGAAGAAAATCTCTTACCGATAAAGAAAATAGTCCAGTAGATATTAATATGCCAAATGAAGATGGTTATAATACGGTAACTTATCAATTAGAAATAACCAATAGTTCCACAGAAACATTAGTTATTAATCATATAGAAGATACTTATCTCACTAGAACTAATCTTGAAAAATATAATTTTTATTTAGATTATGCAACCAACGATGCTTTTTATAAATATACTCAGACTGGTCAAAAAGAAAAAATAGATTTTTATTTAGATGTAAAATGGATACATGGACGGGAGTGACTATCGTGATTCTGTTATAACACCAGATGATTTAAAAATTGAATTGAAACCGGGAGAGTATTTAACAGGTACCCTAACATTATTTGTAAAAGTATATCGTAATGCGACATTAGATGCTTCTAATATTGCTGAAAATAAACTTGTTGTTAAAATAGATGGTTCAAGCAAAGAATTTACAGATTCTGATTATGTAAGATTGCAACCAGTAAATGTTTCTGTTAATAAATTTGTTATTGCTACTGGAGAACTTTCTCTATTTAAAGGGTATAGAAATTTTGAAGTATCTAAAGAATATACAAAAGATGGTGGCTCTGTGTTAAGTGATGATTTGAAAAGTCAATTCTTTGATCCGGGAGAATGGTCAAGCTATACGGAATACATTTCTCAAATATCTTCTGTATATGCACAAGAGGTTTTAGAAAATAGAAGTAGATTTGAAAGAGCAACATACAGTGATAACGATAAGATATATGATCCAGTAAATATTACAAACATTTGTGATGTTGTTGATGATAGGTGTACATATTATCCAGTAGTTGTGTTTGCCATAGAAGTAACTAATAAAGGTAGTAAGGATTTTACTGTAACTTATGATTATGATCAACTAGAATCCTATGGTAAAAAGGAAGTTATTTCAAGTTCAGATAATCAAGTGATTCGAGTAGGAGAAACGCGAACTTATATATATGTATGGTGTTCAACAAGTCTTACAGATATTACCAAGAAAGGTATTCTTGCCAATACCTATTCATTGAGTCAAGTAGAAGTGCAAGGCAAAAAATGTAATGTATATCAAACTGCACATGACTATCTTGTGATAGATGGTGGTGATTCTTTACTAACCAAAACAGTGCAAAGTGTCAAGAAAGCCGATGGTACAGTTACAAGTATGAGGTATACAACCAATGGTACTCCTGTTGTAGAAGTAGGAGATATTATTGTTTATCAGTTTAATATAAAAACAAACCATAAGTCACATAAAGAAACTATTACTAATTATACAGGACATGGTCCCGGAGGAAAAGGACATCCACAATATGAAAAAAAAGAGCAAACTTGTGAAAATAGTATTACCTACATCAGTTTTGAAGATTATTTTGATACCAATTATCTATCGATTGTTGATACTAGTCCAGGATTAGGATATCGATTAAAAGATGGAAGATTTGAGTTTTCAGCAGGAATTTCGTCGGGAGGAGGAAACTTAGGAACTGGTGAGGTGACATTCAATGTAGAAATGCAGGTTATTTCAGAACCGCCTAAAGATAGAGCAGGTTATTACATACAAAATGTGGCATCATTAACTAGTTGTAAAATAGAATGTTTTTCTTATAAAGACCATGCATGTGGTGGCAAAGATGAAGGCTGTGAAACTAAAACAAAATATATACTTTTTAAGTGTGACACAGGAGGAATGTCAAGACAGAAGGTTTATGTTAGTGGTTATGAAGTAGGATTACAAGTATTTATTAGTAAAACATTAAATAGTCAAGGTGTTACAAAAGCAGAATATAATAGAGCTAGCATGAGTATGGATAATAAAAAACAAAGTCCTGTTAGTAACCTGGAAAATGGTGATTATGTAGAAGTTACCTATAGAATTAAAAATAATTCTCAATATAATATGGTTACCAATGTGGTGATAGATTTAAAAGATGGGGTATGTATTCAGGGAAATAATGTCCCGAGCAGTATGATGCCAAATGGTGTTGATTCAGGTATTCAATTCGATCGAGTGATAAAAGGAGAGTTTGTTCAGAATAATCGATATAAATGTACAGAAAAACTGGCGCCTGGAGGTTCAGCAGATATTGTTATTCGCTATCGTATAGAAAAAACCAATATGTTTCTATATATGTTGAAATGGAAAGGCGAATTGACCAAATTTGAAAATGGAAATGGTGATGGTGTACATAATACCAATAATCAATATACTTGGAGTAGCAACTCTTTAGTAGGTGAAAATGGTATATTATATAACTTAATGAAATATGATTTAAATAAAAACAATAATCAAGATGAAGATTATGCACAATTAAAAGAACTACTAGTAGCAGGAAATGTTTGGGTAGATAACAATGTAGATGGTATTAAAGCAGGAGAATCAGGATTGGGAGGCATTAATGTCTACTTAAAGAAAGGCTCTGGAGATAATACAGAAGTTGTTGCTAGTACCATAACAGATGCAAATGGTTTCTATCAATTCCAAGATGTACAAAGGGCAACCAATAAAGATGGTAATGGTAGATATAGTGCTAATAGTCGATATATTGATTACTATATCGAATTTGAATATAATGGACATAAATATGCTAGTACAGTATATTCTGGAACAACGGGAACGGCACAAGAAGGTATTGTTGAAAATAGTAATTACGAAAATTTATCGCATGCAGCCGAATTTAAACAGACGAGAAAAGAATTTAATGAGAAATTAGGTATTATATCAGATGCGAATGGAGACCTTTATCCACAAACTGTAACAACATATGCCTACAATGGTACAAAAGCAAATCAAACAGGACAAATTAAATATAATGCATATGAAAATCATGCAAGTACTATAGCAGATGTTGATGTCAATCCAAATTTATATATAAGAGCAAGAAGCTTTATTAATGATGATAAATATGCAGCTAATCAAGGATCTAAGAATTTATTCTTATATGTAGGTGGTAGTGATTATTACTTCTTTAATAGTTACGCAGATACAGAATATTTGAAATATATTAATTTAGGACTAAGAGAAAGAGCAAAATTAGACTTGGAATTAGAGCAGACGTTAAATAAGATAGAAACTTCTATTAATGGAAAGACAGCTGTATATGACTATGATGTAGCAAATTCTACTTCCGATGGCTATATTAGTTATTACCAATTTGCAGTTTATAATGCAGATTATCAATATCGTACAGAGAAGTATAGTGATGGCATAGCAGATTTCAAAGGAGGAGATAACAATAATTTAAATGTAGATATTACCTATAAAATAACAGTAACGAATAATTCGATGTATTATCAAGATCAATATGTTGACCCAAGTATGTCAGATGAGCCATACATGGCATGTCAGATAAATGAGATTGTCAATTTCTATTCTAACTTTACAACCTATAAATCAGGAAAATATACATTTAAAGAAAGTGACGGAACGCAAAGAGAAGGATTAATAGAAGTGGGAAATCCAAGATTTTTGAATAATAATTCATCTAGGACTAGAACTTTAGAGGCAGATTGTGATATTAATGGAGAAGTAAAACATGCAGGAGAAAGTTATGTTAATATTAGAGCCCAATCCGTATATCTAAATCATTCTGAAAAGCTAGATAAAGGGGAAAGTATTGATATTTACTTAACATATTCATTGAATAAAAATGGGCAAAAATATATTTATACAAAAGCAAATTTACCAAAAGATTTACCATATATTTATAATTATTCTGAAATTGCAACTTATTCTACCTATTATACAGGAGTAGATAGTTATGGATTTGCACAAGACTTAGCAACTCCAGGTCTTGTCGATTGCGATTCTGTTGCGAATAACATAAGTGGATGGTATTATCAATCAAGTATGTTTGAAGATGATATTCAAGCAAATGGTTTAATTATTAATATTTTAAGAGACCAAAATAATCCAGACAATCCAGATGATCCAGACAATCCAGAAGACTTTCCGGGCGGTTCTGATCCTAATGGAAAATATATGAGAAAAATTAGTGGTAATGTTTGGGAAGATTTAAGAACAGAAGAGAGAAGTTCAGGACAAGTTGTGGGAGATGGATTAAAAATTAGAGAAGACGGTATTGAGAATATGACGGTTAAACTTATGGAAGTGGTTATGGATAGTGCTGGTGAAGAATATATCGTTGATACAGGCATAGAAACCAAAACAAACAATAGAGGTAACTATACATTAGAAGGATTTGTGCCAGGTAATTATGTGGTAAGATTTATCTATGGTGATCAAATGACATCTGTACCAGGTGAAGAGGGAGTTTATAAAGTTGCTTATAGTGGTCAAGATTATAAATCAACGGCTTACACAGATATTAGTACAGGAAGCATGAATAATGTGAAAGAAAATCTAATTGATGCTAGTGAATATAATCGATTCGGAGGATCTGGAGATAAAAAATCGTATGCCAAAGATAGTGAGCTGAGAAGATTAGAAACAGTAGAATATTCAAAAACAATTACGAATCCATTTGATAAGATATTAAAAGGCATTGGAACAGAAGATGAAATGAAAGAATTGGTCAATAATACTGCTATGTATGCTGATACAAAAGAATTTAAGATAGAAGTAGAGTATACACAATCTAAAGATGGTAGTGCGGGCGTAAGATTTAATCCTTTGTTAGTGCTAGAAAATAGTTATTTATTGAAAAATTTAATTGACCAAACACGAAATACTCCATTTATTGCTGATGCAGAAAGATACCATATTAGTAATGTAAACTTTGGTATAGAAGAAAGACCAATTACAAAATTACAATTATTAAATGATATTAAACGTATTACTATAATAACGTCTGATAATCAAACATTAGTGGATTTATTATATGATATTACTTACCATTATAAAAATGAAGGTAATAAAACATTTGAAGAAGCTAATATAAAAAATATAATACAAAATTCACTTAAAGCATCTAGTGTTGTTAAATTAAATGAAAAGAATTCTATTGGCTATGAAAGAGTGCAATCAGTAGATAATAAGGGAAATATCCAAGGATTTCGTTATATCAATTTAGATGAAGATGTTATGCAAGGTACAACAATTCGTATAGAATATCAAATGGCAGTTGTAAATATTAGTGAAGTAGATACAAGTAATAATAACTTAAGATCTTTAGTAGAACAAGGCAAATTAGCAGAAGTATTAAATAATACTTCTCCGTTAGGAAAAGTAACAAAAGTACATTATAGATATGGCGATGGTACGAATACAAATAATAACTTATGCAGTAGTTATACGTATCATAATTTAGACGAAGCAATTCAGCAATATTATGAAATATATAAGACGAACAATAATGATTATCTTGCTCATGCAAAAGATACTTCTGGTAATGATATTTCTAATAAATATTTCTATGGTTATTTCTTAGGAAGTACGTATTATACAGGTAATAATGGTTATAACCATGTTGTAGATAATCCAGATGAAAATTCTTATTACTACTATTATTATTATGAGGATGATCATCCTGACACAGAAAATGATGGTGTTATATATACAATACAAGGAAGCGATAATAATATCATTTTATATGAAGCTAATAAAGATAGAGATGTTACAACAAGAATAGATCAAGTTCTAGATATTGTGGATAATAGTTTAGTATTTAATCCAGTTATTAATGTGACAGATTCTGGTGCTGCGAAGTGGAAAGGATTAACTCAAAAAGAAATTGCTGGTATTACTGAAGACTTTGAAGAAGATGATACAGAACAGAGTGAAGATACTGAAGAAGTGATACACAATCCAAAACAACAATTACTCGGTTTCCCAGCTGTTACTAATGAAGACTTATATCAACAAATGGAAGAAGTAGGTTCTATTGAGCAAAATTTATTCGAAATGAAAGGCAATACAGAAGTTCAATATATAACAGATACTAAGACAAATTTACCTGTTAGTGTGGAAGATAAACAAATTAATGGAGAATTGTATAAATTTTTGGATACCACTGATACATTAGGTATGCAACCAGAAGCTAAAAATAGAACACGAGATAACATAAGTAGAAATGAAATACAAATACAAAATCAAAATGAGAATACTTATCATATCACGTTAAATGTATCAAGAGTAATTTCTCCAATGGTAGATGGAAATGACGATTTAAGTTATAATAATATAGCAGAAATTGTTAAATTTACCAATACGGTAGGTAGAAGAGGACTTATTATAGAAGACGATACGAGAAACATCGGAACAATGGGTAATAGCGTATTTGGTGTCAATGGAAAATTGACCAATATAGGATTAGTGAATTCAGAGATTTTATCAGAAATTGATACAGATTTCACAGAGCAAATTAAATTGGTGCCTCCAACTGGTTTAGAGTTGATGCGATATTATCAAGATACGATTATGAAGATTGTTTTAGTAATTGCGATTGGTATGGCAAGTGTTATTATTGGTATCAAAATAAAAACACATAAAAAAATATATAAATAATAAAGTGATCTTAAGGATAAAGTAACTTTCTTAAGAAATAAAAGACTAGAGATAACAATGTCTCTAGTCTTTTTACTTGTTGACAGATTTTTTTAAAAGTAGTATACTATATACGTATATTTTTAAGAAATAGGAGTTTGTATGCCTAATTCAAATGGTAAAATTGTAAAGAATTTAACAAATAAAAACTTTATTTATATTATTTTAATAGGAATATTATTTATTATCTTATGTATTTATGATCTAAGGTGGATTGTACCTTCTATCTTATTATACATGGGAATTATTGCTTATGGGGTATGGTCGAGCAGTAGAAGAAGAACAGAAATTGTGAATCATATAGAAGAGGTTACCTCAGATGTAACTTCTGCTACAAAGGGAAATTTAATTAATTCTCCGATTCCATTGGCATTAGTAGAAACAGATGGTAATATTATTTGGAGAAGTAGAAAGTTTGTGCAAGAATTTCAAAATTTAGATATAGCAACCTACTTAAATCCCATTGTAAAAGAGATTAAGCTAGATTTAGAGAAAAATAATGAAAAAGATAATGGAAAAGGTATAGTAAGTAATATAGAAATTACCAAACAATTTAATATAGATAAAAAAGTATATCGTATTCGTGGAGGCGTTTTAAAAAGCAAGAAAAGAGATAAAAGAAAACAAAAAGAATATGTTTTAACATTATATTTTATTGATGAAACAAAATATAATGAATTATTTGATTTATATAATCAATCAATTCCTTGTATTGGTGTAATTAATATAGACAATTATGATGATATTATTCAAAGAACTTTACCAGAGAGAAAAGTAGAGTTATTAGCAAAAATAGAAAAAGAAATTATTGATTGGGTAACAGAAACGGGAGGACTTATTATTAAAACAGAGCGTGATAGCTTTGTATTTGTTTTTGAGCAACAGTATTTGGCAGAAATAGAAAAAGAAAAATTTAATATTTTAGATAAGGTAAAAATCATTGAAGAAAGTCAGAATGAAGTTGCTACCCCTATTACTTTAAGTATTGCTATTTCGAATGAAGGAAAGCGTCTTTATGAAAGATATAAATCTGCTCTAGCAGCCATGGAGATTGTTTTGGGACGTGGTGGAGATCAAGCTGTTATCAGAAAAGAAGGAAAATATAAGTTTTACGGTGGAAAAACATTAGAGGTGGAAAAAAGAACAAAAGTAAAAGCGCGAAATGTTGCAACATCTATTGCTAGAGTTATTCGTGAATCTAGCAATGTTATGATTATGGGACATAAGAATATTGATATTGATGCTTTTGGATCAGCTTTAGGACTATATAGACTTTCAAAAACATTGGGAACAAATTGTTATATTGTATCAGAACCGGAAGGAAAAATATTAGGAAAATTTTTAGAAGATTTAAAATTACAGGAAGAGTACCAAGGGGTTATTATTTCAGAAGAAGAAGCTTTAGAAAATATTGTAGAAGATACTTTATTAATTATTGTAGATACGCATAAAACTTCTTATGTAGAATTTCCAGATGTGTTAGATAAAATTGAAAAGAAAATAGTTATTGACCATCATCGTAAAGCACCAGATTGTATAAAAAATACAGTGATATCTTTTCATGAAGTATATGCTTCTTCAACAGCAGAATTAGTAACAGAGTTAATTCAATATGCGGGTGAAGAAATTGTACTTAGTTTAATAGAGGCAGAGAGTTTATACGGTGGTATTATGGTAGATACAAAAGATTTTACTTTTAAAACCGGTGTTAGAACTTTTGAAGCGGCAGCGTATCTAAGAAAATTTGGTGTAGATATTATACGAGTCAAAAAATGGTTTCAAGCAGATTTAGATAGTTATAATAAGATTGCTAATATTGTTAAAAATGTAGAAATTATTCACAATACAATTGCTTTAGCTATATATCAACAAGAAGAAGATCAAAATGCTAATTTAATATGTGCAAAAGCAGCTGATGAATTATTAACTATTAGTGATATTTCAGCATCTTTTGTTATGACAAAAATGGAAGATAAAATTTATATCAGTGGACGTTCTGTAGGAGATATTAATGTACAAGTCATTCTAGAGAAATTAGGCGGAGGCGGTCATATTACTTTAGCGGGAGCACAGTTAGAAGGATTTTCTCTAGAGGATGCTAGAAATGAATTAATTATAAGAATTAATGAATATTTGTTAGAAGTTGAATAGTAAGCCATAAGCTTAGTCGTAGGTAAAATAGTATGTTATGATAAATGTTATTCATACTAAAAGATGAAGGAATAATATTTGGATACGATTAAGCTTATTTTATAAAATACTGTATTGATTTTTATAAAAAAATTTTATATAATCTCTACAAAATAAAGATAGCAAAAGGCGGTATATTAAACTATTTGCTGCCTTTAAAGGAGAAAGTTTATGAAAGTAATTTTAAAGCAAGATATTAAAGGTGTAGGAAAAAAAGATCAGGTCATTCATGCTGCTGATGGATATGCGAGAAATTATTTATTTCCTAAGAATTTGGCAGTACCGGCAGATATTGGTAATATGAATAATTTAAAAGCAAAAAATACATCAGAACAATATCGCAAAAATGAAAATTTAAAAGAGGCAAAAGAAATAGCTAACAAGTTAAAAGAGATTACTGTAAAAATAAAAGTTAAAGCAGGCGATAATGGTAGATTGTTTGGAGCTGTAACAGCTAAAGAGATAGCAGAAGCATTAAAAAAAGATTTTAAAATAGAAGTAGATAAGAAAAAAATATTACTATCTGAATCCATTAAAGTAGCAGGTATTACCAAGGTGGATATTAAGCTAAATGAAGGTGTCATGGCAAAAGTTTCTGTTATGGTAATGCCTGTATAGTAATCGGTTATTACATTATCAGGAATGATCATAAAAAGAAAGGATACTAAACGAGAAAGGATTAAGATATGGATTTGGGAAAAGTACCACCACATGATATAGAAGCGGAACAAGCTATTTTAGGTAGCATGTTAACAGATAAAGATGCTGTTATTAGTAGTATTGAAGTGCTAAAAAAAGATGCTTTTTATAGGGAGGATAATAAAGCTATTTATGAAGCAATATTAAATTTATATGCTAAAAATGAACCAATAGATATTATCACAGTAAAAGCGGAACTTGTTGAAACAGGAAATTTTGAAAGAATCGGTGGAATAGAATATCTAGCAGGATTGCCTGAAAAAGTTCCTACAACAGCTAATGTTGAAAAATATATTAAAATTGTAGAAGAAAAGTCTATGTTAAGAAATCTAATTCATTCAGCCAATGAATTGATGACATTAGGCTATGATGAAACAGAAGAAGTAGATCATATTATGGATATGGCAGAGAGAAAAATATTTGAATTAGCACAAAAGAAGAACACAAAAGGATATACACCCATAAAGGAAGTATTAGTAGAATCTTTTGCTAAACTAGAAGAATTATATAATCAAAAAGGACGTATTAGCGGAATTTCTACAGGATTTTTAGATCTTGATTATAAAACTTCAGGATTACATAATGCAGATTTAATTGTTGTAGCGGCGAGACCTGCTATGGGTAAATCTGCTTTTGCTATTAACATAGCAACTAATGTAGCCATTCAAAGTAAAAAAAGTGTTGCTATTTTTAACTTAGAAATGTCTAAAGAGCAAGTAGGAAATAGAATTTTATGCAGTGAAGCAATGGTAGACAGCAATAAAATTCGTACAGGACAAATAGAAGACGAAGATTGGATAAAACTAGCTTCTACGGTAGGAACACTTTCGGAAGCTCCCATATATATAGATGATACAGCTGGCATTTCCATAATGGAGATTCGTGCTAAATGTAGGAAGTTAAAATTAGAAAAGGATATTGGTTTAGTTGTTATTGATTATTTACAATTAATACAAGGCAGTGGAAAAAGAAATACGAGTCGAGAGCAAGAAATTTCTGAGATTAGTAGATCTTTAAAAATTCTTGCCAAGGAGTTAGATATTCCGGTAATTGCTTTATCACAGTTATCTCGTAGTGTTGAAAAACGTGATGATAAGCGCCCAATGTTATCAGACTTAAGAGAATCAGGTGCAATAGAGCAAGATGCGGATATAGTTATTTTCTTATATAGAGATGATTATTATCATGAGGATAGTGATAAAAAAAACATAGCGGAAGTGATTTTAGCAAAACACAGAGGTGGTTCAACAGGTACAGTAGACTTAGCTTGGCTTCCAAGTTATACCAAATTTGCAAATTTAGAAAAGAGGTACATGTCCAATTAGGTGTCCAATTAGGGACGTTAGTTTTTGGACAAAAATGTCCAAAAACTAACGTCCCTAATTGGACACCTAATTAAATAATGGAGAATAATAATGAAAGAAAAGGTACTGAAAACAATTGAACAATATCAATTAATTGAAAATGGAGATAAACTAGTATTAGGTGTTTCGGGGGGACCAGACTCTATAGCTATGCTTCATATATTACAAATGATAAGAGAAAGTAAAATAATAGATTTTGATATAGTGGTAGCGCATGTGAATCATGGTATTAGAGAAAATGCAAAAGAAGATGAAGCCTATGTTTTAAAATTTTGTGAAAAAATGGGTGTTAAAACTTTTGTTTTACATACTAATATAAAACAATTGGCAAAACAAAAAAAGTGTGGTATTGAAGAAACAGGCAGAATGATACGATATCAATTTTTCAATCAAATTCTTTATCAAACCAAATCTAATAAAATTGCTATTGCGCATAATAATAATGACAGTGTGGAAACAATTATTATGAATATGATAAGAGGGTGTGGTATAACGGGTTTAAAAGGAATAGAAGCTAAATCAGGAAGGTATATTAGACCATTAGTTCATATAAAACGTGAAGAAATTGAGGCATATTGTAATGAAAATGAATTGCATCCTCGATATGATGAATCTAATGCAGATAATCAATATACAAGGAATAAAATTAGGAATATTGTCATTCCTTATATTGAAAGAGAATTAAATCCTAATATAATTAACACAATAAATCGTTTGTCAGAAATTTCTTATGAAGAAAGTAATTATTGGGAAAATCATACAGCAAAAGTTTATAAAAAAATATGTTTAGAAGAAAGAAAAGATAACCATAATACAGATGATATCATAGAAAAGGAAGAGAATATATCCAAAGAAAATGTATATAATAAAGAAAATGTATCTACCATTATATTGGATTTAAAAAAATTTAATGAAGAAGAAGTTCTTATGCAAAAAAAAATAATATTCTATGCTATTCAAAAGTTATTTGGAACGACAAAAGGAATAGAAAAAATACATATGGATGATATCATTAAACTTTGTAACAAAGGTATAGGGAATAAATTTTTAATGCCAAATCAAAAAACCAAAATTGTAATAAAAAATAAAAAAATATATGTAATCGCTGTAAAATAAGTTTCCGTAGTAGATAAAAAAAGCTTATATTACAGCAATATTTCTTTTTAAAAAAGCTATTGCAAAAGAAAAAATGGTATGCTATATTTGAGACATACAAAAATAGGGAGGAAATAAAACTTGAAAAGTGGAATTAAAACATTAGCAACTTGGCTAATATTAGGAATTATTTTTATTGTATTATTAAATGCTGCTTTTAATAATCCGGATACGAAAATGAACTATTCAGAATTAATTAATAAGATTGAGACAGGAGAGATTTCAGAAGTAAAAATATCATCCGATAGAACAACAGCTTATGCTATATCAAATGGAACGCAATCTGTACAAAAAGAAGTAGCTATACCAAGTATAGAATCTTTTATGGAACAGGTATCAGATAATATTACTGCGGGACAATTAACTGTATCACAAGAAGAAGAGTCTGTATTTGTTACGATATTAAGTGCTTTTTCTCCTTTTGTGTTATTGATTATATTCTTATTATTCTGGTTATTACTAATGAATCCAAATCAAAATGGAAATAAATCTTCTATGTCCTTTGGAAAAAGTAAAGCAAGAATGATGAATAGTAATGATAAAAATAAAGTAACTTTTAAAGATGTCGCTGGTGTTAAAGAAGAAAAAGAAGAGTTACAAGAAATTGTAGAATTCTTGAAAGCACCTAAAAAATTCACAGATATGGGAGCGAGAATACCAAAAGGCGTATTATTAGTAGGACATCCAGGTACTGGTAAAACGTTACTTGCTAAAGCAGTAGCGGGGGAAGCAGGTGTGCCATTCTTTATTATTAGTGGTTCAGACTTTGTTGAAATGTTTGTTGGTGTTGGTGCTTCTAGAGTAAGAGATTTATTTGAACAAGCAAAGAAAAATGCACCATGCATTGTGTTTATTGATGAAATCGATGCAGTAGGTCGTCAAAGAGGTGCAGGGCTTGGCGGAGGACATGATGAAAGAGAGCAAACATTGAATCAATTGCTGGTAGAAATGGATGGATTTGCTGCTAATGAAGGCGTTATTGTTTTAGCAGCTACCAATAGACCAGATGTATTAGATAAAGCATTATTAAGAGCAGGAAGATTTGATAGACAAATTGTGGTAGGAACACCAGATGTAAAAGCAAGAGAAGAAATATTAGAAGTCCATGCGAGAAAGAAGAAATTAGCTGATGATGTTGATTTAGGAATTATTGCAAAGAACACGGCAGGTTTTGCTGGTGCTGATTTAGAAAATATATTAAATGAAGCTGCATTACTTGCTGCAAGGCGTGATAAACAAGAAATTGGTATGACAGAAATAGAAGATGCTATGGTGAAAGTAACTATGGGACCAGAAAAGAAATCAAAAGTGATTAGCGAAAAAGAGAAAAAATTAGTAGCTTTTCATGAAGCAGGTCATGCTGTAGCAAGTCACTTTTTACCAACACAAGATGATGTTCATCAGATATCTATTATTCCTAGGGGAATGGCAGGAGGATATACGATGTATAGACCTTCAGAAGATAGATCTTTTATGAGTAAATCAGAAATGGAAGAACAAATTATTTCATTATTAGGTGGTAGAGTAGCGGAAGCTTTAGTACTAGGAGATATATCAACAGGAGCAAGTAATGATATTGAAAGAGCATCAAAGATTGCAAGAGAAATGGTTACAAAGTATGGTATGAGTGAAAGATTAGGAACCATTACATTTGGCTCTGGTCAAGAAGAAGTATTTTTAGGAAGAGACTTTACACAACAAAAGAACTTTAGTGAAGAGACAGCAGGCTTAATTGATGAAGAAGTGAAAAAAATTATAGACATAGCATATCAAAGAACAAAAGAAATCTTAAGTGCTAATATGGAAAAATTGCATCAAGTAGCAGGCGTATTATTAGAAAAAGAAAAAATAGATGGAGAAGAATTCTTAAGCATTATGAATGCTTAATGTTGTAAGAAGTAATAAAAAGATAAAATGGATTAATGATAAGTGAAAAAAATTAAAAATGATTAAAAGAAAAACATAAGAGATACATGATATTGCAAGAATGATTTATTAAAGGAGAAAATAAGTATGGGATGGTTGAAAAATATTTTCAATAAAATAATAAGAAGAAAGCAACTACCAGAGGGAAAAACACCTAATAATATAGATAATATAGAAATTCCTAATGAAATGAATAACATTCGAGTAGATACTTCCAGCATGGGAAATAAAACAAGAAGGGATATTCAATTAGAAGAAGCAATTCTTTTGGCACAAAAATATAATTATACTGTGGAAGATTTGAAGGGAAAAGGTTTTGAAGAGTTAGATCTTTTAGATTTAAAAGGTTGTATTAGTATTGGTCTTACACTGAATAATGGATATTTGCAACAAGAAGCAGTAGATGAATGGCGGTATAACTAATATTATTGATAGAATGAGAAAAGAAGCTGAGAAAGAGGCAAAATCATATGGATATGAAAAAAGTGAGGCATATCGATTTATGCCTGGCGTTAATGAAGTTGTTCAAATTATGAACGAAGAAAAGAGTCAGCAACAATATGAAGAACAGTTTAAGCTTCCTTCAACGGAAAAAAGAAATTATACAATAATACAATTATTTAATTCTGCTCTAGAAATGAAAAGAGGAAATACTATGGTAGATATAAATTCATTAGTATCTTATGCAACACGTAGAGGAGGAACTGAAATAAACGTAGGAGGAAATAATCCTTATGTTGAGGAGGTGGATGTTCAAGGTGCTATAAATTTAGCAAATTCTATTCAAAATGGTTCTGTAAAAACAGCAGATATGGAATCTGTAGGAGGAGCGATTAAAATCATAAATAGAATGAGTATGGATGCTAAAAAGAAGGCTACAGAGTTTGGATATAATGATGTGGGAAAAGCAGGTATACGATTTTTAGGAAATCCATCAGATATTATTAAGGAAATGCCTGAAAGAAGTACAAATGATAGAACGCATTAAGTATTTGAATCAAAATTGTTTATCGTAAGTATTAAAAAAGGGGATTTCTTAAAGTCAAGCAAATTATTTTATTATTTTATAAATGCTAAAGAGAAAAGTCATATAGCAAATATGCCAAATTAGGTAGTATTTCTATATGATTTTTTATTTTAAATTGGACAATCATTTGAGAAGTAACAATAAAATAAGCATAAAAATTAGGTAAAATTGAAAAAAGTAATAAAAATGTAATATTAGATTTAACAAAAAACTTGAAAACATAGAAAAAGAAACAATATTAAATTTAACCAAAATTTAACAGTTGGAAAAGTTAAAAAAGTAAAAGTTGGTATGCGTTGATATAACTTGAACACAAAAGATGGAGACATAAAAACTATGCGTTTGACATTACTTTTTAAAATGGTAAAATAATTTTATAATTTCAAAAGACAAATGAAGAAATAATAAAATAAGAAAGTTCTATAATGGAGGATATCACGATGAAAGTTGTAAAAAGGGATGGAAGAAAAGTTGATTATGATAGTGGGAAAATTGTTGTTGCAATTAGTCAAGCCAATAGAGAAGTGGGTGGAAAAGACAAAATTTCTAGATCATCTATAGAATGTATTACAAAGTATATAGAAAACTTAAATAAAACCACAATGTCTGTAGAAGAAATACAAGATATTATAGAACGTAAGTTAATGGAATTTGGTAAGTTTACATTGGCTAAAAAGTATATCTTATACCGAGAAAAACATGCTTTAATTCGTCAGGCAAATTCTACAGATGATAGTATCTTAAGTTTAGTAAGAAATGCCAATAAAGAAACAATGGAAGAAAATAGTAATAAAAATGCTGTTTTAGTTTCTACACAAAGAGATTTAATTGCAGGTGAGTGTTCAAAGGACTTAGCAGATAGAGTTATGCTTCCAGAGAGAATTGTAAAAGCACATAATGATGGTATTTTACATTTTCATGATAAGGATTATTTTGTTCAACCAATGCATAACTGTTGTTTAGTAAACATTGGAGACATGTTAGACAATGGCACTGTAATGAATGGAAAATTAATTGAAAGTCCTAAAAGTTTTCAAGTAGCTTGTACTGTTATGACACAAATTATTGCAGCGGTAGCCAGTAGTCAATATGGAGGACAATCTGTGGATATCCGTCATTTAGGAAAATATTTAAGAAAAACATATGATAAAATTTACAAAAAAAGATTCTTAGGATATGTAGAGAAAGGATATTCTAAAGAAGAATGTCATCAAAGAGCGACAGAAGATGCCATTGAAAGAAGACAAGAGGATTTAACAGCAGGTGTTCAAACTATGCAATATCAAATTAATACATTAATGACAACAAATGGTCAAAGTCCTTTTGTAACAATTTTTATGTTTTTAGATAAAGAGGATCCATATATAGAAGAAAATGCTATGATTATTGAAGAAATTCTAAAACAAAGATTGCAGGGAATTAAAAATGAAAAAGGTGTTTATATTACACCAGCATTTCCAAAATTAATATATGTATTAGATGAACACAATTGTTTAAAAGGTGGAAAATATGATTATTTAACGAAACTAGCAGTAAAATGTTCATCAAAAAGATTATATCCGGATTATATATCTGCCAAAATTATGCGTGAGAATTATGAGGGCAATGTGTTTAGCCCTATGGGATGTAGAAGTTTCTTGTCTCCATGGAAAAATGAAAAGGGAGAATATGTATTTGAATCTAGATTTAATCAAGGAGTGGTTAGTATCAACTTACCACAAATAGGAATTATTGCAAATGGAGACGAAGACAAATTCTGGAAACTATTTGATGAAAGGCTAGAACTTTGTAAAGAAGCACTTATGTGTAGACATAATGCCCTATTAGGAACTATGTCTGATGCTTCACCAATTCATTGGCAATATGGTGCATTAGCAAGACTTGAAAAAGGAGAAACAATCGATAAGTTACTAAATAGTTGTTTTTCAACGATATCTTTAGGATATATAGGGCTTTATGAAGTAACAAAATTAATGAAAGGGGTTAGTCATACAGATCCTGTAGGAGAAGAATTCTCTATAAGAGTCATGAAACACATGAGAGAAACTGTAGATAAATGGAAACAAGAAACAGGACTAGGATTTGCTCTATATGGAACACCCGCAGAAAGTTTGTGTTATCGTTTTGCAAGAGTGGATAAAGAAAGATTTGGAGATATAGAAGATATTACAGATAAGGGATATTATACCAATTCTTATCATGTAGATGTAAGAGAGAAAATCAATGCATTTGATAAATTAAAATTTGAAAGTAAATATCAGCCGATTTCTTCTGGTGGTGCTATATCTTATATAGAAATACCGAATATGAAAAATAATTTAGAAGCATTAGAAGAAATTGTTAAGTTTATTTATGATAATATACAATATGCAGAATTTAATACGAAATCAGATTATTGTCATTGCTGTGGATATGATGGAGAAATTATGATTAATGAACAAAATGAATGGGAGTGTCCACAATGTGGAAATAAAGACCATAGCAAAATGAACGTAACAAGAAGAACTTGTGGGTACTTAGGAGAAAACTTTTGGAATGTTGGAAAAACAAAAGAAATTAAGGCAAGGGTATTACATATTTAAATAGAGTATATGTAAAAGGAAAGGCACATATAGCAAAAGCCTATGTGTCTTATCTTTTATATTATTTTGATAAATTGATGAAAATTAAGAAGGAAAGAATATATGAATTATGCAGATATAAAAACTATAGATGTACAAGATGGAGAAGGTGTAAGAGTTTCTCTATATGTAAGTGGTTGCCATTTCCATTGTAAGGGATGCCATAATCAGGAAGCATGGGATTTTAATTATGGAAAAAAATTTGATGAAACAACTATGGATTATATTATGGAATTATTAGATCATGAATATATAGCAGGACTTTCTATTTTGGGGGGAGAACCTTTGGAGCCTGTAAATCAAAAAGCTCTTGTGTCACTCGTAAGAAAAGTAAAAGAAAGATTTCCTAATAAAACTATTTGGTGCTATACGGGATATGATTTTGAAAAAGATATTTTAAAGGATATGTATCTATCTTTTTCTTATACGAAAGAATTGTTACAAAATATTGATATTATAGTAGATGGGGCATTTCAAGAGGAAAATAAGCTAATTGATTTGAAATTTAGAGGTTCTACCAATCAAAAGAAAATAGATGTAAAAGCCAGTTTAAAAAATAATCAGATGATGCAACTTAAGTTTGGTGATGAGGAAAGATATGAAATAAAAACATATGAATAGAAGAGAGATATTTACAAAATACGACATATAGTATACAATAATGTAAAATAAAAGAAAAGGAGAAATTTATGAGTACAGACAAACTAAAAGTATTTGCATGTAGTAAATCAGCAGAAAAATTTACAGAAGAAATATGTCATTATTTAGAAATTGAAAGTGGCAAAATAGAAATGATGAAATTCAAGAACGATAATAATTTTGTTCAAATTTTAGAAACAGTAAGAGATAAAGATATCTTTCTCGTACAAACAACGCAACCACCTGTTAATGAAAGAATTATGGAAATGTTAATTACAATAGATGCGGTAAAGCGAGCATCAGCTAAAAGAATTACAGTGGTTTTACCGTACTATATTTATTCACGATCAGACAAAAAAGATCAGCCTAGAATTCCAGTGACAGCAAAATTATTAGCACAATTATTAGAAGCTGCTGGAGCTAATAGAATTCTGACGTGTGATTTACATAATAGAGCAATCCAATCGTATTTTAATATTAATTGTGATGTTTTAACAGGAGAAGCTTTGTTAGAAAAATATTTTGATATGAAAGAAATAGAGAATAAAGTGGTAGTGGCAACTGATGCAGGAAGTTCTAAAAAAGCTTATAAATATGCAGAACATTTTGAATGTCCTATTGCATTAGTAGATAAAAGAAGAAATGGAAATGATGATAGGGCAATAGCCACAAGTGTGATAGGAGAAATAGAAGGAAAGAATGCTTTAATCTTTGATGATGAAGTAGACACAGCAGGATCTATTATGGAGACTGTTGAAGTAATTAAACGATTTGGTGCAAAAGATGTTTATGTAGGATGTACACATGGTATTCTTTCAGGACCAGCAATCGAAAGAATACGTAATTCAGAAATTAAAGAATTGGTTATGACCAATACGGTTCCTCTTCCTAAAGAAAAGCAAATTGATAAAATAGCAGTGGTATCAATTTCAGAGCTTTTTGGAGAAGCAATTAAAAGAATACATGAAGAGACTTCTATTGGAGAGTTATTTGACGCAAATTAAGTATTGACAAGTTATACTGAAGTAATGTATAATAATAAAAGTCAAATACATCCAGTGGTTGATACAAAACAGTTCACTTTTTAGGCTTCGGAAGGAGGGGAAATCATGTCAGAGGTTAAAGTAAATGGGAATTTAGAAGATGCGTTAAAAAGATTCAAAAGACAATGTGCAAAAAACGGAGTACTACAAGAAGTAAGAAAAAGAGAGCATTATGAAAAACCTAGTGTAAAAAGGAAGAAAAAATCAGAGGCTGCCAGAAAAAGAAAATATTCATAAATGTTTACATACATTATTGATGAGTATTTCAAAATAGTAGATCATCCTTAAAGAATACGAAAAGGTATTAATTTTAAAATAATCATAAAATAAATAAAGGACAAATGTTGTCCTTTATTTTTATAACTTCAAGGTAATCCCCCAGCTATGCTGGGGGCGTCAGAAAACTTATAGTTTTGCACAGAGTAACAAAAACC
>CANQTX010000004.1 GCA_947626885.1 uncultured Clostridia bacterium | reverse complement strand
AAACAATATCATTTTTGGTACTCTCTTTCAATATTTTATTTTCATTTTACTTGTGACATATCTATTTTAAACCTATAGTTCCTGAATCAATACATTTTAAAAAAGTTAAAAAAACTCTTGTTTTTTTAGTAAAATTGTGTTAGACTAATAAATAGTCAGTTTAATAAAAGTAATGGAGGTGTTTATATTATGGCAAAATGTGCAATTTGTGGAAAAGAAACAACTTTTGGAAAACAACTTAGTATTACACGTTCCCACATCAGTAAAAGAACGACTAGACCTGTAAAACCAAATTTAAGAAATGTAAAAGCGATTATTAACGGAGAAGTAAAAAAAGTATCTGTATGTTCCAAATGCTTACGTTCTGGAAAAGTTAAAAGAGCTGTTTAATGATTTTAACAGAAAATTGTTACTAGTAAAAATGCTTAACAAATATAATGTTAAGCATTTTTTGTTTATTATTTTATGTATTTTTCATACCAAAAATAAATTTTACAATTCCTCTTAAACATTTTGGAACTTTTTTTACTACGATTGTCATATTTTTCCCTCCTATTTACCCAATAAAAATTTTATACCGCCTACCAACATGCCAAATCCTATAATACATATCCATACAACAGGAGGTAAAAATAAAACCAAAAGTGTACCTATTCCAAATCCTATTAAAATACCTGCAATTAACTTTTTAAATTTACAAAAAAACATTTCTTCTTCCTCCTATATATAGCGGTTTATATATAATATTGAAGAAATGTTATTTATGTGAACAATTTTTATCCTTTTTATTTATTTCTTTTCATCATCATTTTCATGAGGAGAATCATCTTTTTTATTTTCTTCATTTTCATTAAAATTTTCCATATCATCATCTTTTATAGAAGAATTGTCATCTCCAAAATTACAATGTTGACAATCATGCTCACATTCATCATAATATTCCTCTTCAATTATTGTACCATTCGCAAATGCTATATCTTCTAGTAAATCCAATGTCTCATCCTCATTTAAAACCGTATCATCTACTTTTACACCAATAATTTCAAACTCTTCTACCATTTCATCTACTTTAAATCGAATTAATACAATACAAGGTTGATTGTTACAAATAGCTTCTCCCGTAAAATCAACAAAAGTTTCGGAATTTTGTTTTAAAACATTGTAATTGATATTATCAAAAAAAGACTCAAATAATTCTCCTATCGGAATCCCAGGAATTGCATCAAATTCTCCATTACATATTAAACTCACATATACTTCATCAGACACAATACTCATAAACTTCCTCCTACTTTTGAATTCACAACTTCATTGTATTTTTACATATTTCATTTTTCATTATTTTTCTTTTGTTTCTTTTTATGTATCATTACTTCTAAATTGGGAAACGCTTCCATTAATCTGCTTTTCAACAAAGAATGATTTTGAAATTTTTCTCGTACATATTTTGTAAATTCTTCAGAAGATTTTCTTAAATCATTTAATTTATTATCAAAATTTTCTAGCTTTTGTTTTTGTCTTAATTCTAATACTTCTTTTGCATTTCTCATTTTCATTCTATCTGCTTCTATACCCTTAGATACTTTTTGTACAAATGTACTCTGAGACTCTTTTAATAATGAAACTGCTTTTTTTCTTGTGTATTTTAACTTTCTTTCAAATTTTAATCCTCTTACTTTTATTTTTCTAGAAAATATCATAGCATCAGACTCTGCCTTCATTAACATATCCTCTGTTTTTTCTCGTACCTTTTCAGATATTTCCTCTGTATTATCAGCACTTTCATAAGTTACATGTTTAAAACTAGAAATAATGCAAAAAGACACAATCATATCAACTAGAAAAACAGCAACTAATCCACATACCACACCTGTTACTATTGTTTCCGGTATTTTATGAAATAAACATATAAAAAATGGATTGATCAAACAAATAATGGCGGTTCCTGCTAATCCAAATGGTATTAATGTTTCTAAACAAATTCGCCCATTAATATTAAATTTTCGATTATGATAATCCCACCATCGAGCATTAAACCATTTTTCCATAAAAAAACTTGTTGCATATTCTAAAGTACCACATATAACAGTTGATAGTAAAAATAATGCAGGAACGTCATTTTTATATTTATCTAATAGTAAAGTAATAAGAATAACTCCTGTACCATACACTGGGCAATACGGCCCAATAAGGAAACCTCTATTAACAAATTTTTTTACTTTAAATATTCCACCTACAGATTCCATGAGCCATCCTAAAAAAGAATAGGTAAAAAATAATAATATGTAAAATTTTACGTTTTCAATCATCTTCTACTCCTATTTATATTTGTTTTTTAGTATATCATAAATAAAATATTTATACAATTTTTTTCTTTGATTTTCTTTTGAGTTGTCTTAGAATTTCTTTTTGATCAGCTGATATTCGATATGATTCTATCATTTTTTGCAAAGTTTTATGATAAGTAAATGTATCTAAATGATTTTTATTAGATAAATACAGCATTGCTTTATTATTAAATTTTGCCCCTATTTCTGCTAAAGTCCATGCAACACTCATTTTTGCATAGTAACCATTATGTGTAATACTATCCAAAACATGAAGAACATCATCTACATATTCCTCTGTTATATAATAATCTAACATACAAACAACAGAAAAACGCACTAAAAATTCTTTATCAGATTGTGTATAAGGTAAAATAAATTTCCAAAAAAAATGCAGGTCTTCTTCTTTTACGTTTAATGTTGGAACAAAAGAATCCGTTATTGCCCAACTATCGATTTTAGGAAGAAACTTCTCGATAAAAGGGATTTTATCAACTAATAAAATATCAGCATAACCAATTACAAAACCTTGTAAAATTACTTCTTCTAAATATTCATCCTGTATTTCTTCTAATATCTCTGTGATATTATAGGTTTTCAATAAATTCTTTGCTAATTTTCTAAGTTTTGGAATGCGAATACCTAAAATTTTTTTATTCGTATCTGGACAAAACTTCTCATTCCATTTTGCATATTGTTCATCTTTTAATTCTTCTAAATCTTTTCTAATTTTTTTCATTTTATCTCATTATCTTTTTACAAAATATTTTTCAATATATTAGCATTATTAAAACATAAGAAATGCTATTTTGTCAAATATATTTCAAACTCATATCAATATCTTATCATTTAATTGATTATCAATAATATATTGCTTCATCTGCTTATATCCTTCTTGATACAACTCCTTCATATTTTTTGTATTTAAGAGTCCTATATTTTTATGTTTCACTTCTAATAAATAATCCGTTCCATCCCACTCATACTTTGCAAGTTCATGACATAAAATTTCAAAAGATTTATGAACAATTCCTATCATACTATGACAACATTTTTGCGTAATTTCATCAGAAAACACAATGCTTAAAACTTTATCTACACCTACACGTTTCATTTCTCTCCAAGGAACATTTTCTTCAATTCCTCCGTCAATCAAAAGTGTGTCTTGATATTTATCACAAGGAGAAAAAATTCCTGGATAACTACAACTTGCTTGCACCGCTGTTGCAATATCAATATCAGTAATGTATTTTATATTTTTTGGACATTTAAAATTTTCGTTTTTTTGAGAATAGAAAATATATAGTTTTTCATCACAAAGATTAACAGAAGGAATAAGAAGAGGCATTTTTACTTGATGAATATTGGTAATTCCTTTTTTGCCACAATATTGATGAATTAATTGATATATTATCTCTCCACTATTCAACCCATCAATTTTCAATACTCCATTGGAAAGATGAACAATAAATTTTTTAATATTTTTTAAATCTACATATTTTATTTGTTTAGCATGTTTTATAAATATTTGATACATTTCGTCCGTTGTATATCCACAAGCATATAATGTAGCAACAATACTTCCTGAAGATGTTCCTGATACACAATGAAACTTTATATTTGCTTCTTCTAACGCTTTTATTGCACCTATATGTGCCATTCCCTTTACTCCTCCACCTGCTAAACACAATCCCCATTTCATAAAAATCACCTAGAATATGGTATTCTAAGTGATTTCATTTGGTTACTATTTTAAAATGAAATGTCATTTATTGCCCATTATGACAGTGTTCACATTCATGTTCAGTTAAATGGCATTTTTCTTTTATTTCTTGTTCTGTTAACTTGCCTTCTTTTCTATAATAGTCTGCAATAGCCTCATGAATTGCTTCTTCTGCTAAAACAGAACAATGTAACTTAACTGGTGGTAATCCATCTAAAGCTTGAACTACTTCTTGATTGGTTAGAGCCAAGGCTTCTTCCACTGTTTTTCCTTTTATCATTTCTGTTGATACACTACTTGTAGCAATGGCAGCACCACATCCAAAAGTTTTAAACTTTACATCTGTAATAATACCATTTTCAATTTTTAAAAACATCTTCATAATATCGCCACATACAGGATTTCCTACTTCTCCTACACCTGATGCATTTTCTATTTTTCCAACATTTCTTGGATTCGTATAATGATCCACGACTTTTTCTGAATAGTCCATTATTGATTTCCTCCTTCTTCTATAAATTTTTCATACAATGGTGACATGTCTCTTAATTTTTGTACTATTTCTACCAAACTATTTACAATAATATCTACCTCTTCTTTTGTATTGTATTTTGAAAAACTAATTCTTAGTGAACCATGTGCAATTTCATGAGGTAGACCAATTGCTAAAAGCACATGAGATGGATCTAGGGAACCAGAAGTACAAGCACTACCACTTGATGCACAAATACCTTTTAAATCTAGATTTAGCAAAAGTCCTTCTCCTTCAATAAATCTAAAAGAAATATTGGTATTTCCTGGTAATCTTTTTTCTGTGTCACCATTAATTTTGATATAAGGAATCTTTTTGGTAACTTGTTCAAAATAATAATCACGTAGTTTGGTTAAATCATTTTTGTGCTGTTCAAAGTTTTCATATGCTAATTCAATAGCTTTACCCATACCAACAATTCCAGCAACATTTTCTGTTCCAGCTCTTTTATTTTTTTCTTGATGACCACCATTCATGAATTTGTCAAATTTTATACCCTTGCGAACATATAAAGCACCAACACCTTTTGGTCCATGAAATTTATGACTAGACATAGATAATAAATCTACTGGAAGCTTTGTTACATCAATTGCAACAGATCCTATTGCCTGTACAGCATCTGTATGAAAGATAATATTATGCTTTTTTGCAATTGTTCCAATTTTTTCTATTGGTTCTATAGTCCCAATCTCATTATTTGCATACATAATAGAGATTAAAATGGTTGTTTCTTTAATGGCTTTCTCTAATTCATCTAATTTGACAAATCCGTTTTTCATCCACATCAATATATGATACTTCAAAACCTTGTTTTTCTAGAGTTTTACATGTATCTAATACAGCTGGATGCTCAATTTTACTCGTAATAATATGGTTTCCCTTTTTTTGATTTGCATACGCAACACCTTTAATAGCTGTATTATCAGCTTCTGAACCACATCCCATAAAATAAATTTCATCTGGGTTTGCATGAATTGCTTTAGCAACTTTCTCTCTTGCCGTTTCTACAGCTTTTTTTGTATCTCTTCCTAATGAGTAAATAGAAGAGGGATTACCATATTTTTCAGAAAAAAACGGTATCATTTCTTTTAATACTTCATCATCTACCCTTGTTGTAGCAGCATTATCAACATAAATTGTTTTCATTTTTTTAATTCCTTTTTTTTAAATTTAGATTGTTAAAGGTCATCTATAAACCGTCACTGATTCTATAGAAGTTACTATTTTGAGGGAACATATACCAAACAATGATTTTTGTCTTAAAAATATTCATTTTTCTTTCGTGAAGTTGTTCTTAAACAAGATAAGCATTTTGTATTATTAATATCATACCCACAATTTAAATCATATAATCCTAATTCTTTATGAACATATTTTGCTAATTGATTTAAAGTTTCATCTTTTAAAGACATCTTTATATTTTTGGATTCTATTTCCGCAATTTCAATATCTAATTTTAATATTTCAGTTAAAAATAAATAAATGATATCATATGCCTCTAAAACTTTTCTTGCTAGTTTTTCTCCTTCTTCAGTAATTTCAATCTTTCCATATGTTTCATAATTCACAAGATTTTCCTGTTTTAGAATTTTTAATGCCTTATTCACACTGGCTTTGGTACAATTCATTTTTTCAGCAATATCTGTTACTCTCACAATGTGTTTTTTTTGTTTTAACAAATACATTGTTTTTATATATTCTTCTAGGGATTTTGTTATCATGAAATTCCTTTCTTAATGTTAACTTCGGTTAACATTATAGCGCGAATGGAAATGTTTGTCAAGACTAACATGCAAAAATACTATTTTAGAAATTATTATTCTGTTTTTTCTGCCTCTGCTACTAATTCATGCATTAGTTCTTTTACAGTTATCACTTGATGAATTCTATCAACATTACTTCCTACAAAGACCAGTGCATTATCTATATCTCCTTTTACGGCATTAATTAAGGCTCTTGTAATACAATACGGCGTTTTCTCAGGATGACAAGTTTTGATACAACCTAAACACTTTCCTTCTATTCCTATAATGCCTTGTTCTTTTCTTTTCTCTACATGTTTTAAAAATGAGTTCTTAATAGCTCTTCCAGGCATTCCCACCGGGCTTTGAACAATTTCAATTTCTTCTTTTGATGCTTTAATATACGCTTCTTTATATCTTTCATCCGCATCACACTCTTTTGTGGCAACAAATCTTGTTGCCATTTGAACACCTGAGGCACCTGATGCCAAAGCTTTAACAATATCTTTACCAGTAAAAATACCACCAGCAGCAATAACAGGAATTTTTTTTCTAAATGCTATTTCAAATGTTTCTACAGTTTCTACTACTTCCGAAACAATTTCATAAATATTATTATGTTCTTGTTTCAATTGTTCTCTTGAGAATCCTAAATGTCCTCCTGCTTCAGGTCCTTCTACTACAATCATATCAGGAATGTGATTGTGTTTTGCCCATAATTGAATCATCAATTTAGCACCTCTTGCGGAAGAAATAATAGGTGCTATTTTTACCTGTGTCCCCTCCACTAATTTAGGCAATTCTTTGGGAAGTCCCGCTCCTGAAATAATTAAATCAATTCCACTTTCAATTGCTTGTTGAACATGTTCTTTATAATAATTTGTAACACTCATAATATTAATACCAACAATACCATTACCTTTACTAATTTCCTTTGCCTTTTTAATGTGTTTGGCTAAAGATCTTAAATTAGCATCTAATGGATTTGCTTCAAAATCTGGTTCATCAAATCCTATTTGTGCTGTAGAAATAATTCCTACTCCCCCTTCTTTTGCAACATTTCCAGCTAATTTTGAACGAGATATTCCTATCCCCATACCCCCTTGTATAATTGGCAACTTTGCTACTAATTCCCCTATCTTCAACTCTGGTAACTTCATTATTTTCTCCTTTCATTCCACATATTATATTTACTGTTTTAGTATAATATATTAAGTGGTTTGTTACACTAGATAACTAGTATAAAAATTAGCATTATATCTACTTCTCATTTGTAGCAATAATGCTAGTTTAATTAATATTCACCTTATTAAATTCCCATGATGTTATAACCATTATCAGCATAAATAATTTGACCAGTAATAGCACTAGCCATATTACTTAGCAAAAATGCAACAGAATCTCCCACTTCGCTTGTTGTTACATTTCTTCTTAAAGGTGCTTTTTCTTCAATCACATCTAATATAGTATTAAAATCTTTAATTCCTTTAGCAGAAAGTGTTTTGATAGGACCTGCAGATATAGCATTAACACGTATTCCCATTGGTCCTAAATTATCTGCTAAATAGCGAATGCTACATTCTAAAGCCGCTTTAGCAACACCCATAACATTATATCCTGCCAAAACCTTAGTAGAACCATAATATGTTAGTGCAACAAGACTAGCATTTTCATTCAATACTGTTAAATCTCGTGCTATTCTAGCAACAGCAACTAAAGAATAGGCACTTACATCATTGGCATGTGCAAATCCTTCTTTACTAGTATTAATAAAATCATTTCTTAAATCCTCTGTATTGGCATGTGCAATACTATGTAATATACCATCAATTTTTCCATATTCCTTTTTAATAGTAGAAAATAACACTACTAACTCTTCATCTTTAGAAGCATCGCATGCATATGCTTTTGCATTTCCAAATTCAGAAATTAACTCTTCTATTTTTTCTCTATTTTCTTCTCCCATAAATGTAAAAATTAATTTTGCTCCCTGATGATAAGCAGATTTTGCAACACCATAAGCAATACTCCACTTATTTCTAATACCCATGATTAGTATTGTTTTTCCTTTTAAAATCATTTTTTTCCCCTTTCTTTCTATTTTTTATTTCTTACGATATCATTTATATACACCTATATTTCTATACTTATCATATCGTTCAGCAATGAGTAAATCTTCATTTTTTTGCTTTAACTCACTCGTGCTTTTCAAAATTACTTTTTTGATTTCCTTGGCTACAAAATTTTTATCATATTGCGCTCCTCCTATTGGTTCTTTAATAATACCATCAATAATATGAAAATCATATAAGTCTTCAGCAGTTAATTTCATCTTTTCTGCTGCTTCTTTTACCTTACTACTATCCTTCCATAAAATACTAGCATAACCTTCTGGAGAAAGAATAGCGTAAATAGCGTTTTCAAGCATAAAAACTTTATCTCCAACACCAATTGCCAAAGCACCACCGCTTGAGCCTTCTCCAATAACAATAACAATAATAGGTACCTTTAAATTTGCCATTTCCATCATGCTTTTGGCAATGGCCTCTCCCTGTCCTCTTTCCTCAGCACCAATACCAGGATAGGCACCTTTTGTATCAATAAATGTAATAATCGGTCTGTGAAATTTCTCCGCCTGTTTCATAAATCGTATACCTTTTCGATAACTTTCAGGATTTGGCATACCAAAATTTCTTTCAATATTTTCCTTGGTATTTCTTCCTTTTTGTTCGGCTATAATTGTATAATTTTGATTGTCTATTTTTGCTAGACCACATACCATAGCTTTATCATCTTTAAACATTCTATCTCCATGAAGTTCAATAAATTCATCAAAAATAATAGTAATATAATCCAAAGCTGTAGGCCTTTCAGGATTTCTAGCAATTTGAATTCTATTCCAAGCTGTTAAATTGCTTTTTACTTCTTGAACGGTTTTCCCTAATCCCTGTATCTCTTCTTTTATATCAACCAACATCTTACCTCCCATACAATTTGTGTAATTTCGTTATATAAACAATCTACATTATTTATTGAAATTGATTAATTTATATAACATGTCTCTCATGTTTCTTCTGTCAACAATTTTATCAATAAAACCATGTTCTAATAAAAATTCCGCTGTTTGAAATCCCTCTGGCAATTCTTGTTGAATGGTTTGTTTAATTACCCTAGGGCCAGCAAATCCTATCATTGCATTCGGTTCTGCCAAAATAATATCCCCTAAAGAAGCAAAACTTGCAGTAACACCACCATAAGTAGGATCTGTTAATACAGATATAAAAAGTAAACCAGCTTCATTAAATTTGGCAATAGCAGCTGAAGTTTTTGCCATTTGCATTAAAGATATCATTCCTTCTTGCATTCTAGCACCACCCGAAACAGCAAAAATAATCAATGGCAATCTTAATGCCATAGCCTGTTCAATGGAATAAGTTATTTTTTCTCCTACAACACTTCCCATGCTTCCCATTAAAAAGTTTCCATCCATAGCACAAATAACAACTTCTTCACCATGTATTTTTGCCTTACCACATAGCACAGCCTCTTCTAATCCGGTTTTATCTTGCAAGTTATTGATTTTTTCTATATATCCTTCTATATTAAGTGGGTTAGTTGTTTTTATATTTAAAACAAAAGGAGAAAAAGTGCCTTCATCTACAATTTGTTTTATTCTGCGTCTACTAGATAAACGAAAATAATTTCCACAATTCGGACAAATACTAAAATTCTCATGTAATGTTTCTTTATATAAAATTTCTTGACACTTTTCACATTTTACCCATTTTCCTATTGGAATATCTACTTTTTTATTGATATTGCCTGTGTTCTTTATATTTCTCTTTCTGAACTTATCAATTATCATAAGTTTAACCCCTTAACACTTTTTTATAAAAACCCTATTCTATATTTTCATTTTTAGCAGAAAGAAATTTTTCTACAAATGATGTATCAAAATTTCCACTGATAAATGTTTCATTTTCTAGTATGCGATATAAAAAGTCTATATTGGTTTCTACACCATCTATAATACTTTCTTCTAATGCCCTTTTCATTTTGGCAATAGCTTCTTTTCTATTCTCACCATAAACAATAATCTTGGCAATCATTGCATCATAATTTGGTGGAATTTTATATCCTGTATATACGGCTGTATCCACTCTAACACCATTACCGCCAGGTAAATTTAAATCTTTAATTACACCAGGACAAGGCATAAAATGTTTATCAGGATTTTCTGCATTAATCCTACACTCAATACTATGTCCTTTCAAAGAAATATCACTTTGTTGATATCTTAATGTTTCTCCTGAAGCAATTCGTATTTGCTCTTTCACAATATCTATTCCTGTTACCCATTCTGTAACTGGGTGTTCCACCTGTATTCTTGTATTCATTTCCATAAAATAAAATTGCTTGTTTTTATCTACTAAAAATTCTATTGTTCCTGCATTAGCATAATGAGAAGCTTTTACTATTGCTATTGCTGCTTCTCCCATTTTTTTTCTCAATGTTTCATCTAATACAGTAGAAGGGCTTTCTTCTAATATCTTTTGATGTTTTCTTTGTAAAGAACAGTCTCTCTCACCTAAATGAATCACATTGCCAAATTCATCTGCTAATACTTGTATTTCTACATGCCTAGGATGTAAGATATATTTTTCTAAATAAATTTCTTCATCATTAAAAGAATTTTTCGCTTCTTGTTTCACAATAGCATATGCTGTTTCTAATTCTTTCATATTATTCACTAGTCTAATTCCCTTTCCTCCACCTCCAGCTGAAGCTTTTAGCATAATAGGAAAACCTATTTTTTTAGCAACTTGTTTCACTTCTTCTAAATCTTTTAAACTTCCTTCAGATCCTGGTATAACTGAAATACCTGCTGACTTGATTAATCTTTTGGCCTTAGCTTTATTGCTCATAAAATCCATTATGTGATAGGAAGGTCCTATAAATTTTATATGGCTTTCTTCGCACATTTTAGCAAAAATAGCATTTTCAGACAGAAAACCAAACCCTGGATGAATCCCATCTACCCCTTTAAGTACTGCTGCTTCTAAAATATTTTTTATATTTAAATAGCTTTTATTAGATGGTGCTGGGCCTACACAAACAGCCTCATCTGCCAATTTTGCATGCAAGCTTTCCTTATCTGCTTCCGAATAAATTGCTACTGTTTGTATATTCATTTCATGACAAGCACGTATAATGCGCACTGCAATTTCTCCTCGATTAGCGATTAATATTTTATTTAACATATGATTTTCCCTTCTTCACTATATTTTTCAATTCATACCATGTTGCTATTCTACAATAGCAAAAGTTAATTCTCCTTTAGCAACTATTTTACCATCTACCGTAGCCATTGCTTCTCCTACACCAATGGCTCCCTTTTTCTTAATGATTTTTACTTCTAATTTTAATATATCTCCTGGAACAACTTGTTTTTTAAATCTTAATTTATCAATTCTACCAAATAATGCGTTTTTTCCTTTATTTTCTTTTAAAGACAAGATAGCAACAGCACCTGTTTGTGCTAATGCTTCTACAATTAATACACCAGGCATAATGGGCTGACCTGGAAAATGTCCTGCAAAATATGGTTCATTGATACACACTGTTTTATAAGCTGTACAACTTTCTCCAGGCACGTACGATTCTACCTTATCTATCATAAGAAAAGGTGCTCTTTGTGGTATAATTTTCATAATTTGGTTAATATCTAACATGATATACCTCCTTTTAATGTACTACAATATATATTTATGATAATGCATTTACTGAATCACGAATAATGGTTTTCCATACTCTACCATTTCTTCATCTTTTACGAGTACTTCTATTATTTCTCCTTCATACTCTGATTCTATTTCATTCATTAATTTCATTGCTTCTATTACACAAAGAATATCTCCCTTTTTTACTTTACTACCTACTGTTACAAAGGGTTCTGCTTTTGGGGAAGGTTTGGCATAAAATGTGCCAACCATAGGCGATGTAACAATTTTTCCTTCTTTCTTTGGCTCTTTTGAAACAATAGGGCTTGTTGTTACCGTAACAGATGGTACAGAATTTGTAATAGAATTAGATATAGGCATTCTTCCTGAAGACATTGAAATTTCTTCTTCTGAAGTAGCAACAGGAAGAGAAACAAATTCTTTCTGCTTTTTCTCGTCTTTTTTCATACTAATTTTAATACCATCTGGAAAGATAATTTCCATTTCTGATAATTGGGAGTTTCCCATGTCATCCATTAATTTTTTAATTTCTTTATAATCCATTTTTTATTATCCTTTCTCAAAAATTCAAAATCTCAATATATCTTATCTTTCATTTACATATTGTTTAAAGATAATAGAACTATTATGTCCACCAAAACCGAGTGAATTAGACATAGCATATTTTATATCTGCCTTTCTTGACTGATTTGGTACAATATCTAAATCACATGCTTCATCCGGAATACGATATCCTATCGTCGGTGGTACTATTCCTTCTTCTATTGCTTTTACACAAGCAACCGCTTCTATTCCACCAGCGGCTCCTAAAAGATGGCCTGTGTGTCCTTTGGTTGAACTTACCATAACAGTTTTACTTGCCTCACCAAAAGCTAGCTTTATAGCATTTGTTTCGCAAGCATCGTTTAAATGTGTTGATGTGCCATGAGCATTAATGTATGTAATATCTTCTGGACAAATACCCGCATCTTCCATTGCATTTTTCATAGCTCTAGCACCGCCTTCACCATCCGGTGATGGAGATGTAATATGATATGCATCTGAAGAAGCACCATATCCAACAATTTCGGCATAAATCTTTGCACCTCTTTTTTTAGCATGATCTAATGATTCTAAAATAAGAAGACCTGCCCCTTCTCCCATAACAAATCCATTTCTTTCTTTATCAAAGGGTATACTAGCCCTTAATTTATCTGTTGATTGAGATAAAGCTTTTATATTGGTAAAACCGCCTATTCCTGTTGGCGTAATAGAAGCCTCTGTTCCTCCCGCTATCATAACATCTTGGTAACCATGACGAATAATTCTGAAACATTCTCCTATTGTGTGCGTAGCACTTGCACAAGCAGTTGTCATACAAAATGATTCTCCCTTTGCGCCTACTTCAATTGCTATATTTCCAGTTGCCATATTATTAATCACCATTGGTATGTATAGTGGAGATATGCGATCTGGACCCTTTTCAAATAATGTTTTAGAATTATTTTCTATTGTTTGAAGGCCACCTATTCCTGAGCTCACTGCCACTCCAAATCTTGTACAATCAATTGTTTCTACTTTTAAACAACTATCTATCATTGCTTCTCGTGCAGCAACTACTGCCAATTGTGTATATCTATCTAATCTTTTTGCTACCCTTTTATCTAACATTTCTTCTGCATGAAAATCTTTTACTTCTGCTGCCAATTTTACTTTAAAATGGGTCGCATCAAATAATGTAATTTCATCAATACCACATTTTCCTGTAATGATTCCCTTCCAAAATGCATCAACTGTGTTTCCTATTGGTGTAATAGCACCTAAACCCGTTATAACAACTCTTCTTTTCATTTTACTTAACTCCTTTACATTAACATTCCACCATCAACATGAATTACTTGCCCTGTTATATATTTGCTTTCCTCAGATGCTAAAAATTTAACAACATTAGCAACATCTTCCGCTGTACCCATCCTTTTTAAAGGGATTTGTTCAAAAATGGTTTCTTTTACTGTATCTGATAATACTGCTGTCATATCTGTTGCAATAAAACCTGGTGCAACAGCATTCACTAAAATATTTCTACTAGCAACTTCTTTTGCTAAGCTTTTTGTAAATCCAATGATTCCTGCTTTAGAAGCTGCATAATTTGTTTGCCCTGCATTTCCAGAAATACCTACTACAGAAGAAATATTAATAATCCTTCCTGATTTTTGTTTTACCATAAAAGGGATTACATTTCTTGTCATATTAAAAGTACCTATTAAATTTACTTGTACCACACTTTCAAAATCTTCTTTTGTCATACGCATTAAAAGACCATCTTTTGTAATTCCTGCATTATTTACCAATACATCTATTTTTCCTAGTTCTTGTATTGTTTCTTTTACCATTGTTTCTGCGTGGTTATCATTTGAAACATCTCCCTGAATTAACAAACATTTTACTGTAGCATTTGTTTCTATTTCTTTCTGCAAATTTACAACTTCAGGCGTTTTATTTCGATAATTTACAGCAATATTATATCCGCTTTTAGCTAGGCAATAGGCAATTTCTTTACCAATACCTCTTGTTGCTCCTGTGATTAATGCAACTTTTCGATTTTTTTCCATCGGCTAGATCTCCTTTTCATGTTTTATGTTTCTCTTTATCTAATATGTTCTATTAGTAACACCAGATCATATATTAAGACAACATTGTTATAACATTCTCCAGAGAAGTAACATTATGAATGTTCAAACAAGTTACTTCTTTATTCATTTTCTTAACAAAACCCGTTAAAATTTTTCCTGGACCAATTTCAATAAATGTATCAACACCATGATTTAACATATATGTAATAGATTTGGCAAACTTAACAGGATTTACAATATGCTTAGCCAAAATTTCCTTTATATCATCAGAAGTATCATATGGCGTGCCATCTAAATTTTTGATAACATGACATTTGGGAAATTGTATTGTAATTGGTTCTAATACTGCTTTTAATGCTTTCGAAGCTTCAGATAATTGTTCCGTATGAAACGGACCATTTGTTTTTAAAGGAATGATATGTTTTGCTCCATATGACTTTGCTAATTGTGTTACTTGTTCTATTCCTTCTTTATCGCCAGAAACAGTTATTTGACCTGGACAATTGTAATTCGCCGGTACAGCAAATCCACCTATTACGTTTTGGCAAATATTTTCTACTACCTCATCCTTCAACCCAATAATAGCAACCATTTTCCATTCACCTTCTGGTGTAAAGTTTTCCATAAATTCTCCTCTTTTTTGAATGACTCTAAAAACATCTGATACATTAAATGTTTCTCCATATGTTAAAGCAGTATACTCACCTAAACTTAAACCTGCAGCATATTCTGCATCAATTCCATTTTCTTTTAATAGTGTCAAAATACCCAAACTCATTGTTAAAATAGCTAACTGTGTATTTTGTGTTTTCGATAACGTTTTCTCTGATCCTTGAAAAGTTATATTTGCTATATCTATTTTAGTAATATCCTTTGCTTGGGCATATATTTCTTTTATACAATCGTATGTATCATATAAATCTTTTCCCATACCAATGGTTTGTGCTCCTTGACCTGGAAATAAAAAACCAATTTTCATTTTATCACATTCCTTTTCTATTATATATTTTTATATTTCTAATAAAATACTTCCTAAATTAAATCCACCGCCATATCCTACTAAGATCACTTTATCACCGTTTCTGAAGTACTTTTTTTTCACACATTTCATCTAGGGCTATTGGTATACTTGCACAAAAAGTATTTCCTACTTTATCTAAATTCACATATATTTTTGATTTTTCCAATAATAATTTTTCCGCTATACTATTTAATATTCTTATATTCGATTGATGCGGAATGATATATTTTATAGTATCTAGTGTCTCATTTGCCTTATTCACAACATCTTGTATGTTTTCTATAACTTTTGTAACAGCATATTTGTAAACTGCTTTTCCATTCATATATAGCTTTTCACCATGATGACAAGTTAAAATATCTCCACTTTGACCAATACTTTGAATATCACTTTGATATTTTTTAAAATGACTTGTGATACCTATTAAAGTAGCACCTGCTCCATCCCCTAGAAGGATAGATGTACCAACATCTTCAAAATTCAAAAATTTTGAAATTGTTTCCACACCTATCACTAAAGCATATTCAGTATCACCTAAAACAAGGCCTTGTCTGGCAATATTAAAAGCATTGATAAAGCCACTACATCCTGCTACTATATCTAGGCAAGTACATTTTTGAATATTCAGTGCTTTTTGCACTTCAAAACTAATTCCTGGCATGATTCTATCAGAAGAAGTAGAAGCTACTATTATATTGCCAATTTTTTGCACATCAATGGTTGTCTTTGTAAGAATATCTTTGGCAACATGAATTGCTAAATCAACAATTGTTTCCTCTGATGTAATATAATATCTATTTTTTATCCCTGTTCGCTTATAAATCCAATTTTCTGGTAAGTTAAATTTTTCATTTAAAAAAGTATTTGAAATTTGCTTATGGGGCAAGTAGCTGCTTGTTTCTATAATTTCTATCGATTGCATATAAATTCTCCTTATTGTCAACGCTTATGTTATAACCTCATTCATTGTTATACAATATATCACAATATTTCAAAAAAGTTATTGTTCTGGACGGTCAGTTATATATGGTATCGAATTAAAAATTTTCAACAATTTTATATTGACTTTTTTTATCATATATCATTAAATAGAAGCATAAAATATAATAAAGGAGTATTATTATGTTTGATGAAATGATTGATCATACTAAAAAAGAAATAATAAACAGTGTCTGTGATTTAATAAAATTTCCGAGTGTTTCTGAAGAGACTAATCTTGCTGGAATGCCATTTGGCAAAGCTTGCCACAATGCGTTAGATTATATACTACGCCTTGGTAAACAAATGGGATTCCGTACTAAAAATATTGATGGTTATTGTGGATATATAGAATTTGGAGAAGGAGAAGAATTAGTTGGTATTGTAGGACATTTAGATGTTGTCCCTGCATTGCTAGAAGATGGATGGACAACACCTCCCTTTGAGCCAACCATACGAGATGGAAAACTTTTTGGTCGTGGTTCAATTGATGATAAAGGACCTGTTATTGCTGCATTATATGCTATGAAAGCAGTTTTTGATTGCACAAAAGTTCATAAAAGAGTTCGCTTAATTATTGGCCTAAATGAAGAAAAAGATTGGAAATGTATTCAGCATTATAAACAAGTAGAAGAATCTCCTACTATCAGTTTCAGTCCAGATGCTAATTTTCCAGCTATTTATGCTGAAAAAGGTATTTTATCGGTTCAATTAAAACATCCTTTTTTTATTCAAGATGTAGAAATATTGCATATCGATTGTAAAAAGAATGCACTAAATGTAGTTCCCAAATATTGTTCCATCACTTTAAGAAAGTTATCAAAAGAACAGCCTTTTTCTTTAGAGGCTGTACAAGATGTTACATCTCGAAAACATATTACGATTGAAAAAATAAATGATGATACTATTAAAATTATTTCTCATGGTGTTGCTTCTCATGCTGCCCACCCAGAATTAGGAGTTAATGCTATTAAAAATTTACTAGATTATTTATTAGAACATTTTTCAGTTGTTAATGCACCACAATATGACTTTATAAAAAAAATAAAAGCCTTCGGTTTATTAGAATCCAAAAGTCCAAACTATTTATCACGAAAAAATATTTTGGAACCTACATCCTTTGAAGATACTCCTGTTATTCAAGATGAATCTGGTATTTTAACATCCAATCTTGCTAGTTTAGATTACATAAATGGAAATATCATTTTAAAATTTAATTTACGTGTTCCTGTCAAAACAGATTTATCAAAAATAAAACACCAATATGAAACATTAAAAGAATTCTTTGAAAAGATAGAAGTAAGTTTTTTAGGAGAACAAAACCCTTTGTATATTGAAAAAAATAGTTATTTGGTAAAAACTTTAGTAGACATTTTTAATCGAAAAACAGGTATGCAAGAAGAGGCTATTGCCATTGGTGGTGGAACATATGCTAGAGCATTTCAAAATTCTATCTCTTATGGTCTTACTTTTCCAGGAGATTCAGACATGTGTCATCAGGTAGATGAATTTGTAGAAATTGATAAATTGATTCTTTCTGCTAAAATTTATGCTGAAGCTATTTACACTTTAGCCAAATAAATTTTCAAATACTCTTTCTCAAATAAATTCAAAAATTCGGCAATGATTTCCTCTCGATTTACTTCTTTGCCGAATTCTTTTTTTAAAGAAGAAGCGATGTGTTTTAAATCACTTGGGAAAAACATTTGATTAGCATTTAATCCTATGCCTACAAGTAATCTTTTTACCATTTCTCCTTCCACTAATGTTTCTGTTAAAATACCAGCAATTTTCTTATTCTGATATACAATATCATTTGGTTTTTTTATTGCAAGTCTACAACCATATTGCTTTTCTATTGCTTTTATCATACATTGTGCTATGGTTATTGTAATGTCAGAAAATGTTGATAAACAACATGTAGGATATAAAACAAATGTCATAGCAATATTCTTGTTTCTTCCTGTATACCACTTTCTCTCATGTGTACCTATGCCATCAGTTTGAGATTCAGCAATGATAACTGTTCCATTCGGAAGTTGTTCCGTCTTAAGTGATTTTGCATAAGTTTGCGTTGAATCAATATTTTTTAGATAAATAATATTTTTTCCCAAAAATTGTGTTTGTAATTTCTCTAAAATTTTTGATTTCATTATGATTCCTTCCTAATGCTTTAATATTTTTTCTTTATTTTGTACTATAATTTTTAAAATTTCTGAAACACTCCAAGCTTGAGAAAAAGTACCTCCTGACTTATATGGTGGTATGGCATTATATAATTCTGATATTGTTTCCATCCCCTCTGGTGCATGAATCTCTTTTTTAAAAGTTTGATAAACTTGTTTCACAAATTTTTCAAAAGCAATAGTTAAACGTTCTTTTTCTAATCTATCTTTTTCATCATTTATAATATTTTTAAAAGCATCGGTATATAAGCCCATAAGCCATACCCATACAACACCTTGATGATAACTTTTATCTCTTGTTTCAGGGTCCCCCTCATAAACAGGAATATATCCCTCTTCGTTTTTTGCTAATGTACGTAAACCGTATTTCGTCAATAATTTGTCTGTTACTGTCTTAAAAATCGCTTTTCCTTTCTCTGAAGATGGTTTAATAATAGGATAAGTTGTAGATAGCGCAAACAATTGATTTGGTCTTATCTTTTCGTCTCCTAAAACATCTTGTAGAGATTTTTTCTTAGCACAATAAAAAAGATGTTCAAATATTTCTTTATGATGACTAGCCTCTTTTTTACAAGCATTTGCTATATCTTTTTCTCCAAATTTATTAGCTAAATTTTGAGTGGTTCTTAGAGCATTATACCAAAGTGCATTTAATTCAACCACTTTTCCATTTCTAGGTGTTATTGCAACATTTCCCACCTTTGCATCCATCCATGTATTTTGCGTTGATTCTGTTCCAGAAGAAAGCAATCCATCTTCATCAATATAAATATTGTTATTATCTAAATCTATTCCATGATGATAATGATTTAATATATCTTTTAATTTAGGATAAATCCTTTCTTTAATAAAATCATAGTCTTTTGTATATGCTAAATACTTATTAACCTGCTCAAACAACAATAAGGAAGCATCTGCACTATTATATAGCGGTCTATTATCAAATCCAGAATATCCATTCGGTACTAATCCAAATTTTATATCACGTGTAAATGTTAATAAAATTTCTTTTGCTAAATCATATCTCTTTGTTATCAAAAACAAACCTTCATAAGCTATTAGTGTATCTCTACCCCAATCTAAAAACCACGGAAATCCAGCTATAACAGAATGTGTTCCAAAAGTAGGTCTATTAATAATAAAACTATCAGAAGTTATTAATAGTGATGTTATCAAATTATTATACTCTTTTTCTACTTTTGACATTGTTGTTTTTTGCTTTATTAACATAGTATTAGAAATAATTTTTTGCAATCTTTCCTTTTCCTCTTGAAAAACAAGATTAGCATCTATTTGTTCTGTATTGTCTTCTAAAGAAGCAACAAAAGTAATTTCTTTATCTTCTTTTGCTTCTATTTCTACTTCATATCTTCCAGGAACTGATAAATTTTCTTCTGGAAAGAAACCTCGTTCTTCTTCTTTTATATAATACATATTTCTAAACGTATCTTGATAATGCTGAATATACGTGCCAGAATTCAAGTATATATATACTGGTGTACTAGGATGATTATCTATCTCTAATCTGACTTTTGTTCCTGTCAGTCTTTGTTGAATATCAAACTCATGATTTGTTGTCATACGATGAAAATCTCTAAAATTCATAATAGGTGCTAATGTAAATTTGATAGGGCTTTTTCCATTTTGAATATGATATTTTATGACAACAGTATTTCTACCATATACCATAGAGATTGTTTTTACAACTTTTATATCTTTCACTTTATAAGTAAATTCTGGGAAGTAGGTTTTTTCAAAACTCTCTAAATATTTATAACCATCAGAAATATAATCTTTACAAATATTTGTATATAAATTATAACTTTCTCCATTCACTTGAATATTTTCATCTACTTTTGATAAAATAAGATGTCTACTAGCTGGAGGTATAATTGGTGCAATTAATAATCCATGATATTTTCTTGTATTAGCTCCTATGACGGTTGATGAGCAAAAGCCTCCTATCCCATTGCTAATAATCCATTCTTTATTTAAACATTCTTTTAAATGAATTTGTTTTTTATTTAATTTCATTTGTATCTTTTTTTCTCCTCTTTTTTAATTTATCCTCTTATTTTCGTATATTCTATTATTTATTTTTTCTTACGATTTCTTTTTCTGTTAACACTTTCTTTAACAGAAATTCTACTTGAATTTAATTTTTCTATTTCACTTGCTAAATCCATTTTTTCTTCCATTTTCGCAATTTCTTCTGCAATTTTTCTATTTTCTTCTATTTTACTATCCGTATTTTGTATTGCTTCGACTCTATCTTTATATTTTGCTTTAAATTTACTAATTTTTCTAGTACTTGTATTTTCATTTTTTACTTTTTTTATTGCTTGATTCTCAACATTCTTATGTTTCTTTCTTTGCTTTTCTTGTTTTGCTTGTAATTTCTTTTGCTCTTTTAATATAGAATTTAACAATAGATATTCTGTATCATTTTGTAAGTCATGAAATTTCAAGTCATTACAAATCATTTCTATAATCACAGAGGCAAGAATATCCGGATCATGTCTGATTTTATCGCCCCTAATACAAGACATATTTTTTTGTAATAACTTAATATTATATTCCGCAACATTTTTATTATCAACTTCTACAAGATCAGCACCTTCTTTATTATATTTTCTGATATATTCTGGTACAACTTCTCCTGTATCTGCCAAACAATATTCAATAACATCTATACCAACATGTTCATCAATTGCTTTTAGATGTTCTGATAACGAATAATTATCTGTTTGTCCTGGTTCTGTCATAATATTGGAAATGTAAAATTTCATTGCCTTGCTATCTTTTATCGCTTTAGAAATATTCTTTACAAGTAAGTTTGGTAAAACATTTGTATAAAGACTTCCAGGACCTATAATAATTGCCTCTGCTTCTTCAATTGCTTGTAATACTCCAGGAGATGGTCTACAATTTGAAGGAGATATATAAATTCTATTAATTCTTTCAATTCTTTCTGCAACAATTTCTGGTATTTTATCTTTTTGTTTAATCGTCGTTCCATCTGTCAATTCAGCACAAATGGTTATTTCATCTAATGTAACTGGCATAACACGTCCTGTAATATTTAATACTTCTGTACTTTTTAAAATAGCTTCAGAAATATTACTATAAATTTCATTCATCGCAGTTAAATAAATATCACCAAAATTTAATCCTTGTAATCTTTCATTTTGAAAATTTAAATGAAATAATTTATTCATGATATCTTCTTTATCAGACATAGCAATGATACTATCTTTAATATCTTTTAACGGTAAAGAATCCAATGCTTTTCTAGATTCTGTTGGAATATTTCCATAATCAGACATCGTAACAATAGCAGTAATATTATTGGTATACTTTTTAAATCCTTCTATAACAGTATTTAGTCCTTCTCCTCCTCCAATAACAACAATTTTAGGACCTTCTTCATACACCTTTTTATTAAAAATTAAAGATTTAATATTTACTCTTGTTTTTTTATCTTTTTCACCTTTTGTATCATTGGCTTCAATAATGATTTCCAAACTTCTTTTTTGTATAAATACAATACTAATAATAATCGCAATGAATCCAACAACAAATATCGCTATTATTTTGGCTAATTCAAAAAAAGATATTTCTTCTGTTACTAAAATTTTGGTAAATCCATAACATGTTAACAATATACCTATTAAAATTAAAAAAATCCATCTTTTTACTTTTGTACTTGCTTTAAACCATGCTAAAAATGACTTCATATTATTTCTCTCCTACTACTAATATCTCTAAACTAATTTCTTCATTACATTGTTCTTTTACTTCTTTTTTTACATGTTCTATTAAAGTTAATACATCTTCTGCCGTTGCTTTCCCTTTATTAACAATAAACCCTGCATGTTTTGTTGAGACTTCTGCATCCCCTATACGATAACCTTTTAGCTTGCAATCATCAATCAGTTTGGCAGTTATTACATTTTCTTTTCTTTTAAAAATACTTCCTGCATTTGGGAATTCTAAAGGCTGCTTTTTTTTTCTTATTTCTGCATATTCCTTTATTTTCTTTTCAATTTCTGCTCTATCTCCTTGATTGGTTCTGAACGTTGTTTCTAATATAATACCATTTATTTTTGAAAAGACACTATTTCTATAAGAAAAATTATGTTCTTCTAAGTTTATGGTTTTAATGATGCCATCATATGTCATATATTTAGTTGCAACAATCACATCTTTTATTTCACCACCATATGCTCCTGCATTCATTCTTACAGCACCACCAACAGTTCCCGGTATTCCTGCTAAAAATTCTAGTCCTGTTAACGCTTCTTTAACAGCAATAGAAGATAATGTTGCTAATGTCATTCCTGCTCCTACAATCATAAATACGGCCTCAGCCTTTTTTTGAATACTAATATTTTTAAAATTGATTTGAATAACAAATCCTCGTATTCCCTTATCGCGTACTAATAAATTGGTACCATTGCCAATAATAAAAAAAGGAATATGAAAAGCATTCGCAATTTTTAAAACAAATTTTAATTCTTCAATTGTCTCAACTTTTATAAAATAATCAGCTTTACCACCAATTTTAAAAGATGTATGGTTAGACATATACTCATCTTTCTTAATGTTTTGGGGATGAATACCTTCTTGCAGTTTCTTTTCCAAGTCTATCATTCGATTTTAAAACTCCTTTTATAAGTATTTGTCATACTATTATTTTATGAAAATACTATATTCTATAGTACTAACATATTATTTTTATATGTATCAAAATGAGTTTTGCATTTATTTCAATTACCTTTTATTGTGCAAATGTATTATCAATCGTTTGGGTTTCTGGTAAAGCAATTAATGCTTTTTGATATAAAATTGTACCATCAGACGTTGTTTTTTTTGTGGCATTATAAACTTCTCCTGTTTGGTAATTAACAATATATGTATCTTCTGAATCAGTAATACCTAATGTTTTTAAATCACTTGTACTCAGCTGATAAAAATAATCTTCATAATATTTTTGTCCCTCTTTTATTACCAAAAGATCTTTTATTGGTTGTAATATTGCATTGGTGTTCTCAATTCTACTACCTACAAAAAAGTGAGGTTTTTTATCTGTTTCTGTAGCAAGAATACCTAGCTGCTCAGCTGTTTTTGCTTTACTATATTGTTGCAAAACCGCCTGTTGCACAATGTCCAACTCTGCTAATTTTAATTTATCTTCTGACTCACGAACAGATTTTGTTCCTATATTCAATGTTACTGTTATTAACAGTAACAAAACCGCAATTGTAACAGCAAGTGATATAAGTGTTATTCCTTGATTTTTCTTTATCTTTAGCATATATCATTATCTCCTTAATTCTTTTATAAACCTAAAATGATGATTTTACTGATAAAAAAATATAAAATGGTATAGTGTAATACTATCATTTTTTTATTTTTTTTACAAGGGATATTCACGATTTTTTATGGAAATTCTAAAGATAGTATGACAAAGAATTTTTCTATAAATAAAAAAAGAAATTTTCCTGTCTGAAAATTTCTTTTTTTATTTATCAATTGATTCATTTAATTTTCTATAACTTCTGCAATGGTAATATCTCTTACATGTTCAATCTTTTCCCATTTTGTATTTGGTTTTACTAAACACTTCATATTAATAATAATCCATGATCCCATAAACAATGGATAACATAATAATCCAAACAGCATTGGTTTAATTTCTTTCTTCTCTAAAGCCATGATAAGTGCTCCAGTAAAAATTGGAATAATAAATGTTGTTATAGAATATCTTGCAAAGTTTCCTATTAAATCAGCTAATGACATTTGTGCACCTAAATAAAGTAAGGTATTCACACCCAATAACAAAAAGGTTAATATCATCATAGGAATACCAAACATATATAAAAGTCCATCAAAATTCATTAATGTTTTATGCTCTTTTACACCATTTGCTAATTTTTTTGTATAATATTTCATACATTGAAGATGCCCAACTGTCCATCTTGAACGTTGCGACCAACTTTGCTTAAAAGTAGTTGGTTGCTCATCATATACAATGGCATCTACTGCCCATCCCAATTTTCTTCCTTGTGCAATATTCATAAGAGAAAATTCAATATCTTCTGTTAAAGTTATGGTTTGCCAACCATCAGGCTTAATGAGATCAAACTTTACCATAAAACCAGTTCCATTTAATAACGGAGATAATCCCAAATTATATCTGGCTAAATGATAAAAACGATGCATTGTCCAGTAGAAAATTGCATATCCTGCAGAAATCCATGAATCTGTAGGATTTTTTATGTCTCTATAACCTTGAACAACTTCTTCTCCCTGACAAAGTTTTTTATTCATATTTTTTAGAAAATCTTTATCAACAATATTATCAGCATCAAATACACAAAATGCATCATAATCTGCATTTTCTTCAATTTTTTGCTTTAGAAACCAATTTAAAGCAAACCCTTTTGTTTTATGAGTATTATCAAATCTTTTTAATACAATTGCTCCCGCTTTTTTGGCAATCTCTGCAGTAGCATCTGTACAATTATCTGCTATTACATAAATATCGTATAAATTTTTAGGATAATTTTGTTCCTTTAAACTTTCTATTAAATTTGCTATCACCATTTCTTCATTGTGTGCTGGTACAATTGCCATAAACTTATGTTCTTTTTCAATTAGTAATTTTTTGTCTTTTAATTTTATGAGAGAACAAAAACTTACAATAATTTGATAGGCCCAATATATCGTTATTATCCATATTAAAGCTTGTTGTAAAAGATACAAGTACTTCATCTTTTTACTCCTTTTTTCATAAGTTTCTTTTTACTATAATATTATACCAATTATTGGAAATTATTTCAAGTTTTTTAACAAAAATTAAGAATTTCCTCATTTTTGTTTTTCTAAAATACTGTAATCGTTGCAGAATCTATATTTTCTTAACAATTTTTGTATAAATATCATAACAAATTCTTACTATAGAAGCATTTATCAATATTTTTTAACTTATTCTTTAACTTATGCAAAAAATATTTTTTTATTCTGCACTATATAAATCTTTTCTTGTCAAATTAATCCTGCCTTGTCCATCAATATCATAAACTTTTACAGTAACTTCTTGTCCAACTTTCAAAACATCTTCTACTTTATTGACTCTCTCATTAGAAATTTTAGAAATGTGTAATAATCCTTCTTTTCCACTTCCTAAATCAATAAAAGCACCAAAAGTAGCTATCCTTACAACAATTCCTGTATAAATACCTCCTACTTCAATTTCTCGTGTAATATCTTCTATCATTTCTTGGGCAATTTTTGCCGCTTCTATATTATCTGAATAAATATAAATATTTCCATCTTCTTCAATATCAATTTTAACTCCAGATTCTTCAATAATTTTATTAATTACTTTTCCACCAGTACCAATAACATCTTTTATCTTATCTGGATGAATTTTCATGTTAACAATTTTTGGTGCATATTGAGAAATTTCTTCTCTAGGCTTAGCAATTTGTGGCATCATAATTTCATCTAATATATAAGCTCTTGCTTTTGCGGTTCGTGCAAAAGCTTCTGCAATAACCTCATAACTTAAACCATCTACTTTTATATCGACTTGAATTGCTGTAATACCATCCTTGGTTCCACCTACTTTAAAATCCATATCTCCAAAAAAATCTTCAATTCCTTGTATATCTGTTATGACAACATATTTACTAGGATCATCGTCATCTGTAATTAATCCTGTTGAAATGCCGGCTACAGGTTTTTTAATAGGGACACCAGCATCCATTAATGCTAATGTTGATGCACAAATACTCCCCTGAGAAGTTGAACCATTAGAACTTAATATTTCAGATACTACTCTAATAGTATAAGGGAATTCTTCTACACTTGGTAATACTGGAATTAGAGCTTTTTCTGCTAATGCACCATGCCCAATTTCTCTTCTACCTGGTCCACGAGATGATTTTGCTTCACCAACACTATAACCAGGAAAATTATACTGATGCATATATCTTTTTGAGGTTTCTACATCTAAACCGTCTAATATTTGTTCTTCACTTTTCATTCCTAACGTAACAATTGATAGTACTTGTGTTCTACCTCTATTAAAAAGTCCACTACCATGTACTCTAGGAATTAATCCTACTTCGCAAGATAATGGTCTAATATCATAAATCCCTCTACCATCAACTCTTTTTCCTTCTTCTAAGATTAATTTTCTAACAGTCTTTTTTTCTAATTTATAAATAGCCTCTGCAATATCTTTTTTATCTTCTTCTGCTTTTTCTTCTCCAAATTTTTCTATATACCACTGATTAACATCTGCTGTTAAAACATCTATTTTAGCATCTCTTTCTGGTTTATCTGGTGTCTGTACATCTTGTTTCATTCTTTCTGCAAATGCATTGGCAATTACTTCGTAAACCTCTTCATTGACAGCAAAAGATTGATAGGTAAATTTAGGTTTTCCTACTTCTTTTTTCATATTCTTAATAAATTCACAAATTTTTTTAATTTCTATATGTGCCGTTTTAATTGCCTCTAACATGGTATTGTCTGGAATTTCATCTGCTCCTGCTTCTATCATTGCAATTTTATCTGCCGTTCCAGCAACTGTTAATGTCAATCGGCTATATTTTCTTTGTTCTTCTGTTGGATTGATAATAATTTTATCATCTACATAACCAACAGCTACAGCAGCTGTTGGCCCGCCAAATGGAATATCTGAAATTGATAATGCTGCAGATGTTCCAATCATAGCACATATTTCAGGAGAACAATCTTGTTCTACAGACAATACTAAACAACTAACAACTACATCATTTCTAAAATCTTTAGGAAACAGTGGTCTAATTGGTCTATCAATTGCTCTTGCCACTAAAATTGCTTTATCTGCTGGCTTTCCTTCTCTTTTGGTAAAACCTCCTGGAATTTTTCCAACTGCATATAATCGTTCTTCATAATCAACAGACAAAGGGAAAAAATCAATTCCTTCCTTTGGTTCTTTTGAAGCAGTAACATTAACTAAAACAGTAGTATCACCATATTTTACTAAAACGCTTCCATTAGCTAGTCCTGCCATCTTCCCGACTTCTAAGGTAAGATTTCTTCCAGCTAATTCCATACTGTAACTTTTAAACATTTTACATTTCCTCCTTATTTCCAATCAGCTTTTATTTGAAATGTAACCTCTACAATATATTATTTTACAAAATATTTAAAATATGCTTGCCTTATTTTTTTGACTTCTTCTTATATAACATATTGTACAAGCTACGTTTTCAAATAAATAGCCACAATTATTTTACTATATAACGAACTATAAATCAAGAATATTATGATAAATAAAAAAACCAGCGTTGTTATAATGAATCATGAATTTAACCCGTAACCCGCTGGCGTTTTTTTATTTTCTTAAAGATAATTTTTGTGCAATTTCTCTATATCTATTCATATCTTTCTTTGCCAAATAGTTCAATAAATTTCTACGTTTACCAACCATTTTTAAAAGACCTCTTCTGGAATGATTATCCTTTGTGTGAATTTTTAAATGTTCTGTCAACTCTGAAATTCTTTCTGTTAAAAGAGCTATTTGAACTTCTGGAGAACCCGTATCATTTTCCTCTCTTTTATACATAGCAATAATTTCTTGTTTTCTTTCCTTTGTCATAATAAATTCCTCCTATTATTTAAATTTGCCATAAACTGAGTATCAAGTAGGTTTTTTTCTTTAACTAAGTATATGGTACTTTCTACAGTAAAAATTTTACTATATTTTTATTGAAAAATCAAGTATTTTATGAATTTTTTATTTTTTTTGTCTTATAATACACTTTATACCACTTTTTACAGTATCCGACAATACTTTTAAGATCCAACAAATTACAAGAGACATAAAAAAAATTGTAATAATCCCTACTATCATGTATAGCATTTCAAACTTAATTGTACTGATTTTCTCAAATTTAAAAAGATCAATTTTAGCAATAACAAGATAATGTATCAAATATATACCAAAAGTCATACCACTTATCCATGTAATAATGCTACTTAATGTTTTATTGTTTATTTCTATTGTATATACTGCTATAAATAAACTAACAGCCGATATAATTCCAAATAGAGTATCCCAATTAATAAAAGCTTCTTCTTTTACTAAGTGGTTGACAATCATATATTGCATTTCTAGTTTATAACGAACACTATTAACCACTATAAAACATAAAAAAGCAACTATTCCTATTTTTTTGTTATTCTTAATTGTATCTTTATAACAAGATATTTCATAACCCAATAATACTAGTAATAATTTGGCATCAATTATACTAAAAATTTCAATTTTTCCTATAGATAATGTAAAAAATTTTTGAATTTCTTCTATTCCTATACTGCCTATACTCAACACAATAGCTATTCTTCTTGCATACTTTGCCTCTTTACAATCTTGGCAAATACATCGCAAAATAGGAAACCATAATATAATTTTAATATAATCAAAAATATACCAAAGATGTATAGCACTTGGTACAAATTCCCTCACATTTCCTTTTAAAATACAATAGATAATATCTTGAACATTTTGGATTCCTATATTTCTAATACACTCCATAAAAGTTGCTTGGTTTACAAGAAATTTTGAAAATATATCAGCAAAAATTAATAACAAGATAGAAGGCAAAATAACCTTTTTTATTGCATGAATAACTATGTTTGGATAATTTCTTCCATTTGCTATAAAAAAACCTATAATTAAAAAAAATATTCCTACACCATCTGCTAAAAAACACTTTGTTAATAGTCTGCTCCAATCCACTTGCACTTCATATATATTATAAGTAGTCAGTGTTATATGTGTTCCAATAACCATCAAACATGCTATTATTCTGATAAAATCTACTACAATATCTCTGTTCTTTTTTTTATCAGTTACTACATCAGTACTTATTATTTCATCATTTGTTTCTAATATAGCAGTATGATTTCTAGCTTGATCCTCCATTTTATTCCTTTTACCCTTTCTTATTTATACATCATTTGTTATTTACAAAAATTTCATCTGTTTTTACACTATCGCAAAAAGGTCTCTACTGTTCCTTTTCCCTTCTCAGAAGTAATCTTTAAAATAGCACCATTAACTATAGCCATCTGTGGAGATACATGCCCTATATCTGCATCACAAATAATGGGAATGTTTAAATCTCCTAAAGCGTCTTTTATTGTTTCTGAAAATGTAATTCCATAATCTTCTCGCATTAATAATGATCTGCCAAAAATTATACCATTACAATAGCGAAAATAAGAAGCCTGTTTCATTTGCCATAGTATGCGATATACTATAGCCGTACTCATTTCATAACATTCTAAAAACCATATAATACCTTCCTCTTTATGCTTATCAATATAATCATTAATCTTATCATATTTTGTACCAAAAAAATTTATCAAACTGTCTAAATTACCACCTAATGTTCTGCCTTGTATGACAATTCTATCACCACCTATTAAATTTCTCCATCTAACTTTTTCTGTTAAATGATATGTAGCACAAGGATCTGTTTCTTCCTTCCAATTTTTTTCATATTTTTCAAATGACTCTTGAACAACTTCTTCACCAGATTCTATTGCTAAAGCATCTATTAAACTTCTATGTAATGGTTTCATTGCATAGTCTTTAATATTTTGACAATGCATTGATGGTATTTCTAATATAGAATTCATTAGAAACGTTAAATCCGTAATATTAGAATATCCTTGTACCCATTTTGGAGGCAATGTTTTTAGTTTTTTCCAATCCAAGTATGTTAACATTTCACATAAAAAATCACCACCTGCTGCAAAAATAATTAATTTTACAGATTCATTTTCCCATAATTCCATAAACTCTTTTGCTCTTTGTTCAGCAGTAGCACTTCTTCCTCTTTCCATCTTTCTAACACTACTGGTTTCTATAACATCATATCCCATTTGTTTCAACTGCTTTATAGCAGCATCTAATCGTCTCAATTTATCTGGTGCTATAATTCCCAAAGAAGGTGCACAAATACCTATGGTATCTCCTTTTTCTAAATTTTTTGGATAATTCATGATGATTTTCTCCTTTAATTTTATAAATATTTAAGAACTACCAATGATATCTTTCATGGTGAGAAATCTTAAAAGCTCTAAATAATTGTTCCAATAAAAAAATTCTTATGAATTGATGTGGAAATGTCATTGTTGAAAAACTGATTTTTTCTTTCGCCAAATTTAACAATTCTTCATTTATTCCCAATGTACCACCGATAATAAAAGTGATGCTATGATTAAAATGCAAAGCAATCTCTTCAATTTTTTGAGAAAAAGCTTCAGACGTATATTGCTTTCCTTTTAAATCTAAGCATATTACATAAGTATCTTTTTTAATAACATCTATCATTCTTTTACTTTCAATGCGTTTGATTTCCTCTAACTCTTTATCATATAATTTATTGGGTAATTTTTCATCTTGTAATTCTACTATCATTAAATGACAATATTTAGATAATCTCTTTGCATATTCTGCTACTGCTTTTTTTAAGTAATCTTCTTTTAGTTTTCCTATACAAATTATATTAATTTCTAACACTTTTTCTTTCCATTTCTGATACAATCATTTATTGTATCATTGCTAAAATTTCTTTTTTTAAAGTTTCTAACATTTCTGCTTCTGGTATTTTTCTAATGACTTTTCCCTTTTTAAAAAGTAATCCTTCTCCTTTTCCACCAGCAATTCCAATATCCGCTTCTTTAGCTTCCCCAGGACCATTAACAGCACATCCCATAATTGCCACTGTGATATTTGCTTCCAAATTTTGTAAAAATTTTTCCATTTCTTTTGCAATAGGAATCAAATTATATTGTGTTCTACCACAAGTAGGACATGAAATTAGTTTAGGACTATTTCGATACAAATTACAATTTTTTAATATTTCTTTACAAACATATATTTCTTCAATTGGATCATCTGATAACGAAACCCTTATAGTATCTCCTATTCCTTGGCGCAATAAAATTCCTAATCCAACACTTGACTTAATAGTTCCACTAAAAGCTGTTCCCGCTTCTGTAATACCTAAATGTAACGGATATATAAATTCTTCTGCTGCTTTTTCATAAGCATCTATGCACATATCTAAATTCGAAGCTTTTAAAGATAGTGCAATATCATAAAAATCTAATTTTTCTAAGATAGACACATGCCTTCTAGCACTCTCAATCATAGCATCGCTACACGGTTTTCCATACTTTTCTAATACTTCTTTTTCTAATGAACCACCATTAATACCAATTCTAATAGGTAGATGATATTTTTTACATGCTTCCACAACTGCTCTAATTTTCCATTCATCTCCTATATTCCCTGGATTAATTCTTATTTTATCTGCACCACTTTCAATAGCAGCAAGTGCAATCCTATAATCAAAATGAATATCTGCTACAATTGGAATATGAATATATTTTTTGATTTCTGTTATCGCATTAGCATCTTCTATGTCTAAGCAAGCTACTCTAATCATTTCACAACCTGCTTTTTCTAATTCTAGTATTTGTTTTACAGTAGCTTCAATATCTTTTGTTTTTGTATTGCACATAGACTGAATAATAACTTTTTCTTGCCCACCTATTTGTATATTTTTTACAAAAATCGGCTTAGTGTTACACCTTTGATACATATCTATCTCCTTTTATTTTCATTATCTTATTTATAAATTATATCACAAAACAAAGAATACCTACAAGTCTATCAAACTACTTATTTAAAACTATCAATCCTTTTTTATTTTATACAATCAGTACATCTCTTTTTAATAATTTTTCTGTTATTTTACCAATACCTAAATATTCTTGCTTTGCATTATAAATATGGTATAATCCATCGTTTAATTGAAAAGATAATAAGCCACCATTTAAAAATAATCTTTCTTGTTTTTCGTTTAAAGTAATTTGTAACAAATTATGAAATATTTCTTGCATTGTTAAAACATTTTCTTGCAAATACTGCTCATTATATTTATTTTTTTCTAGCATTTCAATCGTAATTGCATTTTCCAATATCAATTTATCTACAGCTATTCTACATAAAGATTGCATATATCCAATGGTTCCTAATCGTTTTGCAATATCTTCACATAATACTCTTATATAAGTACCTTTGGAACAATTTACTTGAAAAGATATCTCATTTAATTCTGAACAAATATCCATTAATTTGATTTCATAAATTTGAATTTCCCTCTCTGGAACAAGAATTTGTTCTCCTAAACGAGCGTATTCATATAATTTTTTTCCTTGTATTTTAATAGCTGCATACATAGGTGGTTTTTGTTTTTGTATACCTTGAAAAGAATCTAATACGTTTTTCACCTTTTCATGGTGTAACATCGATATATCCACTTTTTCTTCTTCTATAATATTTCCTTCACTATCGCCCGTATCTGTTTTTTTCCCTAACTTTACTGTTGCTCTATAAGTTTTATCATGTTCTATTAAATACTTTGTTAATTTAGTGTAACTCCCCAGTAAAATTGGTAAAACACCTGTTGCCATAGGATCCAGTGTTCCTATATGCCCTGCTTTTTTTATATTTAATATTTTTTTTACTTTAGATACTACATCTTGCGATGTAAAACCCAAAGGCTTATTAATAATTATCATTCCATTCATATCATCACCAAAATTATTTTTTATGTATTGCTATATTTTTTATTATAATATTTAATATCTCTTTTACCTCGTGTGTACATAGTATAACAGGAGTCATAAGAAAAATCAAGATAGTATTTTTTACAAAAAAATAAAACTAGAATTAATAGATATGAATACTCTTTTCATCTTCTAGTTTATTTTTATTATTGATGAATATACAATTACTATAGATACTTTGTTGTTTCAGTAATAATTGCTTTTTTGGCTTCTTCTAAAGACATATTTAAATTTGTTCCAGCAGCTCTTATATGTCCGCCACCTCCAAATATTAGACAAACTTCTGAAACATTCACATAATCATTGGAACGAAGAGAAGCTTTGAATCCTTTATCTTTCTCATATAAGAAAATAGATACCTCTACCCCTTCAATACTTCTTCCAATTTCAACAACCCCTTCATGATCACCTGTTTTTATTCCTATCCTTTCATCATCTTCTTTAGTAATATATGTAAACGCAATTTTTCCTTCTGCCCAAAATTCTAGACGATCCATACAAAGTTTTTGTACTTCAAATTTTGTTTTTGTCATTGTTAACATAGATTGTCTATATATGACTGGCAAATTGATTCCTTTTTCCAATGCCCAAGAAGCAAATTCAAAAGTATCTGTTGTGATTCCTGTATTTTTGAAACCGCCTGTATCTGTAATAATACCTGTTAATAAGCAAATCCCTATTTCTTTTGTAATCTCAATATTCAAATATTCAAAGCTAGATACTAAAATTTGTGCACAAGCAGGAGAAACATGATTAACAATATTATAGTCAGCAAACATGGAATTTTTATTATGATGATCAAATTCTACTTTCACTTTTGCATTTTCAAAATATTCTATATATTCTGGATTTACTCTTTTTATATCCGGACAATCCAATACAATTGCTAAATCATAAGCCTCTTTTCTTGCTTCTGATTTTATATATTCTATACCAGGTAAAAATGAAAAATTCTCTGGATACTCTTTAATGAGAACATCAGCTTTCTTTCCCATATTTCGAAGCGCAAGACACATAGCAAGACAACTTCCAATAGCATCCCCATCTGGACCTTCATGTGCCATTATTACTATATCTTCTGCCTTTTTAATTTCTTCTAATACATCATCTAATGTCATTACTTTCTCCTTGTATCATAATTTAGGTTTTTAAAAGGATTTACCTATAAACCTATCATATCGTAAATTTCTTTATATATTTTTATTTATAAGTATCACTTTTCTTTTTTTAAATCTTTTGTAATATCTTTTAAAATAGTATCAATTCTTGCACCATATTCAATGGTTTCATCGAATTCAAAGATTAACTCCGGTGTTATTCTTAAATTTATTCTTTTAGCAATAGCACTTCTCATATAACCACTAGATTGTTTTAAAATAGATAAATTATCTTTTTTACTTTTCTCGTTTATCATACTAACATAAACTCTAGCAAATTTTAAGTCTGGTGTTGTTTTTACTTTTGTCACACTAATAAGACCTGTTAGATGAGGATTTTTCAGTTCCGTTGTGATAATCTTACTAATTTCTTTTTTTATTTCCTCATCAATTTTATTCATTCTATTACTGTTGTGATTTGTCATATATTTTCCTTACTTTTATATTTAGATTTTTTAAGGATTCATCTATAAACCTTTAACTTTATATGTTTTATCGATTCACTTCTTCCATAATGTAAACTTCTAATTGATCGCCTTCTTTAACATCATTAAAATTCTCTATTTGAAGACCACACTCATATCCCTTATCCACTTCTTTAACATCATCCTTAAATCTTTTAAGAGATATTAATTTTCCATCATGAATAACAATATGGTCTCGGATAACTCTTATACCTGCATTTCTAGAAACTTTTCCTGTTAATACATAGCTTCCTGCAATTGTTCCTACATTAGACACTTTAAATGTTTGTCTAATTTCTGCTGTTCCAATAACTACTTCTTTAAATATCGGATCAAGCATTCCTTTCATAGCAGCTTCCACATCATTAATAGCATCATAAATAACAGAATATTGTTTAATTTGAACCCCTTCTTTATCTGCTATTGTTTTAGCAATTACTTCAGGTCTTACATTAAATGCAATAATAATAGCACCAGAAACTTTTGCTAACGTAATATCTGTTTCTGTAACGCCACCAACATTTGAATGAATAACCTTTACTTTTACTTCCTCATTCGATAATTTTTCCAATGATTGTTTTAAAGCTTCCACAGAACCCTGAACATCCGCTTTTACAATTAAGTTTAACTGTTTTAAATTTTCACTTTCAATTTTACTAAATAAATCATCTAATGTAACAATAGAATTTTGATTTAATGTTTTTTGTCTTTGTTCATATTTTCTTTTTTCAATTAAATGTTTTGCTGTTCTTTCATCTTTTACTTCATAAAAAATATCTCCTGATTGCGGTACGGAAGTTAAACCCGTAATCTCAACTGGCATAGAAGGTCCTGCTGATTTAACTTTTTTCCCTTTATCATTTAGCATTGTCCTTATTCTACCAATTGAAGAACCAACAATAATTGTATCACCTACATCTAACTTTCCTCTTTGTACAAGCATTGTAGCTACTGATCCTCTAGTTTTATCTAATCTAGCCTCAATAACTGTTCCTTTTGCTTGTTTTGTAGGATTTGCTTTTAATTCTAGTACATCTGCTTCTAATAATACCATTTCTAAAAGATTATCAATTCCCTCTTTTTTCTTTGCAGAAATTGGTACGTAAATGGTATCTCCTCCCCATTGTTCTGGTACTAACTCATACTTCATTAATTCTTGTTGTACTTTTTCAAAATTAGCATCTGGTAAATCCATTTTATTCACAGCAACAATAATAGGAATTTCTGCCGCTTTAGCATGATTAATTGCTTCAACTGTTTGTGGCATAACACCATCATTAGCAGCAACAACTAGTATCGCAATATCTGTAATCATGGCACCTCTAGCACGCATATTGGTAAATGCTTCATGCCCTGGTGTATCTAAAAAAGTAATATCCCTATCGTTAACTCTAACTTGATAAGCACCAATATGTTGTGTAATTCCACCTGATTCTCCCTCAATAACATTTGTACTTCGGATAGCATCTAAAAGAGATGTTTTTCCATGGTCAACGTGTCCCATTACTACAATAACTGGTGGTCTAGGTTGTAAATCTTCTTCTTTATCTTCAGTTTCATCAATTAAAATATCTTCATCAGTTACAATATTTTTCTTTATTGCATTAATACCATACTCTTGTGCAATTAGAAATGCTGTGTCAAAGTCGATCTCATTATTAATGGTTGCCATAATTCCTAAGCTTAATAATTTTTTAATAACATCACTACTAGTTATTTTCATTTCTGTTGCTAAATCTTTTACTGTAATAGTCTCCGGAATCGTAATTTCTGTTAATTTAAAAATTTTTTGTTTTGTTCTATTTTCTTGTTTTCCATTCTTTTTTCTCGCTCTTCTTCCTCGTTCTGTACTTAAATCATAATAATCAAGCATTTCCCCTTCAGCAAACATATTTGATAATTTATTTCGTTTCTTTAAATTATTTAATTTATCGGAATCAAAATCATTTTGATTATTTCTACGATTTGTTTTTTTAGTTTTTTGTTCATCTTGTCTTGCGTTCTGTTTCATTTTATCTTTAATTTTATTTCCATATTCTCTTACATTCTCTTTTTCTGCAGGAATATCAACATCCATAATGTTCTTAATTCTCTTGTTCATACCCCCTCTGTCGTCCATTCTTTTTTGATTATTATTTCTGTTATCTGTTCTATCATTCCCTCTGTTATTTCTTTGCTCATTATTGAAGTTTCTTTTCATATTATAACCATTATTCTGCGTACTATTACCCCTGTCATTATAATTAGATCTATGGTTCTGTTGCATGTTCTTTTTAGATGATATCGTTGATTTTTCTTTTTCCAATACTTTATTTGTTGCAACTGATTCTTCACTTTTCATCGATATATTTTCTTTTTTTCCTTCTGCTTTTTTTTCAGGTTCCTTTTTCTTACCAATACCAAACAATTCACTTACTGTTAATGGCTTTGTTGGTTTATCTCTGTAAACAATATTATAATCCTTCTTTCTTTTGTTTTGAATAAACCCTACATCATTATTTCTTGTTGCCTCTCTTCTTCTTTTTTCTTCTTCTTCTTTTCTTTTATTTTCCTCATCATTATTAATAATAACAGCCCTTCTAATAATAACTGGTTCTTGACTTCTTTCTTTCTTTTCCTTTTTTTCTTTTTTATTCTCCATAGGTTTTATGTTTGAAACTCCTTTAATCAATTTTTCTATTTTTTTTGCCTCTTCATCAGTGATAGAACTTAAATGGTTCTTGATTTCTATTCCATTTTTCTTAGCAACATCAACCATTTTTTTCGTATCTACGCCTAAATTTTTCGCTAATTCATGAATTTTAATTTTCCCCAAACGTTTCACCTCCACAAATTACTTTTTGAATTGCTTCTGATAAGTTCTTGTCTTTTATTCCAATAACTGCTCTATTTTGCTTACCAATGGCTTTACTGTTATTACGTATATCTCCCCAAATCGCCATATGAATTTGTTGCCTATCACAATGTAAGCGGATATTTTTTTTTGTATTTTCCGATGCATCTTCTGCAACAATAACAAAATATATTTTATTTTTAAGCATTTCTTCTAATACAATCTCTGCACCAGAAATAACTTTCCCTGCTTTGGCACTAATTCCCATTAGTCCATATACTCTATTGATCAACCAACACACCTCTTATACTTTCATATACTTTCTCATCTATTTCTGTTAAAAATATTTTTTCTAATCTTTTGCTTTTTTGTATTTTGTTTAAACATTGTTCTGTTTTACAAATATATGCTCCCCTACCATTTTGTTTTCCTGTTACATCAACAAAAATATTTCCGTCTTTTGATTTAACAATACGCAAAAGATTTTGCTTTTCTTTTTGTGCATTGCAAGCCATACAGGTACGCAATGGTTTCTTTTTCTTTATCAACATACATCACTTCCTTATTCTTCTACTTCTTTTGTTTCTGGTGCTTCTTCTGCTTGTACTTGTGCAATAATTTCTCGAAATTGTGATTCAGATTTAATATCTATTTTCCAATTTGTTAGTCTAGCTGCTAACCTAGCATTTTGACCAGATTTTCCTATGGCTAATGATAATTGATCATCTGGTACAATCACTTGTGCAAATTTTTCTTCTTCTTTTATATCTACAGCCATAACTTGCGCTGGTAACAATGCTGCAGCAATATATATTGCTGGATCTTCGTTCCATTCAATAACATCAATTTTTTCTCCATTTAGTTCATTAATAATATTTTGAATTCTCACGCCTTTCTGACCAACACAAGAACCAACCGGATCTATATTTTCATCCCTTGAATAAACTGCTACTTTACTTCTTGAACCGGCATCTCTTGAAACACTTTTGATTTCTATGAGTCCTTCGTATATTTCAGGTATCTCAAATTCAAATAATTTTCTTACAAAATCAGGATGACTTCTTGAAATGATTACTTGTGGATTACCTTTTAATCCTTTTTCTACTTCTAGCACATAACCTCTTATTTTATCATTTACATGATACGTTTCACTCCCAATTTGTTCTTTCACTGGCATAACTCCCTCTAACTTTCCTAAGTCCATAACAACAACACCACCATCAGCTTTTTGAATAATACCAGAAACAATTTCTCCTTTTTTATCATTAAACTCTGTAAAAATCATATTTCTCTCTGCTTCTCGAATTTTTTGTACAACAACTTGTTTTGCAGTTTGTGCAGCAATCCTACCAAAATCTTTTGGTTGAATTTCTAAATTAACGGTATCTCCTACATTAACATGCATATCTATTTTCTGTGCATCTTTTATTGTAATTTCTAATAAAGGATCTTCTAAAGTTTCTACGACATTTCTTATAGAATATATATGAATTTCTCCCGTAATGCTATCAATTACAACTTTAACATTATCGACAGAATCAAAATTTTTCTTGTATGCTGTTACAAGAGCTGCTTCTAAAGATTCTATTAAGTACTCTTTACTAATTCCTCTTTCTTTTTCTAATTCTTCCATAGCTCCTATAAATTCTTTTACATCGATATTTTTCATTTTTTCATATTCCTCCTACCAATTAAATATTGTTTTTACAATTGCAACATTTTTTAAATCTATTTTCATATTTTCTTCATGTGTTTGTAAAATGATTTCTTTATCATTATATTCTTGTAATATACCACTTACCTCTTTTTGTTGTTGAATGGGATAAAATAATTTTACACATACTTCATTTCCTATTTGGCTTAAGAAATGTTTTTTCTTTCTTAAAATTCGCTCAACACCTGGCGATGAAACTTCTAAAAAATACATTTCTTTTATATAATCTGCTTTATCTAACATATCGTTAATCGCGTTACTGACAACTTCACAATCTTCTATCGTAATACCTTCTAATTTATCTATAAAAACTTTTAGATAGTAATCCTTGCCTTCTTTAACATAAATAACATCATATAAAATATAGCCTAATGCTTCAATAACATCTTGTATAAGGTTTTCTACTTTTGATTCAATGTTCATTTTCTTTTCTGCCAATCAAGCACCTCCTAAACATTAGTAAAGAGTGGGATTGGTTCCCACTCCTCTAGTATTTTTATTCAAGACATAATTATTATACACACATTTACAAGGAAATGCAAGTATTTTTGCAAATTTTTTAATATTTTTCTTTAATTTCTTTCCATGAAATACAATATGATATGTAGCAAATTTCCATAACTTTTTATGAATTAAAAAAAGAAATTAAATGTTCTATCGTTTGCTGATCTTTTTCTTTTAGATTTTCAAATCCTGCTAGTTTATAATTGATAGAATCATTAATTTTAATATCTAAATATTCTCCAAAAATTTGATCCATACCTATATTAAATGTATTGCAAATATTAATTAATACTTCATAAGAAGGATTTGATCTATTCTGCTCTACATCACTTATATATCTCGTTGAACAATCAATTTCTTCTGCTAGTTTTTCTTGTGTATACCCATAACTTTTTCGAATTTGTTGTATGTTTTTTCCAATTTTAATACTACTTATTTTTTTCATTTATATTACCCCATTTTATTTATAACATTTATTTTCTTTCTTTTTCTTATAAGGAGTCTAAAGAGATTCCTTATTTTGTTTTATATTATCAAAGAGAAATAACTTTCATAAATGATTTTTTTTCGTACATCATACAACATTATTGCATTTATTTACTGATTTTAGTCTTCTAAATATTTTTCTAAAAGCGCATCTAATTTTTCTTTTTTAGATAAAATTTTTTTCTTATCTTCTTGATTTATTATCATTCGATCCATTTCATCTATTAGTTTTCTTATTTCTTGTTTTACATTATCATTATTCATATAAAACACACTCCCTGTAAATATATGAAAATTATATTGATTTATTTAATATGTGTCAATTCAGGATTTTTATACAAAAAAACAACCTAGCAACTAGATTGTCTTTTTATAATTTTATTCTGTATTGACATTATCTATTCTGATGTTTCAGGACTTGCATTTTCATTCGTTACCGCTTCTGTTGAAATTTGCCAAGTCAAAACAGGATATCCCTGATTAATATTTGCACTATCGTCTTTTGTAAACTCTGCTCCTAAATCAGAAAGAATATCTGCTTTAATTTGTTCTGAATTTCTACATTGTTCTTCATTTTCTATTGCTATAGAGGCATCTTTCAAATAATAGCAATTAGAACTGGTTCCAAAATCACCGCCCGCAATGCCTCCTAAATTTCTTTTTCCTTCAATATCTCCTACATTATAGGAGGTATATATGTAACTATCTGTTCCATTTTGACCACAAATTCCTCCTGCTCTATATCCTTCTGTTTCTATTTTTCCTACATTATAACAACTTGAAATAGATGCATTATTAGTTCCAGCAATACCACCTATATTATTGTTTCCTATAACATTTCCTGTATTGTAGGAAATAATGATATTTCCCATAGTAAAGTTAACTCCTACAATACCACCCACATAATTTTCACCTGTTACACTACCCGTATTATAACATTTTTCAATTTGCGTAGCGGTATAACCGGCTATACCACCTGTATAATCACTTCCTACAATTGTTCCTGTATTATAAGTACTTTGAATTATGCTTCCATAAAACATAATTCCCACTATACCGCCTGTATAAGCTTTGCCTGTAATATTTGCCATATTATAAGATGCTAATATACTAGCATTATTATTTGCATACCCCACAATACCACCAGAAGCGTTGTTTCCTTCAATAGAACCTAATTTTGTATAACAGTTTTCTATTTTTGAACCACTCATTGTTATTCCTACAATGCCACCTACTTTATCTGATTTTCCTTTAACTATTGTATTTTCAGTATAACAATTTTGGATGATACCTGCATTCAAACCTATTAAAGCACCTGTACCATTACCACCAGAAATATAACTATTTTTGATAGCAAGATTTTGTATGATTCCACTTGAATGTCCAAATAACCCCTGATAATTCTTATCAGAATCTATGTATACTCCTCTAATCGTGAATCCATTACCATTAAAAATGCCGGCAAATCTCTTTAATTTTTCTTCTGCTACTACATTTTCACTGACTTCATCTACAACTGTTGCTTTTTCTTCTACATTTTCTAAATTATTTTGTGTATTATCGGATTGTCCATCTATCTGCTCTTGTGATGGCTGTTCTTTCTTAATTTCATCTAAAAATCCTATCATAGATGTCCAAATAGGACCTTCCCATGTTCCGTCTTTTTTTGGTCTTGCGCCTAAATCAATATTATTTCTTAAAGTTATGGTTACACCATTAAAATTTTTTTCTCCATTAATGATTTTATCTGCTACCCACTTTAATTCTTCTGCAGAATAAACATTGTAGTTTCCAGCCTCATCTGCTGCAATTTCTTTACTCTCACCATTCCAAGGTATAATTTGTCCTTCTACAATATCCCCATCAGCATAAATGGTATACATATTTCCTTCCTTCGATACAAAATAGGTATCTTCTTTTGGTTGTTCTATCACTTCTCCACCAAACTCTGCTAAAATTTCTTCTATTGTTTTTTCTTTATTAAAAATGGCTTCTTCTACTTTTTGATGATTTTCGTTATCTTTTACTGAAAAGATCTTTTTTCGATTTACTACAAGATATATTCCAAAAATTATCAAGGTGATTATAATAATTACTAATATGACTCTTCCTATATGAATATGCTTTCCCTCATCAATTCTTCTTCCTTTTTCCATTTTTCTCTCCTTTATGCGGTATATTTATTTTATCGCTAAGATTATCTTTCTTACATTATATATTTTATCTATAAAACAACTGAATTTCAATACTTATACTTAAAATAAATTATTTTATATTGGCAAAAGCCTTAACAATAATTCTTTTTTTATTCGTATTATTACATGTCACCAAAGATAATTCATATTTATTCTGTTTTCGTAATACACTTTCTGTATCATGTTCATCTGTTTCAAATATATCAAAAACCGTATACTGATATTCCTTTTGATTTAAGTCCGTTAGTATAATTTCATCTTTCACTTGCAATTCATTTAGTCTGCCAAAAAAACGATTGTCATTATAATTATGTCCTGCAATACATATATTCCCTTGTTCTCCTATTCCTACACCATAAAACTTACAAGGCGCAATTTTTAATAATTCTTCATTAAATTCTTTAAAAATAACATATTCTAAGTTTATTTTTGGAATCGTAATTTTTCCCATATAAGCACTTTCTTCTTTACTTTGTTTTTTAACTTGATATAAAGAAGCTATTTGCATGTTTTTATTAATGATTTTGGATAAATACTCAAGATTTTCTGATTGATAATAATCTCTATATAAATATATTACTATCGCAATAATTGCTATAATGGATATAAATAATTGGATTTTAAATATCAACTTATGTTGTTTTTTTAAATTCGTTATTAATATCTGATTCATGCTAATATTATTTGTATTTTTTATTAATCAATACAATCTTTTTTCAAAATAAAAGCTATATTTGAAGTGAATATCTTGTTATGATATTATGTAAAAATATTATAAAATGAAAACCGGCAGACATGCATATATTCATATACACCCCTACCGGTAAAAGCAAAAGCAATTAGTTCAAATTGCCTTTTTTCCCCTCATGGGGAAATCATCTCCGAAAAGATTTCCTTTGCCCTGTCTTATCTCTCGTTCGAAGATGTAGCCTTAACATCACGGCGTGTGAAGTCAGACCATAAGCACTGAGGTTTCGAGAATTTGATCGAATGTCTTACCATAGCTGCGTTACACCTCCTTTTCTCAGAACCTCATTTAAAACCATCTCTTATGAGTTTCAAATGGTGGAATTATTGTATAACCATTTTCAAAGTTTGTCAAGCTTTTTAATTATTTTCAGGATAATTTTTTTAATTTGCTTCTGATTATGGAAAATGATATAATATTAAAAAATAAAAAAGGATACTATTTTTTATGAAAAAACCAGAATTGCTTTCTCCTGTTGGAGATTTTGAGTGCTTAAAAGCAGCTGTGCAAAATGGCGCTGATAGTGTATACTTAGGAGCTTCTTTATTTAATGCAAGGGCTAATGCAAATAATTTTCATCTCACACAATTAAAAGAAGCTATTGCTTATGCAAAATTACGAAATGTTTCTGTACATCTAACATTAAATACTTTAATAAAAAATCAAGAATTTGAAGAGGCTGTAAATCTTGCTATTGACGCTTATAATATGGGAGTTGATGCTATTATTATACAGGACCTAGGACTCGCTAAGTACTTATTAGAAAACTATCCAGAAATTTGTATTCATGCAAGTACACAAATGACGGTACATAATCTTATTGGTGTTACACAATTAGAAAAAATGGGGATATCAAGAATTGTTTTATCGCGTGAACTTTCTTTAGAAGAAATCCGATATATTCGTCAAAATACTGCCATAGAATTAGAGATGTTTATTCATGGTGCTCTTTGTATCTCTTATTCAGGGCAATGTTTATTGTCCAGCATGATTGGTGGCCGCTCTGGTAACCGTGGTCTTTGTGCACAACCTTGTAGATTACCTTATGAACTTTGCTCTTCAGATAGAATTTCTATTGATAAAGGTTATTTATTAAGTCCTCGTGATGTATGTTTAATAGAATACTTACCTGCATTAATTAAACTGGGAATCGATTCCTTTAAAATAGAAGGTCGTATGAAGTCTCCTACTTATGTTGGCGTTGTTACAAAAATATATAGAAAATATATTGATTTTGTAACAAAAAATATACATTTAGACAATGAAACTATAAGAAAAAAAATTCTCTCAAAACTAGATGAAATAGATGAAAATACTAGTTTATCTGATAAAGAAGCTTTATTACTAGCATTCAATAGAGGAGGTTTTTCTACTGGTCATATTACTTCTTCGCCTAATAAAAATCTTATTTTTTCAGAAAAGCCCAATCATATGGGTATTTATTTAGGTACTGTGCGCCACTTTAATCCAAAGAAAGGTTATATTCAATTAAAACTTGAAAATTCTCTTACTTTGGGAGATAAAATTTCTATTAATAATGAACACTATACTATTTCTGAGCTTATGTTAGATAATCAAAATTTCTCAAAATTAAATAAAGACGCAATCGCTACAATAGGCAGAATAAAAGGAAAAATATTTACCGGTAATAAAATTTATAAAATTGAGAGCAAAGAACTCTCTAAAGTAATTTCTCCCACTTTTAAAGAGGAAAAAAATTGGATTAAGATTCCTTTACATGGAAAAATAATTATAAAAGAAAATATGCCTATCACTTTTACTGTGTGGTCTAATAAAGGGGTTTATCAAGATCTTACTTATACAGAAACAATAAATATTTTACCAGAAAAGGCAATCAATCAACCTATTTCAGAAGAAACAATTATAAAACAGCTTTCTAAAACAGGAAATACAGAATTTGTGTTTAAACATTTAGAAATTGAATTGGATCCAAATGTATTTATCCCTAAAATGAGTATATTAAATGATGTAAGGAGAAATGCTTTAATAGGACTAGAACAATTACTAAAAGGAAAAATTTCACATCAGCTAACGCAAAAGGATATCTCATCACCACTAAATCATTCTGTACCATCTATGCATTCTAATATAGATATGAAAATACCGTCTATTACACTTTTATTAAATATACTTCATGAAAATTATTTATATACGAATCTTAAAAATATTGATAAATTGTATATTCCTTTAAAATTTTTCTTATCACCACGATATGAAAAGATTTTAATTGAACTTACAAATCAATTTGATACGTATATTTATATGCCGCATATTTTGCAAGATAGTCAGATACCACTTTTAAATAAGCTTTATGATTATTATTGTATAGCTATAAAAAATGCAAAAAATCAATCAAATACAAATTTTTCTTCCTTCTTACCTAAAATCAAAGGGTTTGTCATATCTCATCTATCACAAATCGATATTTTGAAAAAATTTGGCTTAGAACTTATTGGTAATTTTAATTTAAATGTATATAATCCATATACAATTGATACTCTAAAGTTCTTTGGGTTAACATGTTTTACAATTTCTCCAGAGCTTTCTGGTCCGGAAATAAAAAAATTAGTAGAGCATGCTTCCTTGCCAGCAGAACTTATTGTTTATGGTAGAACACCTGTAATGACAAATCGCTATTGTTATTTAGGAAAAAGTAATCATTGTTATAAAGAATGTGACAAGCAATGTTTATCTTCAAATAATTTATATTTAAGAGATAGAATGTATTATGATTTTCCTGTATATATTGATCATACTTCTACAATTACTACAATTTATAATAGTAAAATTACTTCTATTCCTTTTAAAAATACATCTGTGAGTGCTATTCGCATTGATATTTTAGAAGAATCTCTAGAAGATATTCAAAATATTCTTAAAACTGCAAGAAATAAGCAATATTTTGAAGGCAAAAATTTTACCAAAGGAAGATTCCAAACTTAAGTATTTTTTATTGGCATCTTCCTTTATCGACTCACGCCATATACTTATTTGTATAATAGAACATAGTTTCCTATCTGTTCTACACAAAAATTATGATATTGTGATAATTCCCATACCAAATCAGCATTATCTTTTATAATATAAACCATTGTATCATCAATATCGGTTTTCTGAAAAACAAATCTATCATAATCATTATTTTCTGTTCTTGTTTGGTTAAATTCATAAGGCGAAATGGGATTGGTATATAAGGTATAAATATATGGCTCTGATGATAGCGTCCAAATACATACTTTTCTTTCTTTCAATTCTGCTCTTCCATTCACTTGCTGTATTGCTGTAATTAAATCCTGCTCAAAATATGGCTGATACATTTTTTTATATTCTTTCAAATAATATGTTTCAAATTGCACAAAACTTATACTATATGCCATAACTATTAAAATAAAAATTATTTTCCATTTTTGATATATCCATCTTATTGTAATATAGGTAAAAAAGATTAATGGAAAAAATATCGCATTTGCTTTATTGATATTGGGTCCTTTAATTATCATCATACAACATACCACACTTAAAAAAAGCAAAAATATGACACCATGTATTTCAAATTTCTTCTCTTTTATATTTTTTATAAATCGTACCAATTCTATTATTATCCCTATAACAGACAATACTATTGCAAAAGGATACATTGTACCAAACTGAGGAATAGCATTATATATAAAATCATCATGCGTAAATATTGTTTTAAAGAAGGAAATATTTTCTTTAATATAATGAAAAGAAATTTCTGTTCCTCGATAATTGGGCAATTGTGGAATCGTAATAAAGCTTTTTATTTCTGGAATAATATTATTATTGATTACTATCATTAATATTAAAGGCATCGCAAATATCACCAAAGGTATACTTAACCATATGATTTGTTTGACATGTATGTTTTTTGTATACAACATATAACAAAATGTTAGTAGTAAAAACACAGGAATGATGATATAAGATAATGCATAAGTATATAAAATAATGCCAAATGATATGCCTGCTAACAAATAATCGTACCAAGCATTTGCTTTAATAAGCAAATATATGGCTATTATGCAAAAAGGTGCCATTAAATTACAATCTAATCCCCATCTGGATGCCATAATATTCCATGGATTAATAGAAAGTAGTGTCACAACAGTTAACGCTGACTTCTCACCAATATATTTTCTTACCATATCATAAGCAATTACTATAGCAATCATATTGCAAAAAAATGCTGGCAATCTAATTGTGGTAACACTATATCCCAGTAGTTTTATAAAAATACTAGTTATATATGTATATAAAGCACTTTGCCCTCCACCAAAATTAATAAAATACACAGGAAGATGATTTAATGCTCTATCTACACCAAAAATAGATATACAAAATGCATCATAAGCCATGCCTGCTTCATCAACATGTATACCTGCGGGAATTTCCTCTATTTTATAAATTCGCACAAAACATGCGATAGAGATAATAAGAACAAAAATAACGGTATTCCATTTTATTTTTTGAAAATATTTTTGCATTTTTACCCTCAATCCTTATTTAAACATACGATTCTTAACATTGAATGGTTTTTTATGTATATATTTTTTAAAAAAAGGCATTTTTATTATTCGAAAGATTCCTACTATTACTAGACTAATTATTGTAATAGCTGTTATCAAATAACTAATTTTTTGAATTTTGGTTCCGTTATACCATACAGAAACCGTTCCTGTTTCTCCCTCAGGTAAAAGAATTCTTACTAATCCGATTGTCTGATTTCTGTACTGTCAGTTGTTTTATTTCCCCATCTTCCAACATGATATTAGCAACATACCCTTTATAATAGATAAACGGTACATCACAATATCGATCTTCCGCATCTACCTGAAATGTGCAACTTAAAATACTCTTTGTAACAGGAATTTGTTTATTGGGTACAGATGAAAAAGCAATTTTAGGATATATTAATGATGTAGGATCTGTTTCGATTGGTAGATATTCTTTTCCTCCTCCTAAAGCATTGGGGGTTCCATACACAAAATTATTAGCCGTTAATTCTTCTAATGTTTTCGTATTTTCCATTTTATTATCGTAATTCATAAATTCAATAGAAAAATAAGAAGTTATAATAATAGTCAGAATCAGTATGGGTTGAAATTTTATTTTGTACCTTTGTAGTATATCTTTTATATAATCAGATATAGCAATTGAAAATAAAATAGTAGTGATACCAATTAATCTCCATTTAAATTGAAAAATATCTGTAATATTCTGCGTCTTCTCCCAAAAAGTATGATTGGTTTGTATAAATAAAATCAATATACCCCATAAAGCAAATTCTTTTCCTTCTTTTTTTACATTTCTATCAAATATGGCAAATACGCATAAGGGAATACATAATGAAATAGAAAAACCTAGACCATACCTGCTATTGCCTAAAGCATCTATAAGTCTAAAAACATTAGAAGTAATATGTACCCATGGTTCTGAAAAACGATATTCTTGAATGGTAAACTGCTCCAACATAGGCAACCAAAAGCTAATAGAAGCCATTATTGTTAACAAGGCAACAAACAATAATTTGAGAATATTTTTTCTATGTTTTATGAATGTTTTTATATGTATGATACAATATAAAATGCAAAAAATTAAACAAATAACTGTAGAAATTAGATGTGTATGAATTAAACCGAAAAAGCCTATTCCTAAAAAGAGTGGATTTTTAAAATCTTTATATATAAAATCATATATTCCTGCTATAACAAGAGGTATAAAAATAAAACCTAAAAATTCACCCAAAGCAAATCGATGATATAAATTCAAGATAACGGTTTTAGATAACACAACTAAAATCGTTCCAATAAGAGCACTTTTTTCATCTTCAGTAATATGTTTAATAGAAATATAAGATAAGAAAAATAAAAGTATTAACATAATACCTATAAAAACTTTATATGACAATACTAAATTCATTCCTAATAATTCCAATAAAGCCGGTATATACAAAAATAAATTAGGATAAAATAGTCCACTGCCATATCCATAAAAAGGTCCCATCTGTGTATGAATTTTTACAGGAAAAATTCTTGCTTTTAATGTATCTTTAATACTTTCAATTCTTGCTAAATGATATTCATAGTCGTCTCCTACTACTAAATTTTCTTGTAATAGCGGTAATACAGCAATAAATATGGTTATTGCTGCTACCAATAGCAATATACGATTCTTTTCTTTCATATTTTTTCCTTAACTTTTATTACTGGTTTACTTATCAATTTCTTATTTCTAATTTGTGAAACACTTTCTTTCCTTTTTTTAAGATAGCATATCCATCTTTAAAATCCTCATCGTCTAATTGATAAGAAATATCTGTTATTTTTTTCTCATTTAAAGTAATACCACCTTGTATGATTAAAGTTTTAGCCTGTCCTTTAGAAGGTGCTATTCCTGTTTTCAACATTGCCTCCAAAATAGATATATTCTTATTTTCTATTTTCGTTGTAGGTATATTTTCTAAATTACCACTGTTTTCAAATAAAGCTTTTGCAGTTGCTTCTGCTTTTATTGCCTCTTCTTCCCCATGAATTAATTTTGTAATTTCAAATGCTGCTATTTTTTTCGCCTCATTTATTTTTTCATCTTTTAGCGAAGCAAGTCGATTTACTTCTTCCATTGGTAAAAAAGTTAAAAGACTTAGCACTTTTTTGACTTCCGTGTCTCCCATATTTCTCCAATACTGATAAAATTCATAAGGAGATGTTTTTTCTGGATTTAACCATAGAGCACCTTTAGCAGTCTTTCCCATTTTTTTTCCATCTGCTGTTGTTAAAAGCTTAAATGTTAACCCATAAGCATCTTGTGAACCAATTTTCCTAATCAGTTCTACACCACCAATAATATTTGACCATTGATCATTGCCACCAATTTGCACTTTGCAATGATAATGATCATGTAAATATAAAAAATCATAGCTTTGAAGTAATAAATATCCCATTTCGAAAAAAGTAAGCCCTGTTTCCAATCTTGTTTTATAGCATTCCTGTGCTATCATTTTACTAATAGTAAATTTACTGCCAATTTCCTGCATAAATGAAATATAATTTAAATCCAATAGCCAATCCGCGTTATTAACAATCGTAGCTGCATTTTCTCCTTCAAAAGACACAAACCTTTCTGCTTGTTTTTTTATTGCCTCAACATTGGCATCTAATTCTTGTCTTGTTAACATTTTTCTCATATCAGTTCTACCAGATGGATCTCCAATAGTCGCAGTTCCTCCACCCATTAATATAATTGGTTTATGACCTGCTTTTTGCAAACGAGATGCTACCATTAATGCAACAAAATGACCAATATGCATACTATTTGCTGTTGGATCAATTCCTATATAAAAACTAACACTTTCTTTTTGAAATAATGCCTTCATTTCTTCTTTATGCGTTAATTGTTCTATATATCCTCTTTCTTCTAATTCCTGTATAATATCTGTCATGATTCCTCCTATTTTTATACATTTATTGTTCCTTCATCATTTTTTGAGTTGCTTGTACCATTTACCATTTCAGAATTTTCTGGAATATATACGCCACTAAATTCTTCATAACCTAAATATCGATTTAAATTTCTGGCACTAATACCAGTTGAAGCAGATATCTCCATTTTTGATATTCCTTTAGAATATCCTCCCGCCAAAAATCCTTTTAGTTTCATGATATCTGCATTGTCTTTTCTTTCACATTCATGACATACTTCCACTTCGGACGCATAAAATTTACCACAGCGTGCACACTTTTTTAATTCCATAAATAAGACCTCCTCTTAAAATGAAAAATAGATACTATTTACTCATTCTCTTTTTAATATGTCTTATTCTATCATATAATTTTAAAAAAAGATACCTGTTTTTTAATTTTTATAGAAATTTATTTTTTTTCAGCCGGATTTCCAACAACCGTTACATTATCTTCAATATCTTTCAAAACAATTGCCCCTGCTCCTATCTTAACATTATCTCCAATATGAATAGCGCCCAGCACTTTCGCTCCTGCTCCTATCAGCACATGATTTCCTATTGTAGGATGTCTTTTTATCTTATCTTTTCCTGTCCCTCCTAAAGTAACTTGATGATATATAATACAATCATCTCCTATTTCTGCCGTTTCTCCTATAACAATTCCCATACCATGATCTATAAATAATCTTTTTCCAATTTTAGCACCTGGATGAATTTCTATTCCAGTAAAAAATCTGGCAAATTGTGATATAAATCTTGCTAGAAAAAAAGCTTTTTTTTGATATAAATAGTGTGAGATTCTATGAAAAACTAAACTATGAAATCCCTGATATAGAATGATTACTTCTAAGATATTTCTTGCAGCTGGATCTTTTTCTTTTATATTTATTGCATCCTCGTATAATGTCTTAATCCATCTCATCTTTATCACCCACCTATTTATAGTATATGATTAACATGACATTAGGTATTACATTATATAAAAATTTTACACGAACTTAATTTTTATTCGCGTTTGGCACATATTCTATTAAATCCTGAATTCCACAATTTAAATAGTCACAAAATCTTGCCAAAACAATAATATCTATCTTTACTAATTTGCCCTCCATTAGTCTTTGTATTACTTTAAAATCTGTATTTGTATCTCTCATTAATTGATTGATACTAATATTTTTATGCTTTAAAACATTTTTTAACTTAAATAAATAATATCCATTCTCCATATTTTCTTTTAAATATTGCTCCATATACTACCACCTTATATAATTTTAATTAAATTATATGTTTTTATATGGCTTATTGACTATTGGCTGTATAACCATTATACTAATAGTATAGAATTATTGAAAGGAATGTATGCATATGAAAAAAAGTTATTTTGCTATACGTATTTTAAATCATAAAAATACTATTATCGTTCATTCATGGGAAGAATGTAAACAATTAATTGATAAATATCCTGCTATTTATAATCAATTTCCTTCTAAAAAAAAGGCCTTGCTTTGGTTAAAACAATTTTCTTATGAAGATATTAATAAGATTATTCAAACCTTGAAAAAAAATTCCTTAAGAACAAAGTGCAGTGATGAAGATTTACTTGCTTATATCCAAAAAGGCACACTTCACTTAATAAAAGATATGCAAGAAGATATTTCCTCTCATTACACTTCTACTAATAATTAATCATAATCCAAATAATATTTTCATCTATAGATATATTTATCTATAAATATATCTATAGCATTGTCTAACTGCTCTTCTATCCATAAGTTAGAAAATTCTGTATACATCTTTTCACAATATTTATCATCTGTTAATTCTAATACTTCACTAAATTTGACAAAAGATATAATATCTTTTGTTTCTACATGTATATTAAATAACGATTCATTTTGATTACAATATTCTGCCAATTGATTCATATCTCTTTCTATCGTAACAATATTTTTTAATAAAAATTTAATAACATTCCTCATTCTATCATTTTTCATATATTCTATTTGTGTTAGATAATTTACTAACATAACTCCTTTCTTCTTATGATTATTTAAAATTTATACATACAAAATTTATATATATCTATTTTCTTCTTTTGTCTAGTCAGTATTTTTATTTTTAATAAAAATGTCAAAACTTAACTATTTCTATATTACTATAGAAAAAATGCATTCTAAAATATGATTTTATATTTTAAAAATGCATTTACCGTTTTTTTTTACATGGATTATTCCATTTTATTCTATGTCTTCTGACTCATCTATTTCTAAATTCTCATTTTTACAAGCTTTAATTCGTACCACTCTTTTATCTTTTACTTTTTCTATTTTATATGTGACACTTTTAGTCTCTATAATTGGTTTTTCTTGTTCTTTTGGAATTCTTCCCAATTCCTCTATTAAATATCCAGAAATCGTATCATAATCTCCCTCTGGTATTTCTGTATCTAATAACTTTTCAACATCATAGATAGAAATACTACCATTAAGCATAAATGTGTTTTCATCTATTTTTTCATAACTTTTAGTAACCACATCATATTCATCAAAAATTTCTCCTACAATTTCTTCTAATATATCTTCCATTGTAACAATACCTGCAGTTCCACCATATTCGTCTACAACTATAGCAATTTGCTTTCTATTTTTTCTTAATTCTTCAAATAATTCATTTACTGGCTTTGTTTCTGGAACAAAGTATGCTTCCTTTTTTAAATTCTTTATTTTTACATTTTTATTTTTCGTAGATACCAATATATCTTTAACATATACAATTCCTTTAATTTCATCTATCGTCTCATCATAAACGGGAATTCGGCTATATCGAAAATCTTCAGTTATTTCTTCAATCACTTTGTAAATAGGAGTATTCATATCTAATGCAAAAATTTCTTTTCTAGGTACCATAATTTCTGATACAGTTTTATCATTAAACTCAAATACATTATTAATCATTTCTTTTGCTTCTTTATCAATTGTACCTTTTTCTTCTCCCACATCAACCATCATTCTAATTTCTTCTTCTGTCACGGTTTCTTCATCATTTTCAGATACGCCAAACCATTTAGAAACAACATTGGTTGAAAAAGTTAATAATTTAACAAAAGGTGCTGTCATAATAGAAATAGCTCGTATAATTCCCACTGTCGCAAAAGCTATTTTTTCATAATTTTTCATAGCAATTCTTTTGGGTACCAATTCTCCAAAAATTAATGTAAAATAAGACAACACTATAGTAATAAGTATTATCGAAATAGTCGTCCATACAGATATACTAATTACCGGTATCAATTGGTTTAATAATGGCGCTAGTTTTCTTGCAAATGCCTCTGAGGCAAAAGCACTCGATAAAAATCCAGCAAGTGTAATTCCTATTTGAATGGTCGCTAAAAATTTACTTGGATCTCTTAACATATTTTTGATTTTCTTAGCTTTTTTATCACCCTCTTTTGCTAATACTTCTATTTTGGTATCATTTAACGATATAAAAGCTATTTCTGTAGCAGCAAAAAAAGCATTGCAAGCAATTAATATAATTAATACAATCATTTGTGACATTATGATTTTAACTCCTTTAAAATTATTTTTTCTTATTATACTGCATTTTATGAATTATTTCAATATTATTTTGATAGCTTAAACACATAATTACCAATTTTACAGTTTTTCATAAAATTCTTGTCCCCAATTATATGTTTTAAAATAAATTTTCTGTCATAAAAAACACTAGTCCCATAAATACTATAGACACTATAAAAGTATAATCTAAAAATAAATAACGACAGTTTCTCAACATGGATTTTGGAGTTTTTATAGATTGTATCATTTCTTTACCTTTATTCATTAAGATAGCTCTCCATAGAAAAATAGCTCCTATCAAACCACTTAATATTGCTAATATACTCAAAAAATTTAAAACGTATTGGTTTTCTGCGCCTATTAACATCAATACAGCATATCCATTATTTAAAAAGTGCAAACCCATAGTAATCTTAATATCTTTCGTATAAAAATAAATCATAGCAAAAATCATTCCTATTAAAAATGCAAATATTCCTTGTTCAAAGTTCATATGCACTAAAGCAAATAAGAATGCTGAAAAAAGAATGGAAAATCCTGTTCCTATTTTTTGTGAAAAATTAATTATTGCTTTTCTAAATAATAACTCTTCAAAAATTGCTGGTACTACTGCTAATGTAATAAATAATAATATATTCGTCAAAATTTCTCCATCAATCTGTACAGAAAGAACATCACTTATTGTATGATTTATGCCAAACCATTGATAAATATGAGGTAAAATTAGTTGTACGATTTCCAAACAAAATATACCTATAAACATTACATGTATTTTTTCTTTAATAGGCATGCAACTTTTCATAAGCTTATCTTCCTGTGTTGTATATAGCTGTATAAAACTATAAGATATCATTAAACTTATTATAGAAATAACTAGTGTTAATAATAGCACCAATTGATTACTATTCAACATATCTCCTAATAAAGGAACCAAAAATGTTCCTACTAACACTTGTCCTACTATTTGAACAATTGCCCATAATATAAAAGCCATTCCAATAACAAAGGCGTATTGCTTATATCGATTGATAAGTAATTTATGTTCTTGTTCTTCTTTGACATTTCTTTCTTTTTTATGCTTTATACCTCTCTGTTTTATCTTTGATTGATAATCTAGAACACCATTCTTAAATATTTTTGCACATATACGAAATGCTATAGGAATAGATAAAATTAATAAAACAAATGATATAATAATCTGTAAAGGCGTTGCCTGTCCAATAATCATAATAGCTGGTATAAAATAATTAGATAATAGTGGTATACACGAAATAACATAAACAATAGGTGTCATATTCGTATATGGTGTAATCCATCCTAATGTTAATAAATAAGCAATGACAGTAATCGTTGTTAATAATAAAATGGTATTTCCAGCTTCAGACATAGTGGTTGTTTTAGATGAAATAGCAGCTTGTATGATGCTCATTAATACTAAAGTAAATATTCCATAAACAAACACTGTTATTATATATATAATAATTTCTTTATCAATATTCTGCATCATCGCCAACATATTAAAAGTTTCACCAGTAACATGATTCGTACCAAAGTGAATAATATTATTTAAAAGATTTCCTATAAAATAATATAAAATAAAGTAGATTGCTTGCAATAATACGAGAACAATTACACTAATTATTTTGGCTAATAAATAGTCCTTCTCTGAAACACTTGTTAAAATATATTCTATTGATTTTGATACTTTTTCTTGCGCAATTTCATTAGCAATTTTTGAAAAAATAAGAATGGAAACAACATAAGTCAACATAGTGCTTACTTGTTTAATGATTTCTTTTGTAGCATAATTATCTGCTTGCACCCCTAACATAATTCTTTCTACTTTCGGTTCTTGACTTAACAGTTGTAATTTTGACAATGCTATTTCATTTTCCTGTGAAAAAATACTATTTCTGATTTCATATAATACATTAACTATTTCATTATAGACATTTCCATCTATTCCCTCTTTAGAAGTTATTACCGTTTTTATAATCTCTTCTGGTGAAGTTGTTATTTCAACAACAATTGTAGTATCTGGTATTGTTTCTTCTGTATAATTATTTTCTGCTATTTCCTGAATAGTAATTTTTTCTCGATTAGCAAAATGTTTTAAAAAAGCATCAACTGCTATATTTTCTTTATCAATTATTTCAATTGTTATAGCATCATGAAATAATTGAATATTTCTGCTCTCTAAAAAATTCTTAATATTTTCTATATTCGTGGTTATAATCATAATTACCAATATAATTATATTTAAAAAAATAAACCATCGATTTTGCAGATTTTTACTCACAGAAAATTTAACCATTTCTTTTACTTTTTTAATACACATTTTCTTCTCTCCCTACTTTATCTATAAAAATATCATTCAATCGATGATTCGTTTTTCCATTTATGACATAAGAATGAAGTATTTTTTCTAAATTTCCTTCTAAGACAACATTTCCTTTATCTAACATAACAATATTTTCACATAATGATTCAACATGTTCCATGCTATGCGAAGAGAAAATGATTGTTTTATTTTCTTCTTTTAATTCTAAAATTGCTTTTTTTATTTCTTCTGTACTAATAGGATCTAACCCTGAAAATGGTTCATCTAAAATTAGTAATTCCGGATTATGTAACACAGAAATAATAAATTGGATTTTTTGCCTATTTCCTTTTGATAAATCCTTGATTTTTTTATTCATATATTCTAATATATGAAATTTTTCTAACCAAAAAATTACATTTTTCCTTATTTCTTCTAAGTGCATCAATTTTAAAGAGCCATAGTATTCACAAAGCTCTAAAACAGTATAATTTGCAATTAAACTACCTTCTTCTGGTAAATAACCTATTTTATCTAATACTCTTGGAGTAATCTCTTTCCCATTATACAAAATATTTCCCTCTGTTTGCTCAATAATTTTCAAAATAATTCTAAAAGTCGTAGACTTTCCAGCACCATTTCTACCAACTAAACCAAATATTTTTCCTTGTTCTACAATAAAAGATACATGATTTAGAGCAATGTTTTTGCCAAATATTTTTGTAAGATTATTTATCTCTAGCATAATTCTTCTCCTTCTTTGTATTTCTGTTTCGATAATGATTTTATAACATTGCATCATTATTTTCAAATTTTATGTCTTCAATGTAACATACCTTTTTATATTTTTCAATATATTTTTAAAATAATTCTATTTGATTTTCTCTACCATATATGGTATAGTAAAAAAGATGACATCATTGCTTACAGAAAATGAAAATTATAAATGGTGTTTATAGATTTTCTTCTAAAAATCTAAATATAAATATTTTGAGGAATATATGGAAAAACAATTTGCTAAAAATCCAACTGCCTATCATAATTACTCTATTGAAGACACTATTGAGGCTGGTATTGTTTTAAGTGGTACAGAAATTAAATCTATTCGTAATGGAAAAGTTAATTTGAAAGATAGTTATGTAAATATTAAAAATGGTGAGGTCTTCATTTATGGAATGCACATTAGTCCTTATACATTTGGAAATATTTACAATAAAGATCCTCTCCGTACTAGAAAACTGCTACTGCATAAACGTGAAATTGATAAACTCTACGGTATTATACAGCAAAAAAAAGTTTCTTTAGTCCCTATAAGTCTTTATGTGAAAGGCAATAAAATAAAAGTGCAAATTGGTATTGGTAAAGGTAAAAAATTATACGATAAACGTGAAGATTTAGCCAAAAAAGATGCAGATATGAAAATAAAACGTGCTTTAAAGCAATATAATTCTTTCTCTTAAAACAATACCATTCATAATTTGTTAAAAAAGTATTGTATAAATATATACAATACTTTTTTATATATCCATTAAGCTTTGTGTGCTGAGCCAAAAACTTCATTCATTTTGTGTAATACTGTCTTTTTAATTTCATCTCTAGCAGCACCTAAATATTTTCTTGGATCAAATATGGAAGGTTCCTCATAAAACACTTTTCTAATTTGTGCCGTCATAGCTAATCTTAAATCTGTATCCACATTAATCTTAGAAACACCACTTTCTCCAGCTTGCTTTAACATCTCATCAGGACACCCTTTTGCTCCTGGAATATCGCCTCCATTATGGTTACATATTTCTACAAGTTCTGGTACAACAGAAGAAGCTCCATGTAACACAATCGGGGTATTAGGTAATTTTTCTTTTATTTTTTGCAAAATGTCAAATCTTAATTTGGCATCTCCTTTAAACTTATATGCTCCATGACTTGTTCCTATTGCTATAGCTAAAGAATCACATCCTGTTTTTTCAACAAATTCATAAGCTTGCTCTGGATCCGTATATCTTGCATCAGCATCCGCAACATTTACATCATCTTCTACGCCTGCTAATTTTCCAATTTCTGCTTCTACCACAACACCTCTTTCATGGGCATAATCTACAACTTGCTTCGTAAGTGCTACATTTTCTTCAAAATTATACTTTGACCCATCAATCATGACAGAAGTAAAACCATTATCAATACACATTTTACATGTTTCAAAATCTGGTCCATGATCTAAATGAAGTGCTATAGGAATCGTTGTTGTTTCCACAGCAGCTTCTACCATCTTCACTAAATATTTCATTCTAGCATATTTTATAGCACTTGAAGAAACTTGCAAAATGACAGGTGATTTTGCCTCTTCCGCTGCATCTGTTATTGCTTGTATAAATTCCATATTATTAATATTAAAAGCACCTATGGCAAAATGCTCTTTCATTGATTTTTCAAACATTTCTTTCGTTGTTACAAGTGGCATAATTCAATTCCTCCTTATTATCTAAAAAATATATAAACTTTCTTTCATTTCCTATTTTATAGTTTTAAAGAATATATGTCAAGATTTTCTTTAAAAATAGCGATACATCTCATTAAGAGATATATCGCTATTTTATCACTTAACATTTGCACTTATAACTGCCACACATTGATTCATCTTCAGCTTTTCCACTGGAACATCCAGGACAAGCATTCACTTCTATTTGGTGTAGCTCACACATTCTTGCATCACAGTTATTAAAGGCACAACTTTCAACTGTACATCGTATTTTTTGATGACTACTATTTTCTGACATAATATTATCCTCCATTTTTGTACATTTATGAGCAAGATTTTTGCTCTATCATTATTTTCTGCAATTTTTTAATTTTTAAGATGTTAATTATTTGTAACTGGTATAAAATTGATCTCCAACAAAATGATATTCTATATCTTGCAACTTATCCAAAAATGTTTGATAATCTTGGTCATTATTAGACTTTAATTCATAATATTGATCATATATTTGTTCTATATTATCTAAAAGGACATTGCCATTTTCATTAATTAAATTCCATTTCATAGTAGCATAGTGATAATCATTAGATGATAATCTTTCAGATGTATCCATAACTAAATACAAATTTTGAGAAATCAAGCGTGGATTTATAACATCATACTCTGTTTCAAATATCTTATTGAAATCCTGATTAATAACTTTGTATTTATTTTCATTTGTTTGTACTATATATTTTTGAGAATTGCAGATATAAATATCTTTATATTTTTCTGATAAAATATCACCTACATTATTGATAAAATATATGGTTTTGTCATTAAAATTTTTAATGAGTATTTTATCTTCAATAAATTCTAAAATTTCTGCTCTTCCCTGCATTTCATTTTTTTTCCCATAACTGGTAAACCATCCCTGGTATAGTTTAGAAATTTCGTAAAATGGTATTGATCCATTGCTGTATAAATATAAATAGTCTTTATCATATGCCAGTTTTGTCGTATCTAATGGAATTCTAATGGATGTATCATCTTTTTTAGCTAATTCATATTTATCTCCTAATCCTAAATTCGACTGTGTAATAATTACATCATATTCTTCATTATAATCATAGCGAAATGTATATTCTGTTGACAGTTCTGGATAAACAGGTGCTTTATTCATATGACTTGTTATATTTTCAATCTCATATTGCATATCACCTTCTTGTGCCAACACATTTGTATAAATGTGTTGCAACTCTTCTAATTTTGCTCCATAATTTTCATCTGAAGATTCTGTTCTATAAGATAATACCGGTCTTTGATTCTTCAAAATAACATAAGTACTTCCTTTTTGACATACTAAAGCAATTTCAAAATGCTTGTTATACATATTAATTTTTACAAATGGGCTAGCATAATCATATTGATAATCTATTACTACATCACCATTTTGATTGATATAACCAAACTTTCCATCTTTTTTTACATTAATATAAACATCATCTATTCCCAATTCTGTGATATACTTAAAATAATCTTGCGTATAAGCTAATTCATCTTGATTTTCTTTATTCTTGATTTTATTACCTATGTAACGATAAGATAACGAAAAAATAGAAATCACAAATATAGCAAATATTAAAACAACAGCAATAGAAATTCCGAAAGTACTATCAATTTCTACTAAATTTTCCTTTAAACTTTTATAGATAACAATAGCTCCTGAAATAATACTAAAAGAAGCAATAATAGGTTCTTTAATGAATATAAAACTTAATGCGAAAATACCAAATAAATATCCCGTATTGAAAATCGTATCTCTTCTATGATTATAATACTGTATTACATCAATCAAAACAATTGCTACAAGTGTGATATAAATGGCAATTAATATATTCTTTACAACATAACTTTCTTGAACAGTTAACAGAGTTTTATCTTGGGGTACAAAGATAGTAAATAGTATGATTAATATTCCCCATAAAATATTAGTAAATCCTATACATAAATTGACAATTTTTCCTCTCATACACTACCTCATAGATTTAATTCTTTTGTATTTCTTCTAATACTGCTTGATAAATTTCTTCATGAATATCTTCTCTTGTTCGAATATTATCTTCTCTTGTGCATTTTACTTCATACCAATTATATTGATTTACAAGACTACAAGCAGCATTATATGCATCTTCTAAATGTTTTTTATCTCTTTCGTGAATATCTTTTGCTAATGCATGCGTAAACTTATTTTCACGTTTTTTCATTAATGCTTGCGCATTTTTAGGCGGCATATTTAAAAAGAAAACCTTTGTTGGAATAGGAAGGCCATATATATGAAATTCTAAATCAAATAACCAATTTAAGAATTTTTTTCTTTCTTCTTCATCTTTTATTTTTCCCATTTGATGAACCATATTAGCTGTTGTATAACGATCTGCTAAAATAATACCGCCCTTTTGATAATACTCTTGAAATCCTTTTTGAAAAGTGGCATATCGGTCTACTGCATAGAATGTTGATGCAATATATGGACTAATATCTTTTGCATTTTCACCAAATTCACCAGATAAATACATTTTGACAAGTGAAGAAGATGGACTATCATAATTAGGAAAGCTTACTGTTTTGTGATTAATTTTTTCTAGTGTCAATCGCTCTTTTAACATATTGAATTGTGTTTGTTTTCCACTTCCATCAGTTCCTTCAATTACAAATATTTTTCCCATATCTTATCCCTTTACTTTCTAATTTTTGGTATTTATAGAGATGAATTTTCATTGGCCATCATATTATTTTTTTTCAATTCTTTTAAATAATGGTTTAATATTTTCTAATGCTAAACCTGGCTGTACAGTTACCATATGCCAAGTAGGTTTTTCAAGATGTAAATAATTTCTAATTTTTTGACATGCTGTTGGCATAACAATTTCAAATAAATTAGACAAATTCGCTATAACAACACTACATGTATAAATGGTATTATTAAATTGTTTAATATTATCTTTTTTAGCTATCCAAGGTTCTTTTTCATCATAAAATTTATTTGTTATTTCAACAAGATTCATCATTTTTTTAATTGCTTCTCTAAATTCTAATGCTTCTATTAATCTTCCCACTTCCTGATAGGTTTTTTCTATTTCCTGTTTTATTGTCTCATCTAATATTCCTTCTGGAATTTTTTCCAACCCTTTAAATCTTAATGTTCGATTCACTAAATTTCCAAATTTATTAAGAATTTCTCCATTATGCGTATTTTCAAAGTCCTCTATGGTAAAGTTTGTATCTTTTTTTTCTGGTCCGTTTGCTAATAAATGATATCTTAATGAATCTGATTCATATTGTTCTAATGCTTCCAAAGCTGTTATACCAATTCCCTTACTCTTAGAAAATTTTTGATCATTAAAGTTCAAATATTCTGCTGAAACAATGGTATCTACTAAATGATAATTTTCTTCTTGTCCTAATAATAATGCATTTAAAATAATACTATGAAACATAATATTATCTTTACCATGACACATATAAATTTTATTATGATGTCCTTCTTTCCAAAAATCTTCCCAAGTACAATCTGTTCTATTCTCACAAAGTTTCATTGTATCGGTTAAATATCCTAAAACAGCATCTATCCAAACATACATTTTTTTATCTTCATAACCATCTACTGGAATATCGATTCCCCATGTTAAGTCTCTAGTAACCGCCCTATCTAAAAGACCTTGTTTTAAATACTTAATAGTTTCGTTTTGGGCATTAATCCTCCAATGCGACTTTACTTTTTCAGTTTGTTCTTCAATAGCTTTTTGAAATTTAGAAAGGGCTAAATATAATACTTTATTTTCCTTCTCTATAATTTTAGAGCCACATGTTATACAGCTTCCTGCTTTCAATTCCTCTGCTAGTGGCACATGTAAACAATTATCACATTGATCCCCTTTTGTTTCTGCTCCACATTCTGGACAGGTTAATAAAATTTCTCTATCTGACAAAAATTGATGACAGTTTTCGCAAAAAGGTTGTGGTTCTACTTTTTCATATATATAACCATTATCATATAATTTTCTAAATAATATTTTTACTTTATCTTTATGATACGTATCAAACGTTCTAGAATATAAATCATAAGAAAATTGATATCCTTCAAACATTCTACGAAATTCATCATCATATTTGCTTGCAATTTCTTTTGGAGAAACTCCTTCTTTTTTTGCTCTTTCTGTAATAGGTGTGCCATGGCAATCAGAACCAGACACATACAATACATTGTCTCCCTTTAATCTATGATATCTTGCAAGCATATCTCCTGAAATTAAGCCAGCAATATGACCTAAATGCAAAGAACTATTAGCATATGGCCATGCACCACCTATTAAAATATTTTGTTTACCCATTTTCTACTCCTAAAGTATTTTAAATTTTGTCCCAAAACCAAGACAATCCATCATCATAACTTTTCTTGTTTTTCTTCTTAGAAACAATATTATCAATCCAAAGGTAAGCTAAAAAACTTAATAGTAATAATATAAAATCAAATGATAAACAAATATAAGATTGCGAAATCATTACAGATTCAGTTGCCCCCTCTAATTGTAAAGAATGGCTAATTAACAATATAATACTGAATATAACAAGTGCCCCTGGTAATATTGATACTTCAAATTTTTTTCCTAGTATTATCAAACACACTGCTATAATTGTATATAATAATACAATTATGGGATTGGCTGTATTTAATAAAAAACTCATCTTTTTTCCTCCTTTGTTTTTTATATTCATTTTTTATTATCATATATTATGTTATAAACACTTTTGTATTTTTAGAATCTCTTTTCTTCTCTACCGGTGATTTAATATTTCTATTGGATCTCTTGGGTCTCTTCCATCTGCATCATCATCTACATTTTTATTATCCTCTAATACCTTTTTTGATATGTCATTATCTGCTTTTATCTCTAATTCTATATTAGGTACACTAATGCCATATTTTTTAAACACTTCTATTCTTTTATTATTAATTTTTATCATTTCTCTTGCTTTATCTTCTATTGGTAAATCACTATTCCATATCTTTTTTTCATTTTGGTTAATCGTTTCTAATTCTTTTAACATTATTTGTTTTTGCATTAATGTTAAATCTCTTGGTTCTCTTTGTATTTCTGAAATATACGTATGATTATCTAAGTCTGTATAAGAAATTTTCATATTTTTATCTTCCAAATTATCAATTTTCTCTTTAGGATACTCTTTATCCATCAAAACAGACATATCTGCATCATATTCTCTTTTATCAATCGTTCTATCCCCTTGTAGCATCATGATTCTATCATTACCAGAAATTTCTTTTCCTTTAAAACGTAAACATACAACTTCTCCTCTTTCATAGTTTAATCCCGTATTCTCTATTTTATCTGTTATACTATTAGGGTTTCTTACATAAATAATTTGTTTTAAATCTTCTATATGACAATCTGGATTTTCACTACAAATGGTTGCTATTTTATCTCGTATTTCTTCAGGAATTTCTTCATTTTGTTCTACTTCTTGTTTCACCTCTTCATTAGGAACATTTACTTTAGCATCTGGCATCTTATGGTTTATTTTTTCTATTGCTTTTTCTTGAGTCTTAGGTATTAGTGTATCTTTTGAAATTTCTTCTGCAAATGCATTTAATGTCTCTGGATATAATGCATCTAGTACACGAATATCTTTACTTTCTATTCCAACAGCCGTAATTTCCTTTTTCATCCTTGGAGTTAAAGTGAAAGTACTTATATTTCCCTCTTCGTCTTCAAAAACACATGCCATGTCTTGCCCCTTTTGATTTACAATCACTTTCACTTGTTGCCCATCGGGTAAAAGAACTGGTAAAACATATACTTTCGATAACTTTTCATCCTCATATAAAGATACATCTTCGCCATCTAATTGAAAAGCATTTTCTTTTCGCTCTTTCTCAGCTATATAATCTCTTAAAGTAATTACATTTGGTATGTCAATAACACAATTATCTAATCGCTTACTACTACCTTCTGAAGTTATTGCACTTGCATTTTGATATGCCTTTGTTGTAATCCAATTTTTCTCTGTCATTTCAATCTGATTCATTGTTGTTCCTTTTCCTCCATTACTTTAGTTTTTTCTCTAATAATGCTACTAATTGCTTTGCTTTTTTGGTAATATAATGAATATCTTCTCCTTCAATCATAACTCTCACTTTCGGTTCTGTTCCAGATGGTCTAATAAGCACTCTTCCTCTACCAGAAAATTCTGTTTCTAACTCTTGAATTGCTTTTGCTATTTCTTTATCCTTTTCATAATCATATTTTTTCTCAGATGCTACATTAGCATTCAGTAATACTTGAGGATAAATATGAATAATATTAGCAACTTGTGATGCTTTCTTCTTTTTTTCTAATATTGCTTTTATCAACATTAAAGAAGTAAGAATACCATCTCCTGTAGGATTATAATCTAATAAAATAATATGACCAGATTGCTCTCCTCCTAAATTATATCCTTTATTTAACATTTCAGCTAATACATATCGATCACCCACTTTGGTTTGTACAAACTGTATTTGATTTTCTTCTGCATATTTTTTTAATCCTAAGTTACTCATAACAGTTGCTACTAATGTATTTTGATTTAGTTGTTCTTTTTGGCTTAAACATTCGGCAATTATTGCCATAATAATATCTCCATCAATAGGATTACCATTTTCATCAACAGCTAAACACCTATCTCCATCGCCATCATAAGCAATACCTAAATCTAAATGATTTTCTTTAACAAAATCAGATATATTTTTTAAATATGTTGAACCACAGTTTTCATTAATATTAATACCATTGGGCTGATTTGCAATAACTTTATATGCAATCCCAAGTCGTTTAAATATCGTTTCTGCTACTTGCGATGTTGCACCATTAGCTGTATCAATCCCAATCGTTATTTCACTATTTTTAAAATCTGTCTTAAAAATATCTGTAAAGAATTGTACATATTGTTCTATGTATTCGGTATGCATTTCTGCAATACCAATCTTATCATTTACTGCTGTTAATGTAGAAAGTTTATTAGAATCCATAACTTCTTCTATTTCTTTTTCTATATCATCTGGTATTTTCATTCCTTGATTACTAAAATATTTAATACCATTAAATTCATAAGTATTATGAGAAGCTGAAATAACTACACCAGCGTCTGCATTCATTTTTCTTGTAAGATATGCTACTGCTGGAGTTGGCATAACTCCTAATGATTTTACATTAGCTCCATAGCTTAAAAATCCTGCCGTCATAGCACTTTCGATTAAAGTACCTGAAATTCGTGTATCCCTTCCTATTAAAATAGTAGGTGCATGATTGGTATGTTTTGCTAATACATAAGCCCCTGCTTTTGCTACTCTAAAAACCAAATCTGGTGTAAGCTCTGTATTAGCAATTCTTCTAATACCATCCGTTCCAAAGTATTTTCTCAAATAATCCCTCCCCCTAGGAAATTATATCGATATAATATTTTTTTTATTTGTTATATTATATATTTATATTCTGACAATTTCAATATGTTTATCTGTTTTTTTATAATTTATTTTATTATCTAATATTTTATGAAAAATATACCTTTTCATCCACAAAGAAACTATTGACTACTATTTTAAATTATAAACTTTTATTATATTTGGTCTTTGGATATAAATTATCTTCTAGTAATTCTTCTTGTATTCTTTCTTCTTCTTTTTGTCTTTGTCTTTCCATTTCCTTTGCTCTTCGCTTTTCTTCCTTTTCTTGCATTCTTTTCATATTCAATTCTTGCTTAAACACTTCTCTTCTATGCTTTTCCGCTAATCGATTTCTCTCTTTTTCCTGTTTTTCTTCTTCTCTTAATTTAGCTAATTTCTCTAAACGTTCTTTTCTAGCAATTGCTTGTGCCTCTTTTATTTTAGCTAATTGCATTTTTTCTTCTTGCTTTTGTTTTTTTTCTTCCTCTATTTTTTTGGCAAATGCTTCTTTTTCCTTTTGTTTTTCTAATCTCTCTTGCTCCCTTACTTCAGCTAATATTTTCTCTTCTTTTTCCCTCTCCACGCGTTCCTTTTCTTTTTCTTTTAAAATTTCTGCTTCTTTTGCTGCTTTTTCTTGTTTTCTTTCTTCTCGTTTTTCAACTAATGTCTTTTGTTTTTGCTTTATTATCTGTAGCTTATTATTCTTCACTTCTTGAAATTTCTGCATTTTTTCTTGTATTTTCTTATTTACCTTAGTCTGAGTAACTTGTTTATTTTCTGTTGCAGTATCTGGTCTAATAAAGCTCTCTATTATCATCTGTTCATTTTCTTTAGTATTTTCTTGATTCTTTTTTTGTTTTTTATTTAAATGCGTTATCGTTGTATCATCTTCCTGAGGCGATGATAACAACTTAGTTTCTTGTTTTTTATACTTTTGAATTTTTCTAGAAATATATTCTTTTATTTTATGAATACTTATCTTTATTCGTTTACAATGAATCTTTGGCGTTCTATTTTTTGTATGTAAATGATAATTATCGTAATTTTCATATTGGTCTTGTTGTCTAAACTGTTGCATAGTTACTTTATTGATTACAACACCAATAATTTTACCTCCCGCCTTTTCAATATCTTCTTTGGCTTGGCATAATTCTTTTTTCTTTGTTTTATTATATAATGTAACCAATATAGTTTCATGTACCATTCTAGTAAGAATCAATGAATCTTCCGAAGATACGATTGGTGTTCCATCAAAAATAATATAATCATAAAACACACATAAATCTTTTATTAATTCATTTAATTTATCTGAATTCAATAATTCCGAAGGATTAGGGGGAAGTGTACCAGCTGTTATGACATTTAAATTCTTTATGCTCGTCTCATGAATAAATTGATTGATACGTTCTTTAATCTCCATTCCATTATCATCTAAATTCGATAAATAATTAGAAAGACCTAATGCATTTCCAATTTGGAATATTTGAGCCTGTGTATTATGTCGCATATCAGCATCTATTAACATAACTTTTTTCCCTGCTTTAGCAAATGCAATAGATAAATTTGTTGCTATATAACTTTTTCCTTCTAAGGGAAAACAACTAGTAATCAATATGACTTTATGATTTTTCTCATTTCTATTACTAAATTGTACATTTGTTCTTAGTGTTTTAAAAGCATGACAAGTAGCAGATGTTTTTCCATTTTCATCTATAAGAAATTGCTGTTTAGGTACCTCATATTTTTTTTCTTTTGTAATAGGTATTCTCATTAACATTTGTAATCCTACTTCTTCTGTTTCTATATCTGTATGACTTTTGATTCTAGTATCTAGCTTAACAATAATCCCTATATAGCCACATGAAACCATAAAACCAACAATTCCAAATAATAATATATCTCTTATATGATGTACGTTATAAGGCATTTCACTTGGTACTGCTAAATCAATATTATAAATATCGTCTATATGATAAATCTCTCGTACTTTTTCTGAAAAGACTTTAGCCATTTCATTGGCTATTTCACTAGCTAATATAGGATCTTCATTGGCAACAATAATTTGTATAAAATTTGTTTTTGAAACTCTTTTAATGTGTACTGCTTTTTTTAACTCATTTTCCTTCATAGTAATTCCTAAGGACCTGATTACTTTTCGGATGCATGTATTACTTTTAATTAATTCATTATAAGTAGAAATCATATTATCATTTACTAAAAATTCTGATTGGACTATTTCATCAACATTTTTAGAAAGATCCGTTTCACCAACAGCAGAAGAATTTATTTTACTTAACATTAAAGTTGTCGCGGATGCATAATCTGGTTTAACAAAATAATACGTATATAAAGCACCTAGTATAATAAATAATATCGTAATTATTATTATATGCATTTTTTTATTCCACCATCTAGAAATAGATTTACTAATAGTACTCTTTACCATGATTCCCTCCACTATATAACTAAACAAAAAGACACAAATAATAAAATTATTTGCATCTTTTGTATAATATTTATTTTTATATATTATATCAGTAAAATCGATAAATTTCAACACTTTATTACAATTTCATTACTTTTCCTTTTCTTTTTATTTTCAATTTCATTTCAAAAAAAACACTTTAAAATGGAGCGACAATTTTTCTACAATAAACAAAAAAGGCACCTTAAAATGTGCCTTTTCCTATTTTTATTACATTTTAAATATTAAACATTATAATCAGATACTTTTTTATAAGCATAAATAGCAGATATCACTAAACCTAATACTATCAATATCATAGAATTATTAGATCCCGCATATGGTAAAGAATTATTACTTTCTTTATTTTTATTTGTATTTACATTAGTATTATTTGTATTTCTTGTATTAACACTATTTACTGTACCTGAAACGCTTTCTGAATTTGAATTTGAATTTGTATTTGTATTCGTATTTGCATTAGTGTTCGTATTCGTGTTATTTTTATTTGTATTATTGCCAGCTGTTATTGTAACAGTACCTGCATTAGTATTTCCACTGGTTGCTGTAATATCCGTTGCTAAAGAATAAATATTTCCTATAACCAATGCCAACATTATCATTACTACTAAACTAACCAATAATTTCTTTCTTCTCATTTTACCCATCTCCTATTACTTAACATCTTTCTTTAACATCTGTTATTATTATAACAATATATTATTTTCAATGCAAGTATTTTTTTATTTTTTAACATAATTGTAATATTAAACATTAAATCTAAACAAAGCAATGTCTCCATCCTGCATGATATAGTCCTTTCCTTCTGAACGAACCAATCCTTTTTCTTTTGCTTGTGTCATAGAGCCTCCTGCTTTTATAAAATCAGTAAACGCAATAATTTCTGCTTTAATAAATCCTCTTTCTATATCTGAGTGAATCTTTCCAGCAGCTACAGGTGCTTTTGTTCCTCTTCTAATTGTCCATGCTCTTACTTCTGGTTCACCTGCTGTCAAAAAAGATATTAATCCTAATAAATGATAACTTGCTTTTATCAATTTATCAAGTCCAGATTCTTTTAATCCTAAGGCTTCTAGCATTTCTTGTTTATCCTTTTTTTCTAAACAACTTAATTCTTCTTCTATTTTTACACATAAAGGAATAACATTTGCTCCTTCCTTTTGCGCATATGCTCTAACTTTTTGCACATTTTCATTTTCTTCTGCCGTTTCTATTTCCTCTTCTGAAATATTTGCCACATATAATATTGGTTTTAATGTTAAAAGAAAACTTTCCTTTAATACTTCTTTTTCTTCCTCTGTATAAGATAATACTCTAGCACATTTACCTTCTTCTAATATTTTTTTTACCTTTTCTAATGTATCTATTTCAAATTGATATTTCTGATCTGCTTTTAATAATTTTTTTGTTTTTTCTAATCTTTTATCTATTGTTTCCAAATCTGCAAAAATTAATTCAAGATTTATCGTTTCTATATCACGAATTGGATTAATATTTCCTTCAACATGAACAATATTAGAATTTTCAAAACATCTCACAACTTGTATAATACTATCTACTTCTCGAATATGCGACAAAAATTTATTACCTAATCCTTCTCCTTTACTAGCTCCTTTAACCAGTCCTGCTATATCAACAAATTCAACAACTGCATGTGTTATTTTTTGTGGTTTGTAAATTTCTGCTAATTTTTCTACTCTTTCATCTGGCACAGCAACAACACCTATATTAGGCTCTATTGTACAAAAAGGATAATTGGCACATTCTGCACCAGCTTTTGTAATACTATTAAATAAAGTACTTTTTCCAACATTGGGAAGTCCTACAATTCCTATCTTCATTTTTTTCCTTACTATATTATTTTATTTAGATTTTAGGAAAATCTATAACCTTATTTACTGTAACATAAAATTTTACATTTTGCAATAACTTTTCTTAAAACTAAGAGAACATTTTTGAGTTTTTTATCAAGTTTCAATTCATCTTTTCTAAAAATGAAAAAACTTACAAAACCTATATATTTCGTAAGCTATCTTAAATTGGAGCGGACGTCGTAGTTATCTACAACTTTTCTCTCTTATAAGTAAACAGGAGAATGAAACATCATTCTCCTGTTATGAGTATTGGTATTGCTGTTTATTTAGCTCATAGCAATTTTGCACATTTTAATGATACCATCTTTACTTTTAGCTCTTACAAAGAAACATCCATTGTGACAGAAGATTGCATCCTTTATTCCAGAAATCGCAGGCAAAGTTTTTTCATTGCCTCCAGCCCATTCCTTAGGAAAAGAAACAAGCTGTTCAAATTTCTTTTCGATTGATGGCGGAACACTTTGTGCTGCCCAGCCTCCTGCAGGATACGGAAAGATTATGAACTTCACTCTGTATCCATGACTTTCGTTATAGCTTACAACATCTTCGAGCCATGGCATTGTCTGTGCAGGAATTTCCAAAATTCCATCATTGATGAAGTCATATCTTTTTTGTAGCTCTTTTTTAGTAGCAACTTGTACAATCTTATCTTTAATGATTGCTTCTAGAATATCAACCACAATTGCCAGGACTCTGCTGAAAGCATCGTCATAATTCGGAGTTTCCAGCCACGACGGAAGAAATTTCGAAATAAAGCTAAATGTATGGTTGCTAATCTTCTCACCATTGTCTTCCATATCTACTGGAATGATAAATTCTCTGTCAATTTGTTCTTTGATTGCCTTGATTTCGTCCTCATTGATAGATATCCCTTCTTTGGTCATAATATTCTTTATAGCTTCTTCTGCAAACTCTCTCCATACCAGTCCCGCACTAGCATATTTCTCGCCTGTGGGTCTGCATACATTAAAACCTGGCATATGGTGATCGAACTTTCCACCTCCAATATCAATTACGATATCGAGTTCATTCAACTTATCAGGGTTTCTTGTCCGCACCACATATATTTTAGTATTCCCGTATGCAATTATAAGTGCTGCCATGGCAAGAACCTCATCACAATGAAATATTCCATTATGTGTGCCAAATTTCATTGTGCATTTTGTGCTGCTGTTTTCTCCTACTCCAATAAACATATTTCTACCTCCTTAAATATTCCTTGCTGTTTTTGTGAAACTATATTCTTTCAACCCTATAATGTAACTAGGGGGTATATAGATAGATGCTAAAAATCTAGCATAACTCAATTTTATTATACTATAAAAAGCTAGTTTCTGCAAGTGCTTCAGCACTTAAAGGCTATTTTATATAATTGAATAAATAAAGTGCACCTTGATTTTGTTCTTCTTTTGCCATCTCCATAATTTTAGCCATTGCAAACATTATAAGATGATATCTAGCAAAATTTATTAAGGTATTTCTATATTCATCATCAACTTCTTTTAATATACTATCAAAGTAGTTATACATCTCAGTTTTATTATATTTTAGATTAGTATAATTACTATCACTCATACATATAAAACACCATCCTTTCATTATAAATTTAGGATGATTTTTTGCAAAAGAAAAAAACAACCAGTTTAGTTCTGATTGATTTTGTATCTACTGTTCTATATAAAAGTCCGAACAGAAATGTTATTGGAGCCTACTGCCGGAATCGAACCGGCGACCTCATCCTTACCATGGATGCGCTCTACCTACTGAGCTAAGAAGGCATCAGAATTATTCTTCTCCTTCTAAGCATTTTATTGCTTTTTTTCTTATTCTTTGAATAGCATTATCAATTGACTTGACCGGAGAATTCAATTTATTTGCAATATCAACATAACTCTCCCCTTGAACATATCGGTCTAAAACTTGCTTTTCAAAAGTACTTAAATTTTTATCGATTTTATCTTCAATAATTTGATAATATTCTTTTTTGGTAATGGTATCTAAAGGATCTTCTACCATCTTTGTATCTAAAACTTCAATAAGAGAAGTATCATTATTTTCTTCATAAGCAGAAAGATTGAGAGAAAAAGAAGAATTTAGTGGTATATGCTTCTGTCTATTAGATGATTTTATTGCTGTGATTAATTGTCTTTCAATACAAAGATTAGCAAATGTTTTAAATGAATTTTGTTTTTTTACATCAAAAGAACGAATAGCTTTATATAATCCTATCATTCCCTCTTGAATAATATCATCATTATCAGCACCAACTAAGAAAAAACGATTTGCTTTTAAATTGACTAAATGACTATATTTTTCCAACAAAAAATTTTGCGCATTCATATCTCCCAATCGAATTTTTTCAATTAAGCTTTCATCTGAAATATTCTCATAGTTGTTTTTCAGAAAATATATGCCATTAGCCATTGATGTTTCGTACCTCCTACGCTAGTTCTGTTTGTATTATATTCACAAAATCCGGTAATGTCAATAGATTAAAGTATTTTTTATTATTTTTTAAATGAAATGCTAAAAAAGTTTACACTTCCTTCTAAAAAGTGTAAACTTTTTTATATTATTTTGCATAATTTGTAACTCTAGACTCTCTAATAACATTAATTTTAATTTGTCCAGGATATTCCATTTCATTTTCAACTCTTTTAGCAACTTCTCTAGCCATAATCACCATATCACTATCAGAAACTTTATCAGGTTTTACAATAAGACGCACTTCACGACCAGCTTGTATTGCAAAAGATTTTTCAACACCTTCAAAAGAATCAGCAATTTCTTCTAATTTTTCTAATCGCTTAATATATGTTTCTAATGTTTCTCTTCTAGCACCAGGTCTTGAAGCAGAAATAGCATCAGCGGCTTGTACTAAAACAGCTTCTAAAGTTAGTGGTTCAACATCGCCATGATGTGCTTGCACTGCATTGATAACACTATCATTCTCTTTGTATTTCTTAAGAATATCAACACCAATTTCAACATGTGTTCCTTCCATATCATGATCTAGTGCTTTTCCTAAATCATGTAATAAACCTGCTCTTCTTGCAACTTTTGAACTAATTCCTAACTCATCTGCCATAATTCTTGCCAAATTAGAAACTTCTATAGAATGATTTAAAACATTTTGCCCATAACTGGTTCTATACTTTAATTTTCCAATTAATTTAATAATATCTGGATGAAGATTATTCACACCAGTCTCTAACATCGCTCTTTCGCCTTCAGCTTTGATATTTGCTTCTACTTCTTCTTTGGCTTTCTCCACCATTTCCTCTATCTTAGCAGGATGAATTCTACCATCATCAATCAATTTTTCAATAGCAATTCTTGCGACTTCCCTTCTTAATGGATCAAATCCAGAAATAATAACAGCTTCTGGTGTATCATCAATAATTAAATCAATTCCCGTTAAAGTTTCAAGTGTTTTTATATTTCTTCCTTCTCTACCAATAATTCTTCCTTTCATATCATCATTAGGGAGAGAAACAACAGATACTGTTGTTTCAGAAGTATGATCTGCAGCACATTTTTGAATAGCAAAACTGATAATTTCTCTTGCATTTTTTTGTGCATCTTCTTTGGCTTTAGCCTCCAATTCTCGAATTTTAGCAGCTTTTTCTTGTGTAATTTCTTTATCTAACTCATTCAGTAATTGTTGTTTCGCCTGCTCTGTCGTTAACCCTGAAATTCTTTGTAATTCTTCTGTCTCTCGTTCATAAATTTTTTCTAATTCTTGTCTTTTTTGTTCACTTTCTGCAAATTTTCTTTCTAATTCTTTTTCTTTACTATCAAATACACTTGAACGTTTTTCTAAATTTTCTTCCTTCTGTATTAATCTTCTTTCTTGTGCTTGTATGTCGCCTCTTCTTTCTTTAATCTCTTGATCTAATTCATTTTTTATTTGTAATACCTCTTCTTTGGCCTTAATTAATTCTTCTTTTTTCAAATTTTCTGCTTCTATCTTTACGTTTTCTAATAGCCTATTTGCTTCCATTTCTGCACTTTGAATTTTAGATTCTGCAATTTTTTTTCTTATACCTATACCAATCGGTATAAAAATAACTGCTGAGATTAGAACAGTGGCAACGATAATTAAAATTGTTTGCATAATTATCTACCTCTTTCTATTAAATTTTCAATGTACAATTAAATTATTTTCATAAAATCAATAAATCATTTATATAATTTATATTGTATTATTTGCTATATTATATATTTTATATGTATTATGGCAAACTGTCAAGAGGTTTTATGTGAATAAAATAAAACTCACAATTACATTATCATCTCATCGTATTCTTTTTCCTCTTCTTCTCTCATTTTTTCTTCCAAATGAACTATTATCTCATTAAAACTATCTATCTTTTTTTGAATCTTTTCATCATGCAATGTTTCATATTTACTTTCTAATTGATATACTATATCTTCATATGTAGATATGATATACGCATCATCTTTTATAATATCTATTAGCTCATCTACTTTATTTAAAATATCTTCTACATTATCTGGATTCATTGTATCAATATAATTAGATATGAGTCTTCTATAATTTTCTGTCATGTCTTTGCCCTGTTCTTGTTTGATAACTTTTTTTAACATTTTAATTAATTTTTCTGTATATTTCTGTTTGGTTGCTTCATCTATTTTTATATGAGATGAATTTTTGGCAATCGTATAAATTTGTATTTTCTCTGAAATATAATTATAATCATATGGTGCTAATGCTATCTTAACATTCGCTTCTGTTAATTTTTCTTTCCAATTGCCATAAGTTAATTGATTTTTTTCACCTTGCTTATCTATAATATAGGCAATATAAGTACCTGTGTTAATCACCAATATCATTATCATAATAATAAGCCCCATACCTCTTACTATTTTACTTGGCTTTATCGTAATTTTCTTTTCTTCTATTCTACTATCTATAATAGCAATGAACATAAATATTAATATTGTAATAGCATAAAAATTCATATCAAAATCTAACATAGTATGTAAAACACCAAATATTGTAGCAAAGACAATGGAATAATATGCTTTCTGTTTTTGTAACAATAATTTTATCATTTTTATGGTTAATAGTACAAATAATATGGCAATACTCATTAATCCTACTATACCACTTTGAATAAAAATATCTACAATATAACAATGCATTTGTGTTGCACCATAATGGTATTCCCTTACTGTTTTATAATTATAACGCCAACCATCATTTCCAAAACCTGTAAAGAATTTTTCTAATCCTAATCTGATACCATCTTTAATAATAACAAATCTTTCCGTTACAGAAGAAGCATTCAAACCAATATTGGTTAATCGATTCATAACAGTTATGGGAATAAAGCCGTAATTTACTCTTATTGTTTTTCCATTAACTGAAACACGATTAACTTCTAATCTTGTTTGATCCTTTATATTTCTTCTAGATACAAAACAAATTCTAATAATATTGGTTTTCTCCTTTGTGGTAATATCAATACTCTTTGTTCCTTCAAACGTACCAAACTCTATTACCGTTTCATCAATTTTTTTAGCTGTATTGGTCATCTCTCTTACAATAATTTTAAACTTCTCTTCCTCTTGTGTGTTATTTATAGCAGAAATATCAAAATCAAAATGATACTCTGTATTGGGCTGTATATGGTTAATTTGCTTTATATATTGTGTTTGTTCTTCTTTTGTCTCATCAAATAATACTAATTTCGTATTCCAAAAGCACAATGCAACAATTAAGATACCAATTATTAAAATAAATGATAATAAAAATACAATAATCTTCTTTTTAAATACTTTTTTTCTTTCTATAATACTCCAAAGAACAATAACCAAAAATAAAATTAACATAGTAAGTCTTGAACCTGCCATAATAATTCCATAAATATTAAAACAAATGGCTAATATATATAAAATAATTCTTTTTTCTTCTTTGGTAATTTGACGATTATTTTGAAATATAGGATGCTCTTTAGTATTTATTATATCTACTATTTGTCCTATCGAAAGAACAATTGCTATTCCTAAAAACATAGCAAATGTATTAGGATATTCATATAAAGAATCCATTCTGATCTCTGACGAATTAGACACAACAATTGTATCTAAAAACGTATAAATTTTCTGAAATACATTCTCATGCATCATGTCAATTCCAAATACAATTAATATGATGCTTATAATAATAATCGTATTGATAATATACGTTTTATAAGTTTCATCTAATTTTAATATGTACTTAACAATAATAAACACATTCCATACTGTAATGTACTTTAATATTGCATTAACAGTAGAAGTTAATGTTGCCTGCGTACCAAACAAAATAGGAATTCCTTGACTTATTATTAAAATCAAAAGACAAATCTCCATTTTAGAAAAAGTTAATGCTTGATTTTCTTTGAAATTTTTATAAATTACAATAAGCATAATAATATTTAAAGCTACATTGATAATTTGTGTATTATTATCTAACGGACTGCCTACTAGTAAAAAGCAATATCCCAAAACAATGCAAAAGGCTAGTATCATCCATCGTTTAAAATTTGATTTTTCTTCTCTTTTTATCATATCTTTCTCCTCTATTCTTGTTAGATATTTAATGTATCTAAGCATAAATTCGTTTCGTATTGATTTAACATTTCATCTAATTCTTTTTCTTTAATATCAAAACGGCTATTGGAATAATTATTCAGCATACTGGTATCAAATATAATATCTCCTCCTTCTACTCTTCCCGCTTCCCTTTCAACAATCTGCATTAACTCTATTGGTTCATCTGGCATATAAGAATACATAATTTCTGTGTCTATATCAAAATTGTTGTAAGTATATTCACCTTTATAAGTTTTGTAGGACATGGGAATTTCTTCCTCCCTAGAATATGTCAAATAAGCATCAAATTGTATAGGATCTTTATTGGAAAATATGATATTCGCACCATCTCCTATAAATAAATTACGGTATGCCTTTATCATTCCCCCTGTTTCTGCCGACATAGCATTTCTTATAACATCCGATCCTTGTCCTGATATCATAAATGGATTCATACAATACTTAAAAAGATTCGCTTCTGCAAAAACAGATGCCCCATTTGCTGCACCAATGCTGTATTTGCTATTTCCTATATAATAGTTATTATATACATGCACCGATGCATAATTTACACGTGGACAACGAGAATCACAATGATCAAACCAATTATGATGATAGGTAATATAATTTAGGTCATCAAGTACACCACATACGGATGTTTTTCCCGAATCCCAGTAATGATTATAAGAAATCGTTATATATTGACTTTTTTTGATATCAGTTGAACCATCTCCTTTTACTTTGTCACGTTCTCTTTCTAAACCATTTTGTCCATAATAGAAATCATTATGATGAATCCAAATATGCGCATTATCTTTTTCTAAATCAATGCCATCTTCATAAAAAAGCATAAATCCTAAATTTCTTATCTCTATATCAGAAGATTCTGCTATAATAATGCCAACACCTTTTAATGTTGCATCATTTCCTACACCTTCTATTGTTACACCTTCACAATGTTTTACATATATTGATTGATAATTTTCTTCTAACCCTATAATATCATTTCGTTCCAATTTGCCAAGAATTCTTATAATTAAATGCTTTGCAATAGCTTCTTCCTGCCAGTTAGATAAAATTTCACTCAATCCTTTTACCACTATTTTTTCACCAGTTGCTTTATTGATTTCCAAAGAAACAGTATTTACATTTTGCCTAGTAATATATATAATTTTAGCATCCTGAGGAATCGTTCCGTTTTCTAAATATCCCCCAGATGCATTTCCCCCATTAATCGAATTTTTAGCAAATGCAAAGCCTTCTCTATTATGTGATACAACTGTCAAAATATCTGTTACTGTTGTTATCTCTTTTATTTCATGATTATCAATTACTGGAACAATTTCAAATCGATATTTTCCTGCTGTTAATCCTAGTACATCCGCTCTCCAATATGTTTTATCTTCTGATTGATATTTTCTTATTAACGCATCTTCTACTTGATAAGCCTCATTGGTTTCTATATTTCTTATATAAACATGATATTTTGGTATTTTTATGGTATCATTCCAGGTTACATAAGCTGTTTCAGCCTCTCCTCCACTTGTCATAATGTTAGTATTAAAAAAAATGATATAAAAAAGACTCAATAACAATAATATCATACTATATTTTAACATTCTTTTTATATTATAACTTTTTTTTCTTTTTATAAAGTTAATCATTATATTGAATAAATACCTAATTCCTTCCTAAATTCTATTTTTTATAAATCCATAATTTCTAACATTTTTTGATTAATTAGGTGAATTTCAAAACGTTTCTTTGCATATTGAAAACTACATTCTCCCATCTTTTGCAATAATGCTTCGTGTTTTATCATATATTCCATTTTTTCTACCAACTCCTGTATATCTCTAGGTCGTACCAGAAAACCATTTTCTCCTTCTTTTACAGTTTCTTTGCATCCCGACACATCTGTTGTTATAATAGGTCTCCCTACTGCCAAAGCTTCTAATAGGGTTCTAGGTATTCCTTCTTTTAAATATGATGGCAAAACAAATACCTTACATTTTTTTATATACTCTTCTACATTCTCCTGATATCCTTCAAATTTAACAATATGATTTTCTTTATATGGTTGAATAATATCTGGTTTAATACCTCTATACGTATTTTCTTCTTCTCCTACAAAAGTAAAAGATACCTTAGGATATTTCTTTTTTATAATTTCTGCCGCTTTACAATATTCTTCTACACCTTTGACATCTAACATTCTAGCTACCATTAAAAAATTAAATTCTTTTGGTAACTTTGTATATGTAAATCTTTCCATATCAACACCAGAGCCATCTATTACAAAAGCTTTATCCTTAGCTATATATCCTCTTTGGATAAAATCATTTTTATCATCTTTATTTTGGAAAATCACTTTTGTATTCAAATGAAAAGCTATTCTATAGCCTATATTACAAAATAACCTAATACACTTTACTCTCCACTTTTCACTAGAATAAATATAGCCTAATCCTGTAACCATAGAATAAATTCTAGAAACTTTTGCCATTTTAGCAGCTATGCTTCCTATAATATTCGGTTTTATCGTGTAATTAAAAACGATATCTGGTTTTTCTTCTTGCAGCACTTTTTTTACCTCAAAAAAGTATTTTATATTACGAAATAAACTGATGGAAATTCTATTGTTTTGTACTACTCTTGTTTGAATTCCCATTTCCTCTAATATATCTGTAGCATCTTCTTCTGGACAAATGCCAACAATTTCATATTCTTTATCTAAAAGAAGTTGTAATAATTTTTTCCTAGTTTTAGCAAGATTCTTTGTTTTATGAGTTATAACTACAATTTTCACTACTTATTCCTCTTCTATACAATTTATCCATTTTTCTGTGTTATTTTGAAAATCTTGAATTCTTTGTAATGATTTTTCTTGATATGCTTTCCTAAGTGCTTTATCCTCTATCATAAGTTTCATAGCCTTATACAATTCTATCTCTTCAGAGGTCAAGGGACTATCAGCATCATAATATTGTTTATCTCCTACAGGAACTAATATACCAAACGTTTCTGTTTGACAATATTTAATTTTGTCTTTTGTTTTTAGATTTGGTGCTAGAATTTCTCTGTTGCCGTACTGACAGTCTGTTGCAATAACAGGAAGATTACATGCCATAGCTTCTAATATTGCATTGGAACATCCTTCAAACAAAGACGACATTACAAAAAAATCAGCCTTTCTTAAATATGCATAAGGATTGTTAACAAATTCTAATAGATGAACATTTTCTTGTATAGATAATTCTTCTATTAATTTTTCTAAAGCATTCTTCTTTTCTCCTCTTCCGAAAATAATCAATTGATATTCTGGATAATTTTTTACAATTTCTGAAAATGCTCTAATTAAGTGCCATTGTCCCTTTTGATTAATGAATCTTCCTAAAGAAATAATAATATTCCCTTTTGAAAAAATTTCTTGATAATCTGTTATCTTTTCTTTTGATTGCTTATTAATTTCTTCTAATAGACAAACATTATAAATAGTAACTATTTTACTGGCAGGAATATGATCTTTTTGTATATGAAATATTCTCATATCTTCAGCAACTGTTACAATTTTGTTTGCCTGCCTCATTACATATTGATTAATTTTATTTTCTAACCAACTTTTTTCTTGCATATTATTTCTAACAGATATAATGGTTTTTCCATATTTTTTAGTTAAAACATTTACAAGATTCGGCCCTGTTAATAAGCTAATCGTACAATCAATTGCATATTGTTTTTTTACTTTTTTTACGGCTTGTACCTTTTTTAAAAAAAATAATACTTTTTTAAAAAAACATTTACTTTTTGGTATTTTTAAATCTATTACAGGAACGGTTACTTTGTAATCCTGCATCATATTATTAAACACTACTAAATATACTTGATATTGTTTTGAAAGATTTTTTGCAAGAATTGTGGCTGCTTTTTCTGCACCACCATTTGATAATTTGGTTACTAATATCATAATACTTTTTTTGATCATAATGTTTTTTTCCATTCTTCCACATAATTTACTTGATTATAAGTTTGTACTCTTTCTATAGACTTTTGCTGATAATGTTCTCTTAAATTTTTTTCTTCCAGCATATAAATAATAGCATCTGCTAATAATTCTTCTTCTTTTGTTAATCTATCTTCTGCTTTATATTGCTTAAAATCTAAGCGTGGAATCAATATTCCATATTCACATTCCTTAATCTCTGTTACTTCTTCATTGAATGGTATACTCGGTGCTAAAATTTCTTTATTACCTCCATAACAATCTGTTGCAATAATAGGTAAACCACATTGCATTGCTTCTAGAATTACATTTGGCATACCTTCAAATAATGTTGGAAATACAAATATATTAGATGCAGCCATATAAGTATACACATTATTGTTTTTATGGCTTAACAGATATACATAATTTTCTAAATGTAAATTAGCAATTAAATTTTTAAAATATTCTTTCATTTCTCCTACGCCTAATATAATTAATTTGGCATCATCATGTTTTTGCACTACTTTGGAAAAAGCTCTAATTAAATGCCACTGTCCTTTTTGCTCTTTTAACTTTCCTACAGTAATTATTACATGACTATTCATAAATATCGGCTTATCTATTTCATCAATAGCATATTGATTTATAGCATTTAAAATATGATCCTTATTGCAATAATTTGAAATCGTACAAATTTTATTAGAATTTACATGATAATTTTTTATTTCATCCATTTCTACTGACTTAGAAACTGCAACAATTTTATCTGAAAGAGCATTAGCAATTTTATGTTTTAATTTTAATATTATGCCCTTTTCTGCAATCGATGAAAAATTTCTTACAGAAATAATACATTTTTCCTTTACTCTTGTTATCGTATTTAAAAAATTAGCATAAGTTCCAAAACTAATACAATGTGTGATTTGGTTTTTTTTCTTTAAGCGCTTTATACCAAAGATTCTAGAAATAGGGCCATTACCTTCTACCTCTATTACGTGGACAAAACAAGAATAGTTTTTTACTTCTTGTCCATAATTCTCTTTATCATATATGGCGATGCTAACCTCATTATCTTTTGCTAGTTTTTCAGCTAAATTTACAGCTGCTCTTTCTGCACCACCCTTACTAATTTTTCCAATTAATATTAGAATTTTCTTTTTTTCTGCTTCTTTCTTATTTTTTCGCATTGTATTACTAAGTTTGTGACATATAGCACTTAAAATAAAAAAGCCATCACACAAAAAAAGGGCTGTTTTTTTTAAAAGTATCTTCATAGAAATCTCCCTATTTCAATATATCTTGTATGCATGTTTCCTTTTATTCTTTTTTCATAAATGCTTCATAAGCAGTAATCACTTCATGTGTATTACCTTCTTTTTTAATAATACCATCTGAAATCCAAATCATGTAATCACACAGTTCTAATAAAACACTTGTATCATGAGATACTAATAAAACTGTTTTACTTTTATCTAATATCAATTCTTTAATTTTTTGATAACTTTTTTCTTTAAAACTTACATCTCCAACACTAAGAACTTCATCAATCAATATAATATCTGTTTCTAAAATAGCTGTAATAGAAAAAGCAAGTTTTGAGCGCATACCAGAAGAGTATGTTCTTACTGGTTTATATATATCATTTTCTAATTCTGAAAAATCGATAATCTCATTTAACTTTTCTTTTACCTGTTCCTTTTCTATTCCCAAAAGCATTCCTGATAGAAAAATATTATCATAACCTGAAAGTTCCTCATTAAAACCTACCCCTATTGCCAATAAGGAAACACTATTACCTTTTAAATCTATACTACCTTCATCTGGTGAGATAATTCCTGCAATCGCTCTCAGTAATGTAGATTTGCCGCAGCCATTTTTTCCTATAATGCCAACCACTTCTCCTTTTTTTACTCGAAAACTCAAGCCTTTAATGGCTTCTTTTTTTATAATTTTATTTCTATGAAATTTCAATAACGATTTTTTGATAGACATTCTTGTTAAAACTCTATAAAAAATTTTCAAATCTTTAACTTCAATTGATACATCTTCCATTATTTATATTACCTTCACATAACTATTTTCATATTTATGAATTAACTTTACACCAATTGCGGATAATAAAAGTCCTATAAAAAACCAACCTATTATTATCATTATATTAGGGAATGTTGCATACATAAAAATTTTTCTAAAACCATCAATAATAAAAGCAATCGGATTAACATTTACTAATATATGATTAAATGGTGCTGGAACCTTCGTCTCTATATTGTAAAATATTCCAGAAAAATATAAAAGAAACTTTAGTCCAATCGTACATACGTTAGTTAAATCTTCTATATACGTTCCAAAATGCATAATAATACAACATAATCCAAATGTAATAATATATAGTAATAGAAAAATTATAATAAACGATAATAAATACATGGTGAAAGGCACTCTAAATAATAGCATCAATATTAGGATTAATCCAAAAGATATAAAACTTTTAAATGCAAATACAAATGACTTTTCTAATACTAATATGTATTTAGGTAAATATACTTTAGAAATAATCATCTTTTTTGTTTTAACTAGCCTAACACTAATGGTTATCATTTTACTAAAAAAATTCCATACCGTAATTCCTATAAATACAAATACAGGGAAATTGGGTTCTTTCGATTTAAAAACAATTTCTACCACAAAAATATAAATTAACATCATACATATGGGTTCTAAAATCCACCAAATCCAATTTAAATAGGAGTTTGCTACTTCTGATTTTAATTCTGCTTTGGCAGAATATAAAGCATATTCAAAATATTTTTTAAGATTCTTTATAAATAATTTTATGATTCTCACCTAACTTTTCTAAATTTATTTTTATTTTTTTATCTGGCATATGTGTTGCTTTATTGTCAATTAATTCCGTTATATGATTTGTTTCTAAATACCATTCTACAAATTCTTGAATACCTTTTTCAAAAGTATATTGTGGATGATAACCTAACAGTTTTTTTGCTTTCGCAATATCTGCATAAGTCGCATGTACATCTCCCTCCTGCTTATCCATTCTATGAATCATTGCTTTCTTGTGTAATACTTTTTCTAACGTTTCTACCATTTGTATTAATGTTATAGGACTACCACAACCAAGATTGATAATTTCATAAACATTTTCATTTTTTTGCATATAAGCTAATCCTCTTTTAATGCCTTGGATTATGTCTTTTATATAAGTATAATCTCGATATGTTTTTCCATCTCCATAAAAAGGAATTGGTTCTTCTTCTAATATACATTTTGTAAATTTGCTAATGGCTAAATCAGGACGTAATCTTTTACCATAAACCGTAAAAAAGCGATTTACAATAACATTAAATCCATATAAATGATGATATACATATAATAACATTTCAGCAGATTTTTTAGAAGCAGCATAAGGGCTAATCGGCATATTACAAGAAAAAGTTTCTTTGAAAGGCACTTCTTCACAGTCACCATATACAGAACTGGACGATGCAAAAAGAATATTTTTTACACGATATTTTCTCATTGCTTCTAATATATGTAGTGTTCCAATATAATTAATTTCCTGATATTTTTCAGGATTAACAATGGAATATCGTACACCACCTATTCCAGCTAAATGAATAACAAAATCAATAGTATTTTCTTGAAAAACTCTTTGTACTTCTTCTTGATTTCTAATATCAACTTTTTCTAAGTGATAATGAGCATGTGTTATACTTTCTTGAATATTTTTCTCTTTTAATTCGGAGGAATAATAATCATCAAAATTATCTATAACGATTATTTTATTTTCTTTAATTAATTCATCTACTAGATTAGATCCTATAAACCCAGCTCCTCCTGTTATTAAATATGTATTCATTTTCTAACTCCTTCTGCACTTGCTTTTTTATTCACATTCTTTATTTGCTATTAGCATTATATCATAATATCATTTATTTTCAACAACTTTGTAGATTATTTTATATAATAAGCAAAATCTGTTTTATATAGCTAAAAAATAGTATTTTCTTATGATAAAAAGGAATAATCTAATAATAGATTATTCCTTTTTATCAACAATATATTGATGTTTAAGCTCTTGGATGTGCTTTTTTATAAATATCTTTTAAATTTTCATTTTGAAATTGCATATAAACCTGTGTTGATGAAATATCTGAATGTCCTAGCATTACTTGAATTGCCTTTAAATCTGCACCATTCTGTAATAAATGTGTTGCAAAAGAATGTCTTAAAACATGTGGTGTAATTTCCTTTGATATATGTGCTTGCTCTTTATAATATTTCACAATTTTCCAAAATCCCTGTCTGGTTAATCGTTTACCATTAATATTAACAAATAAAGCCTTAACATTTTCATCCTTTATTAAAATAGGTCTTGCTTTTACAATATATTCTTCTAAAGCTTTCATGGATAAGGAACCTAATGGAATATTTCTTTGCTTTGCACCATTATGACATACAACATAATTTTCCTCTAAATTGACATCTGTTATATCTAAAGATATAATTTCTGTTACACGCATACCTGTTGCATAAGCAAATTCTAGCATAGCTTTATCTCTAATACCTTTTAAATCTACATCTTTTGGTTGCTCCAATAATAATTCTACTTCTTTTGATGTTAAAATATTAGGCACTTTTTTCTCTACTTTTGGTGATTGGACACCTATAGTGGGATCCTTTCTAATTTTTTTTGTTCTTACTAAAAATTGATAAAAGGATCTTATTGTTGCTAAATTTCTAGATATGGTTGAAGTTTTTTTATTCATTGATTTTAAATATTCAAAATATTGATTTAAGCCTTCACTATCTATCTTTAAAAAATTTAAACCATTTTTATTTATGTATTCTTGATATTGCAAAATATCTCTTTTGTAAGACTGTAATGTATTTAATGATAATTTTTTATCATTTTCAAGAAACGTTAAAAAAAGTTTAATTTGTTTTTCCATGATAAAATTCTCCTATCCATATTGTATATTTTAAATAAGTAAACTTCATAAATTTACATAAACCATTTATGTTATATCAAAAATTTCTTTAAAAGTAAATAGTTTTATAAAAAATTCTTTTATTTTTTATATAAAATCTTTTAAGAAAATAATTAAATTTGTTGAAATATATACCTCTGTGAAACTTGATATTATAACTAAAAATAATGAAATTAACATAACAATACTATGTCTTATTACTTCTACTTTTAAATCAATGTTATGTTTACAAATGCCTTTATATAATTTAATACCACTTTCAGAAAGAATAAAAAATGCAGGTAAAAATATTATATTTTGTGCCAGTAGAGCTGCTATAGCAAATGTACTCCCTTTTCTAATACCTAAACAAGCAATAATAGCAGAAATAGTATATCCTAAAGAAAAACCTTTATAAATAATAGCAATAAAAATAAATATACTTCCAATAATCGTACATCCTAAAAACCAGATAAGTAACATACTCCATACATTCTGTTTTATACTTTGTATTAAGATATCTGTTCGATTAATATCTCCATATGTTTTTATATTATCAACTAATTTTATGACATATTGTTTAATTTCTTCTATTTGCGATATATTGGCATTATTAATAAAAAAAATGCCACCTATGATTCCTATAAAAAATAAAATGAGAATAATACCAAAATTCTTTTTATTTTTCATAATATATTCTACTAATATACTCTGCTTCTTCATATCATATCCTTTACTAATCATTACTTTTATAGTAAAGTGTATTCGTAAATTTTCTAATTATTCAACTTTTCCATAAACACCTCCACCGCCTTCTACTATATGACTTTTTCCATCACGTGCAGAAATAATGTTGTTCGCTATTTTTTTTCCTACAACTGCTTCAATATCATCATTTGATAATTTATGTAAGATTGTCATCTCTGTTCCAAAATGATCTAATAATTTATGAATTGTTTTTTCTCCTACACCAGGTATAAAAGTAAGTGGAATTTGATAAATATAATCAGGTCTTCCTTTGGGACTTTGGGTATCTTGTTTGTCTTTAATCATTTCTATCCTATCATATACTCCCATAGTAATATTTCGACTATCACATGTATTACACTTTGTTACAGGTGCCATCCCTGGAATTCTTTTGTGACATACTTCACAATAAGTCCTGTGATATTTTCCCAATTTGGGATCTAATCCATAATTGGATAAAATTTTTCGACCATCTTCTCCTTTTAGTGCTTTTAAAAATTCTTTAAAACTTATTGACTCCAGTTGCATTTTATTATATTCTCTTGCAATTCTTGGTAAAGAATGTGCATCAGAATTTGTTAAAAAAGCCTTTTCTTCTAATTCACTAATTTTATCGGCTAAAAAAGTATCAGAACTTAATCCTAATTCTATGGCTAAAATTTTATCATATTTTTCTTTAAAAATTCGTTTCAAAGAAGATGTGCAGTTTCCATAAAAACTTTTATGTGGCGTAAAACAGTGAGCAGGAATTAAAATACCATGATATTTTTCTACAATATCAATTAATTCATAAGCTGAAATATCTGCTCTTTGAGAACTTAATGTTATATTTTTAATATGATTTCTCATTTCATGAGAAAAAGCCTTAATATCTGCTAACTTAGGAAAATAACATAAATTATGAGCACTACCTGTGTTTCCTTCATCATTGATTTCTGAAGTCTCAATTTCACTTCCTAAAATAATGCATACTTTATCTTTATAAATAATTCCTCCATCAGGAATTTCATAAGCATCTCCTTGGCTTAAAAATTTTTCAATGTCTTCAATAACATAAGGAGAACCACAATCAATAATTCCTACTATTTGGATACCTTTTTTTTCTACACATTCTTTTGCTATATTGGCAAAATTCAAACTTTTAGCTGCAGTAATTTTTATTGGTTTTCCTTTCTCGCTTCTTCCTATATGGACATGTAAATCTGCAAAAACTTCGTTCATATTATCCTCCTATTATGAAACCAGATAGTGTTCGTTCTATCTGGTTTCATTTATAAAGTAAATCTGTAAGCCGGGTTCTGTCGTGAATAGTCATTTATCTAGAATATATATTACTATATATTTCAAGCCACTCAAATCGAGAAGGCGACGAGCAGTCTTAATCTTCTCTACAAGGTGTTGCTCCAGATAGGGTTTACACAGCCAATATGTCACCATATTGCTGGTGGGCTTTTACTCCACCTTTTCACCTGAACCATTTTCATGGTTGTTATTTTCTGTTGCACTTTCCCTAAGGTTACCCTCGCTTGACGTTATCAAGTATCTTTGCTCTACGGAGCCCGGACTTTCCTCTCGTGAAGCTTTTCAACTTTCACCAGCGACTATTCAATTTACTCTATTGTTTATTTTACTATCTTTTTTGATTTTCGTCAAGAAATGACTTTTAAAATATTTATTATAAAGTATTGATTTTTATTGTTAAAATATGTATAATAATTCTATGTGTATGCTTATATAGCTCAGTTGGTAGAGCAACAGATTCGTAACCTGTAGGTCGGCGGTTCGATTCCGCCTATAAGCTCCAATAAGTAAAATCGTCGCACCAGACGAAAACGATTAAATCAACTGTAAAAGGTTGATTTTTTTGACGCCTTTTATCTTAAATGAAAGGATGGTGTGAGATGATTACTGTAATCAAAAAAGAAATTAAAATAAGTGAAGAACTATTATCTAAAATTGAATAGGCTTGTACCTTTAGTAAAACGACTCTTAAAATAATTAATGGAACTTTAAGAATAATTAAACATACTAACTTAGCCTATGTAGAACCACATAGAGTAATTATAAATAATAAGCTATATTTATTCTTCAATGAACATAATTATTTCTATATAGACAGTTTAAAAAACAAATATCCTCTAAAAAATTTAAAGAAATTTTTAAAATAGACTTTACGATTGGCATTTTTCTGTACTAGTAAATAGAGGTATTTGTAAAATGGATAAAGAAAGTTGCAAGGATTTATATTCGTGTTAGCACAGAAGATCAAGCAAGAGAAGGTTTTAGTTTAGAAGAACAAAAGGAAAAACTATTACAACTATGCAAATTTAAAGAATATGAGGTATTTAAAGTTTATCAAGATGCAGAAATATCAGCAAAAAATATGGAAGATAGACCAGCATTTCAAGAAATGTTAGCAGATATGAAGAAAGGTAAAATCAACTATATTGTTGCATATAACTTGGATAGAGTTACTCGTTCAGTTCGTGATTTAGAAGAAATTATCAGCCAGTTAGAAGATATAAAACTTATTTAGTATGTGATAGAGATGATGTAAATACAAGCACGGTTAATCGGGATTTTTCATAAGAATGTTAACAGTGCTTTCTCAGTTAGAAATAGAAATAGTAAATGAAAGAACAAAATTTTGCTTAAATGGTGCAATTAAGTCTGGACATTTACCGGGAATTGTTCCATTAGGCTATAAGA
>CANQTX010000003.1 GCA_947626885.1 uncultured Clostridia bacterium | reverse complement strand
ATGTGGTTCTATTCTTAAATCTATATTTTGTGTTAACATCATAAGTTCAACCATTAAATCAAAAACATTATTATCACTATTAATAATAATTGCTACATCTATATCACTATCTTCAGTGTTTGTTCCCTTAGCATAAGAGCCAAATAAATATACTGCTTTAATGCTATAATGCTTTGATATTTCTTTAATATATTCTTCTATGTTTTTTAGAATTTCTATATCAACATTTCCTTTAGCCATGTTCTAACCTCCTCAATATTTTTTATTTGCTCATAAGTATATTCTTCTGTACATCTTTTATAAAATTCATTTTTATAGTCTTCATATCTAGCACTTATATTAAATGAATTACATGTCATTAATATTGTAGTTTTTTTATTATCTAATTAAATATTACATCTTTCAGCTAATATAACTAAATTATGAATTTTAGGTGGATATGGATTAATTTTATTTATTTTAGCATATAATGCCTTTAATAATTTTTCAATAGTTAAATGTCCAATAAACAATGCCCATGTATATTGTTTTGTTTCATAGTTCTTTTTCATAGATTCATAATCTCTATCAGAACTTTCAATCCAATAATTCATTAAATCTATATTATTCATAATTATTATCATCTTTTTTAATATAATAAATCCACCATATTATCAATCTTACACGATTATAATATGATGGATTAACTTATACTGGGTTCGTATAAGACTTTCTTGGTGAGCCAGAAGGGATTCGAACCCCCGACCCCAGGCTTAGAAGGCCTGTGCTCTATCCAACTGAGCTACTGACCCGTGTTAGTTTTGTTACATTTAAAATTCATATCTTACATATTGAAATAACAAAACTGTTGATATAAACATAAATAAAAAAGTAAACTGCAGCGTAAAAAGTCTGTACTCTATTGGCTGAGTTACTTGTTTATACAACATGATAATGTTAACACAAATAACTAGTTTTGTCAATATTTTTAACAAAAATATATGTTTTACCTTCACAGAGTCACCCATAGCTTTGGAATATCATATTTTATTTCATATACACAGTTAAATTTTATTACCCAGTTTCACTTGAAATTGTAATTCCTTATTTTTTCTTTGCAAATGAATTTCTACTACATCACCAGGATTTTTGGAATAAATATATTTTTTTAAATCGTTCATTTTATTCACCTGTGTATCATCTACTTTTAGAATAATATCTCCTTCTATGATTCCTGAATTAAATAATGGTCCATCTGCTAATATTTTTGCTACATATACACCACTATCAATATCTAAACTTGCATCTAAATAGGGAATAACTTCTTTATCATATCCATAAATTCCTAAATAGGCCTCTTCAAACTTTCCATTTTGCACTAATTTTTCAATAATAGGTTTAATAATGTTAATTGGAACAGCAAATCCTATCCCTTCTGCATTACTAATTTTTACGGAATTGATACCTATTAAACCACCATTTTGATTAACAAGCGCTCCTCCACTATTTCCTTCATTAATCGTAGCATCAGTTTGTATTAAGTCCTCCATATAACTACTTTCTTCACTATCTTCAATTTTTATGGTTCTATTAATTCCACTAATTATTCCTTTCGTTACAGTTCTTTGAAATTCTATTCCAATAGGATTACCAATGGCATATACCTCATCTGCTAATTGAATTGTATCAGAATCCGCTAATGTAATATATGGTAAATTTGTCGCACTAATTTTTACAATAGATAAATCTATATTATTATCTGCCCATACCACTGTTCCATTATACGTATTTCCGTTCTCTAATGTTACATAACAATTACTGTATTTATCCCCTGAAACATGTTGATTAGTGAGGATATAACCATTATCCGTTATAATAATTCCACTCCCCAATCCCAATTTTTCTTCTGAATTTCCTAAAAAAATAGAATTACCATTTTGTTGTAATTTAGATATTCCTACAACACTTTTTACTGCTTCGGTAATCACTTCACTTTTATTTTCTGATTTTTCTTCTTCATTTTGTATAGTGGACAATTTACTTACATCATAGTTTGCCTGTGCCGTAGTTGTTTGATGAAAATCAAATCGCAAAATTAATATTATTAATAATGCTATAACAATTAACATAAATAAATAAATTAATAGTTTCTCTTTTCTTCTCTCATTTTGGTTTTCATAATACATACACCTTCCTCCTTTATTACTCTCTCATACTGATTTTCTTTTATATTTTTATAAAATCATACTACATTATTGAGACTATTTTTCCATATATTTCATTTTTTATACAATTTGTCTTAAAGTATTGCTTTTTCATAAATATAAGATATAATGAAGCTGTAATCTATAGTTATTAGTAATAGAATTGCTGTAGAAATTTAATATTCCGCTATCGGATAAGGATGTGTAATATGGATAAAGAATTATACGATTTAACAAATCCCCAAAAATCAATTTGGTTAACAGAGCAATTTCATAAAGATACCAATATTAATAATGTTTGTGGCGTTTATTTAACTTCTACTTCCCTAAATTATGATTTATTTGAAAAAGCAATTCGATTATTTATAAATCATCACGATAGTTATCAAATCAGATTAACACTTTCTAATGGACATATAAAACAATATTTTGATAACGATACAAATTTTCCTATTGAAACAGTTTGTATCAATTCTGAACAAGATTTATTGGATCTTCAAGAAAAAGAAAACACACATGGATTCGACCTTTTAAATAAAAGACTATTTAAAATTACCATATTTAAGTTTCCAGATGGCCATGGTGGATTTATTATTAATGCAAGCCATATTATTTCTGACTCTTGGACTTCTGGTATATTTGCCAATGAAGTCTCAAAAATTTATAACAAATTAAAAATGGGAAAAGATATACAAAACGATATTTCTTTTTCTTATAAAGAATATATTTTAACAGAAAAACAATATAAAAATAGCGAAAAATTTAAAAAAGACAAAGCCTATTGGGATAATACGTTTATGGAAATCCCTGAAACAGCTTCTATTCCTACATCAAAAACATATCCTACTACGGCAATATCTCACAAAGCAAATCGTTTCATCAAAAATATTGACGCTACCACTTTAAATAAATTGAAAGCATATTGTTCAAAAAATAAAATTAGTCTTTACAATTTATTTATAAGCATTTATGGCTTCTATTTAGGAAACGTTTCTCATCTAAAGCAATTTGTAATGGGTACCCCTATTCTTAACAGAACAAATTTTAAGGAAAAACAAACAACTGGTATGTTTATCAATGTTTTGCCTTTAAAATTTGATTTACATTATGAAGATTCTTTTTCAGAATTTGTTTCTCAAGTTTCTATCAAGGCCACTGGTCTGCTACGTCATCAAAGGTATTCTTACAATTATATTTTAGAAGATCTAAGAAAAAAAGATTCCTCTCTTCCTAGTCTTTATAATGTTCTTTTTTCCTATCAAATTACGAAAATGAATGAAACAAATGACGATTTACCACATAAAACTAGTTGGATTTTTAATCATACCATTTTAAATGATTTAGAAATACATGTTTTTGAGTGGAATGATTCAAACACACTTCAAATTGCTTATGATTACAAAACACAAAAATATGATGTACAAGAAATTTCTGATATGCATGACCGCATTTTACATATAATAAATCAGGTTATTAGTGATGATCATACGTTATTAAAAGATATTACCATCGTAACAGAAAAAGAAAGAAAAACTTTGGAAAATTTTAATAAGACTTTCGTAGAGTATCCTAAAAATAAAACCATTGTTAAATTGTTTGAGGAACAAGTGGAAAAAACACCGAATCATATTGCTTTAATATTTGAAGATCAAACGCTTACCTATAAAGAACTCAATCAAAAAGCAAATAGTTTAGCGCATTATTTAAAAGAAAAAGAACATATACAAAGAAATGACTTTGTTGGTATTATGGTCAATCGCTCTATGGAGATGATTATTGCCATTCTTGCCACTTTAAAAGCTGGTGGTGCTTATATTCCAATTGATCCTACTTATCCAGATGATAGAATTCAATATATGCTAACTTTAAGTAATGCAAAAGTTTTATTAACACAAAAGAAATTAGAAAATACCGTTAGTTTTTCTCATAAAATTTGTATTGATTTAAATCAAAATTCTCTTTATGATTCTACCAATACAAATTTAAAAAGTACTAGTATGCCTGAAGATTTAGCTTATGTTATTTTTACATCTGGTTCTACTGGTAAACCCAAAGGTGTGATGTTAAAACATAAGGCCTTATCTAATTTAACAAATTATTGTAATCATTATATAGATTATTTAAAAAATCCTTCTTACGAGACAATTGTTTCTATAACAACTGTTAGTTTTGATATATTTATTTTTGAAACATTAATCTCTCTACAAAAAGGATTAAAATTAGTAATTGCAAATGAAAAAGAACAAACAAATCCGTATTCCCTAAATGCATTACTTGAAAAACATAATGTTACCATCATCCAATCAACACCTTCTAGAATGCAATTATTTGTTAACCACATAAAAGATATGCCTTCTATTCGAAACTTAAAATATATAACACTTGCAGGAGAACAATTACCTTTAAATTTAGTTAAGACTTTATATAACTTAACAAAAGCCGATATTTATAATGGCTATGGGCCTAGTGAAACAACGGTATTTTCAACATTAACTAAAATACATACAGATAAAATAACCATTGGAAAGCCATTAGATAATACCCAGATTTATATTTTAGATGAGCACTTAAACTATATACCTATTGGTATGGCAGGTGAATTATATATTTCTGGTGATGGTGTTGGAAAAGGTTATTTAAATCATCCAGAATTAACCAAAAAAAGTTTTATTAAAAATCCTTTTTTATCAAACAGTATCATGTATAAAACTGGTGATATAGGAATGTATCAACCAGATGGAACTATTCTTTGTTTAGGACGTGCTGACCATCAAGTAAAAATAAGAGGATTAAGAATTGAATTAGGAGAAATTGAAGATAGAATCAAAGAAATTCCTTTTATTGCATCTTGTGTTGTTGTAAAAAAAGTAAATGAAGAAGCTCATGAGTTTTTATGTGCTTATTATACAGCTAACTCTACTGTTACATCTTCTGATATACGTAAGCATATAGAAAAATTTTTACCTAAATATATGGTACCACAGTACTTTATACAAATGGACACACTACCTTATACACCAAATGGTAAAATAGACAGAAAAAAACTACCAGAACCACAAGTAGAAATCATAAGAAAAGAAATTATTTTACCACGAAATGAAATTGACCGTAGATTAATAGACTTGTTAAAAAATTTATTTCATACCTCTTCTATTAGTCTAAATGATTCCTTTTTCGAACTGGGAGGAGATTCTTTACACGCAATACATTTAAGTATGCAAATCCAAGATACTTTTCATGTTTCGTTAGGTTCTAGAGAAATTTTAGAAACTCCTATCATACAGGATTTATCAGATAAGATTAGTAAAAAAACAACTACTATACCAAAGGCAATTACTCCTGTTCCTAAAAAAGAATTTTATCATATATCTTCTGCACAAAAAAGAATTTATTTTGCAAGTCAAGTTGCTGGGAACGATTCTGTTTTATATAATGTGCCAGCAGGAATTCTTATTAAAGGAGATATTGATGCAAAACAGTTAGAACATTGTTTTCGTCTATTAATTGATAGACATGAAAGTTTAAGAACCTATTTTACTCTGCATAACGATACTGTTGTCCAACAAATTGTAGATCAGGTTCCCTTCACATTAGAAGTAGAAACAGACGTTAATTTTAATGATTTACAAAATATTTTTAAAACTTTTATTAAACCATTTTCTTTAGAAACAGCTCCATTATTTAGAGCAAAACTTTTAAAAGGTACAAATGGAACATCAGCCATATTAGTAGATATGCATCATATTATTGCAGATGGTGCTTCTTTATCTATTCTTGCTGATGAACTAACACAATTATATAATGGTAAAAATCTAGAGAACTTAACTATTACTTATAAAGATTTTGCCTCTTATGAAAATAAACAATCTAAAACATCTACTTTTAAAGACGCCGAACACTATTGGTTACATCAATTTGATGGTGAAATACCTGTATTAAATTTACCAACAACATATTCAAGGCCCGTTATACAATCTTTTGAAGGAAAAAAAGTATACGCTTCTATTTCTTCAGAATTAAAAAATAAAATTGATCAATTAGCCAAAGAATTAGATGTAACTCCTTACATGATTTTGCTATCAAGTTATTATATATTACTTGCTAAATATACTTCTGCAGAAGATATTGTTGTGGGTTCTCCTATAGCTAGTAGAGATATTTTAGAGACACAAAATATTATTGGTATGTTTGTTAATACCTTAGCTTTAAGATGTCATGTAAATAATCAGCTATCTTTTAAAGATTTTGTTTTATCTGTAAAGAAAAATATGTTAGATGCCTATACTTATCAAACCTATCCATTTGATGAACTTGTCAATAAACTTCACATTAAAAGAGATACTAGTCGAAATCCTTTGTTTGATACTATGTTTATTTACCAGAACAACCATTATCCTACTATACACTTTCATGATGCTAGTGCAACTTATTTTGTACCAGACGCAGGAATATCTAAATTCGACTTATCTTTAGAAGCATTACCTATAGATAATGAAATTAAACTTTCATTTGAGTATGCGACAAAACTATTTAGTGAAACATTTATCCAAAACTTATCTAATCATTATATTCATATTATAGAAACTGTTTTGGAAGATTGTACAATGAACATTGAAAATATATGTTTATTATCAGAAGAAGAAACCAATCAATTATTATTTGATTTTAATTATACAGAAGTACCATATGATAAAAACAAAACCATTACACAATTATTTGAGGAACAAGTGGAAAAAACACCTGATAATATTGCTGTTGCTTTTGAAAATGAAACTTTAACTTTTAAACAATTAAATGAAAAGGCCAATAGTTTAGCACATTTTTTAAGAGAAGAAAAACATATTCATCGCAATAGTCTTGTTGGTATTATGGTCAATCGCTCTCTTGAAGTTATTATTGGTATACTTGCTACTCTAAAAGCAGGTGGTGCCTATATTCCTATAGATCCTACTTATCCAAAAGATAGAATTGACTATATGTTAAACAGTAGTCAGGCAACTATATTGCTAACTCAAAAACATTTAGAAAATAAAGTAGATTTTAAAGATAAAATATGCATCGATTTAAAAAATTATGCACTATATCATTTTTCTACACAAAATTTAACATCTATTAATGAAGCTGAAGATTTAATATATTGTATCTTTACTTCTGGTTCCACAGGATTACCAAAAGGTGTTATGATTCCACATAGAGTAATTACCAACTTTACAAATTATTGCAATCACTATGTAGATTATTTAAAGCATCCTAATCATGATACCATCATTTCTATTACAACGATTAGCTTTGACTTATTTGTCTATGAAGCGCTTATTTCTCTACAAAAAGGACTAAAATTAGTAATTTCTAATGAGAATGAGCAAACAACACCACAGCTGCTAAATCAACTAATAGAAAAACATGAAGCAACTATTATACAATCTACGCCATCTATTATGCAAATATTTGTTAACAATATAGATAATATGCCTGCACTTAAAAAACTAAATTATATTATTCTTGCAGGAGAACCATTACCGTTGAGTTTGGTACAAACATTGCATGCATTACATATTATCGTTTATAATGGTTATGGACCTAGTGAAACGCATTATTGTACTTTAACAAAAATGAATGATGATAAGGTTACCATTGGAAAACCAATAGATAATTCTCAAATATATATTTTAGATAAAACCTTCCATCCTGTTCCAATAGGAGTTACAGGTGATATATATATTGCAGGTGATTGTGTAGGAAAAGGGTATTTAAATAATCCAGATTTAACCAACAAGAGTTTTCTACCTGATCCTTTTATTCCTCAACATAAGATGTACAAAAGTGGCGATTTAGGAATGTATTTAGAAGATGGAAATATTCTTTGTTTAGGTCGTTCTGATCATCAAGTTAAAATTAGAGGATTACGTATTGAACTAGAAGAAATAGAATCCCTTATGCTAAAATATCCTAATATTCATAAAGTTACTGTTGTAAAACAAGTTATACAAAATAGAGAATTTATTTCAGCATATTTTGTAGCAAGTAAAAGAATTACAATTAATGCACTAAGGAAATATCTTGGACAATCATTACCAAGATATATGATACCATCATATTACATACCATTAGATGATTTACCTTATACACCAAATGGTAAAATAGATAAAAAAGCATTACCTTTACCTACTGAAATATTTAATATTAGCAAAGAGGCATATGTTGCTCCTAAAACCAAAATAGAAAAACAATTAGTTATTTCTTTTGAAAAAATTCTTAATACCAAACCAATTGGTATCAATGATAATTTCTTTGAATTAGGTGGCGATTCTCTTTTAGCAATGAATTTAAATATTGATATACAAAAACTATCTAATAAAATAACTTATCAAGATATTTTTCGTTTTCCAACCGTTGCTGAATTAGCGCAAATCATAACATCAAATGACAAAAAAATGATGTTTCATAAGGTACAAAATTTATCGGACAATTTTACACATATCCTTAAGAAAACACAAAAAAATGAAAAATTAAAGAAATGGTCTCCTAAAAATATCTTATTAACAGGTAGTACTGGCTTTTTAGGTATCCATATTTTAGAGGAATTATTAAAATTAGAAGATGTCAATATTTATTGTGTAATCAGAGAAGAACCCGGTGTTACAGCTATAACAAAATTACATCAAAAACTAACCTATTATTTTGGCGAGAAATATAATCATTTGCTTCATGAACGTATTTTTACTGTTACAGGAAATATTGCTAAACCAGGTTTTGGTCTCAACCAAGAAGACTTATTACAATTAGCAAATACAATTGATGTTGTAATTCATAGTGCAGCCAATGTAGCACATTATGGAAATTATAATGACTTTTATAATACAAATGTTGTTAGTGTCAAATACATTATCGATTTTTGTAATAGTTTTAAAAAGAAATTGTACCATATTTCTACTATGGGCGTTGCAGGTAGAACATTAGACTCTTCTTATCCGAAATATAAGAAAAAAACAAAGGTTGTTTTTGATGAATCTAGTTTATATATAGGACAAGATCCTGAAAATATTTATACGTTTACGAAATTTGAGGCAGAAGTACAAGTTTTAAATGCTATCAGTCAAGGTTTAGATGCGTACATTCTTCGTATGGGAAATTTAATGCCTCGCTATAGAGATGGCCTCTTCCAAGAAAATTTATCTGATAATGCTTTCTTAAATCGACTGGCCTCTTTTGTAAATATAGGTATTATACCAGAATATATGGTACATAATCAACTGGAATTTACTCCTGTAGATTCCGCAGCAAAAGCAGTATGTAAACTTATTACACATCAAACACAAACCAATCGCATTTTTCATTTATGTAATCATCGAACAGTTTCTGTTTCTAGATGTTTAAAAGTTTTAAGAAAACTAAATCATCCAATAGACATTTTATCAGAAGAAGCATTCATAGAGAAGATTGATGAAATTTTAGCAAATGAAGAAACAAAAGATTTATTAAAAATTATTATTGATGACTTTGACGAAAATAAACATATACAATATAATACAGAAATGATCATTAAATCTAATTTTACCATTAAATATCTAAAAAAAGCCTTTTTTTGGTGGCCAAGAATCAATAATAGATATTTAATCAGGTTTGTTAATATACTAAGGAGGATATTATAAATGGTTACACATGATATGATTATTCTTGCTATATTAGTATTTCTTTGTGTTTTACTAATTAGCCTTTTAAAATTTTTACTAAACCAAAAAAATAAAAAACAATTGCATAAAACCTTCATTATTATATTTATATTAATGCTTTCTTGGTTAGGTTCTATGATATTACAATTGCTTTTCATGGATAGACTACATATTCCTATTCAATATTTTTTTAATATATATTTTATTAGTCTGTGCTTTTTGCCTGTTGCCTTTTTATTTATGGCACTAAGTTTTGAAAGAAATCGTGTTATTTTTAAAAGAATTCATCTGCTTCTTTTTATTATTCCTATACTAACTGTTATATTAGTATGGACAAATGATTTGCATCACTTAGTTTATAAAGAATATTCTATTGATGTATCCACAGAATACGGATGGTATTTCTATGTACATACTTTTTATACTTATTTTTTATTTTTCGTTTCATTATTTATTTTAATAAGATACTCTATCAAAAATGCAGGATTTTTTTCAAAACAAGCTATCTTAATTTTAATTGGTGCATTAGTACCTCTTGTTATTAACCTATTAGGCAGTATGCAAATTATTGAAATTTCTATTTATACAACACCAATTTCTATTGCTGTAACCATTATTTGTTTTACTTTTGCTATTTTTAAATTTGATTTATTTAAAATTACACCTATTGCTTTACAAAGAATTGTAGATAGAATTTCTGATAGTTATATTGTACTAAATGAAAATGGTTCTATTTCTGATTTTAACGACACATTGATTAAAACATTTCAAATTAAAAATCCTACTTCTATTCGTGGAAAACATTTCGAACAATTCATTCATGAAAATCATCTGGATTTAAATGTCGAAAAAATCAATAAGAGCATTCAAAAAGTAGAAAACACAAATAAAACTGACGAATTTGAATTGTATATTTCCAATATTGAAAAATACTTTGATATAGAAATTACCTCTATCATCGCTAATAAACAATTTTTGGGAACCTTGATATTATTTAAAGATATTACACAACATAAAAAAGATATGCGAACCATTCAAAATAACCAAGATATGCTAATTGAAAGAGAACGTCTAGCCTCTCTTGGACAAATGGTTGGTGGTATTGCTCACAGTTTGAAAACTCCTATATTCTCACTTTCTGGTGGAATAGAAGGTCTTTCTTATCTAATTCAAGAATTCGATGAATCTATAGAAGATCCTACTGTTAATTATCAAGATATGCATGAAATTGCAAAGGATATGAAAGTATGGATTGAAAAAATGAAAGAACATCTTTCTTATATGTCTGAAGTTATTACTACTGTTAAAGGACAAGCAGTTAATCTTTCTGGTGATGACCATGTTGAATTTACCATAGACGAATTATTTAATCATACCAATATTTTAATGAAACATGAATTGCAAAGCGCACTTGTTACATTAGAAATTAAAAATTTTATTGCTAATGATGTTATTCTTTCTGGTAATATTAATAGTTTGGTCCAAGTTTTAAATAACTTAATTTCCAACGCTATTCAATCTTATAATGGGAAATTGAATCAAAAGATAGAATTATCTGCTAGTATTGAAGATCACTCTATTATTATTAGTGTTAAAGATTATGGTCCTGGCTTACCCAATAAAGTAAAAAATAAGCTTTTCAAAGAAATGATTACCACAAAAGGTAAACAAGGAACCGGCTTAGGTTTGTTTATGTCATACTCCATGATTAAAGCGAAATTTAATGGAGATATTACATTTGAAACATCCTCTAATGGTACGACTTTTCATGTTATATTACCAATTTAATATTGACTTATTCTAAAAAAAAAGAGATAATATAGGCAAATAATAAGTATAAGCATCTTTGCCTATAAAAATGGGAGGAAATTATTATGAGGCATTCCATTGAGAGTAATGAAAATCAAAAATATAAAATCATTGCTGTAGATGATGAAATCGGTATTATTGATTCTTTATCTGTATTTTTAAAACATTCTGGTTACACTTTAGTTGGTTGTACAAATCCTTATGAAGCAATAGAAAAAGTAAAAAATGAACATTTTGATTTAATGCTTTTAGATTACATGATGTCTCCTATTCATGGAGATACAGTCGTTGAAGAAATACGAAAATTTAATCAAGAATTATACATTATTTTATTAACTGGACATAAAGATTTAGTACCACCATTAGAAACAATTAAACGCTTATCGATTCAAGGTTATTGCGAAAAAGAAGATAAATTTGAACAATTATTGTTATTAATTGAATCTGCTTTCAAATCAATTGATCAAATGAATATAATAAAATCAATTAATGCGGAACTAGTAGAATCTAAAGAACAATTAGAAAAAGCATATTTAGAAAGCATTCAAACATTACGTTATACAGTAGAAGCAAAAGACACCTATACAAGAGGACATTCTGATAGAGTTTCAGCTTATTCTGTTTTAATAGGAGAAGCTATGGGACTCTCTGAAAATGAATTAAAAACTTTGCGTATTGGTGGCCTATTTCATGACATTGGAAAGATTGGGATATCTGATGCTATTTTATTAAAGGAATCAAAATTGACAGATGACGAATATTCTGAAATTAAAAATCACCCTTCTATAGGAAAACATATTTTATCCAATGCAACTATTTTTCAGGATATTATCCCCATTGTTTATCACCACCATGAGAGATATGATGGTAGAGGTTACCCAAAACAACTAAAAGGAGAAGAAATTCCTTTGTTAGCTAGAATTGTTGCTGTTAGCGATGCTTTTGACGCTATGACATCAAAACGTTCTTATAGGAATGAATTAGATTTAGACTTTGTAAAAAATGAATTCGATAGATGTTCTGGAACCCAATTTGATCCAGAAATTGCTTCTATATTTTTAAATATCTTAAATCAAAACTATCAAAAAATATTAGAAATAAAAGAACGTTATCAATAATGCATTTCTAATATTATATACTTTTTAGGAGGTTTATATGAAATCATCAGAATTGCGAGCACAAGCTCGTCAAAGCCTTAGTGGTAAATGGGGAAAAGCCGCTTTTATTACATTAATTTTTATAGCTAGTCTTAGTCTGCTAACCATGCTTTTTGAAAATTCATCTACTATAAGTGGTATTATTTCTCTTCTTTCTCCTGCTTTAAATTTTGGATTTATCGCTTCTTTAATCAAATTAATAGAAAGTGATGATACCTATTATATCGGATTTTTAACAGATGGTCTTAAAAAATTTATTCATGTATGGAGCATTATATTACGAGTTATTTTAAAATTAATTTTGCCTATTATTATCGGTCTTGTTGGACTTATTACTATATTTTATAGTACATTTAATTCTAATTCGGGAAATGCTAATATAGGTTTGATACTTCTTGTTGTTGGAGAAATTTACTTTATTGTAAAAGGTTATTTATACTCTTTAGTTTTTTTCATTTTATATGCTGAACCAACCTTAACAACAGGAGAAATCGTTAAAAAAAGTGAAACATTGATGCGAGGAAATCGTTGGAAATTATTCTGTTTAAATTTATCTTTTATTGGATGGATTATCTTAGCTAGCATTCCTTTTGGAATAGGATTATTTTGGGTATTACCTTATATACAAATATCTGGCTTTAAATTTTACGAAATGTTAAACGATACAACAGTAGCATCAGATCCTGATGAAGATTCCTCTTCCCCTATTGTTGAAAAATAAAATATATAAATGATATAAAATAAAAGAGACATATATTTTATAAAAATACTATGTCTCTTTTTTGAATTAATGTTTTTGAAATGTATTTTATGATTTCATGCTTAAACTTACTTTCTGTTTTTGCTTATCAATTCCAATTACTTTTACTTTAATAATATCTCCTACAGAAACAATTTCTGAAGGATTTTTTATATATCTATCTGCCATTTCAGAAATATGTACCAATCCATCATGCTTAACCCCTATATCTACAAAAGCACCGAAATCTATAACATTTCTAACCGTTCCTGTAAGCTCCATTCCTTCTTGTAAATCCTCAAATTTAAGAACATCACTTCTCAATATTGGTTTTGGTAAATTTTCTCTTGGATCTCTTCCTGGTTTCGAGATTTCTTCAATAATATCTTTTAAAGTAAGTACTCCTACTTGTAATACCTCTGCCATTTTATGAATATCCAACTTTTGTAAATCATGTTTTAAAGCTTGTAATTTTTCTTTTTGTGTTAAGTTTTCCACAGAATATCCCAAATTTGTTAATAACTTTTCAGCTACTTCATAACTTTCTGGATGAACAGCTGTTACTTCAAGTGGGTTGTTTCCATTAAAAATTCTAATAAATCCTGCACATTGTTTAAAAGCAGCTGGTCCTAACTTTGGCACTTTTAGTAAATCTTTTCTCTGTTTTAATTCTCCATTCTCATCTCTATATTTTACAATATTTTTAGCTATTGTTCCATTAATTCCAGACACGTAAGACAATAAAGAAGGTGTTGCCGTATTGATATCTACTCCTACCGTGTTAACAGCATCTTCTACCACACCTGTTAAACTCTCTGAAAGTTTCTTTTGATTAACATCATGTTGATATTGCCCTACTCCTATTGCTTTTGGATCTATTTTGACAAGTTCAGATAGTGGATCTTGTAACCTTCTTGCAATAGAGATAGCACCTCTTAAAGAAACATTCACATCAGGATACTCTTCTGTTGCTAGTTTTGAAGCAGAATAAACAGATGCACCTGCTTCGCTAACAATAGCATAATAAATTTTTTCCTCCACTTCTTTTATCATATCTGCTACAAAAGTTTCTGATTCTCGTGAAGCGGTTCCATTACCAATAGCAATCATATTAACATGATATTTATGAATCATTTCTTTTAAAGTTTCTTTAGCACCCGCAACATCATTTTGTGGTTCCGTTGGATAAACTGTTGCTGTATCTAATAATTTTCCTGTTTTATCTATTACCGCTATTTTACATCCTGTTCTATATGCTGGATCAAATCCCATAACGGTCATATCTTTAATTGGTGGTTGTAATAAAAGTTGTTTTGCATTTTTCCCAAATACCTTTATTGCCTTTTCCTCAGAACGCTCTGTTAAATCATTTCGAAGCTCTCTTTCAATAGAAGGTTCAATTAATCTTTTATAAGAATCTTCTATCGCCTTATTTAAAGGCTCATAAAACTGACTTTTGAGATCTTTAATAATTTGTTTTTTTAAATACTCTAAAATTTTATCATCTGGTTTTTCAATTTTAACTTTTAAAAATTTCTCTTTTTCGCCCCTATTAATTGCCAAAATTCTATGACTTGGTATCTTTAAAATACTTTCTTTAAAATCATAATACATTTCATAGGGAGATGTAACTTCTTTAATAGCTTTACTACTGATAACTGCTTCTCTAAAACAAAAAGATTTTATTTTCTTTCTATAATCAGCATTATCTGCAATATTCTCTGCTATAATATCTAATGCTCCTGCTATTGCTTCTTCTGCTGAAGTAACACCTTTTTCTTCATTAATAAAATTCTTTGCTATTTCATATAGATCTCTTTTTTCTATTTGAAAATAAATAGTATTGGCTAATGGCTCTAATCCTTTTTCCTTTGCTATGGTAGCTTTTGTTCTTTTTTTAGGTCTAAACGGTCTATAAATATCTTCTAATTCAGATAAAATCATTGTACTTGCAATTTTAACAACTAAATCCTCTGTTAGCTTTCCCTGTTCATCAATTAAACGTATAATTTCTTCTTTTCGATTTTCTAAATTTCTCAAATATGTTAATCTTTCCTCTAAATCTCTTAATACTTCATCACTTAAATTTCCTGTTACTTCTTTTCTATAACGTGCAATAAAAGGAATTGTATTTCCCTCATCAATTAACTTTATTGTTGCTTCTACTTGAGACTCTCTTATATGTAATTCTTCTGCTATTTTTTTAAATATTGTATTCATATTTTCCTTTCTTTTAAAATCCACTATAAATGGTATAAAAATCTTCTAAATGAAATTTATTTCTTTAGAAGCCATTGTTTTATTTTATTTATTACTTTTGTAAAAAAGGATTCTTGATATATAATCATTTCTTGCTTATCAAGAATATCTTCTTTTGTACTTTCAACTTCTTTTTTTAATAAATCATTAACATCATATTTTTGTCTTAAATAGTTCTGATACAATTCTTCATTTTTTTCTAACTGCTTATCCCATTCTTTTCTTTCTGGCTCAGTACAAAAATAATAGTAAGCTATAATAGCTAAAATTTCCTTTGTTTCCTCTTCAAGTTTTAATTCTTCTAATGGAATGTCTGGTTTTATATACTCTACTGGAAAAGTAGCGTTTTCTTCTAACGTTTCTATTAATTTTTGAGGTATCTTAAGTATTGTATTACTATCGAGCTGTTTTATAATAGCATTTAATTCTGAAATAACTTTTCTATCTTTCATTTTATCATCTGCCCTCTTCTTTATTTTTTAGTGGTTGTTGTTCTTGTTTTTTTCCTTTAAACAATATTAAATTTTTCAAATGCTGAAATGCTTTTTTAAATTTTGACATTGTCATTCCCTTTAAAAGATTCTTTATACTGTTTTCTGTTCTTACTAAATTTTCATTTCCTATACCGCTTTCTTTTTTGGGTACATTCTGTATATTTATATTTTCTGGGTTAGTATTCCCTACTTTACTATTATTCCTTTGCATTTCTATATATTTATTATTTTCACGTATAATAGCTTCATTAACTAGTGGAAACATCTCTCTTTCTTTTAAAGATCTTTTAATATTCTCTTTTAACGCTTCTTTCACATCTAAATTATTATTTTTATTATTATTTTTTGGTCCAATTCTCATTTTATTCTTTTCCATATAGTTTGTAAGTGTTTCATCTGGACATCTTAGTCCATCATTTTGATAATCGTGTTCTTCTTTATAATTTGGATTTTCTTCGTTTGCTACAATTGTTCCATTTTTAAATAACAAAGTACTTTTTATAAATTCTGGTAATAAAATCGTTTGTTTTCCTTCTGTAAAAGCCATTCCTCCTCCCAGTTCTGCCGGTAGATCAGTTTGAAATAAACATGGTTTTGTTTCACCAGGATGATATTCTAAATATTTTTGAGGAATCATAATTAAAACACAAATAGCATCTTCATTTGAGGGATTTTTATAATAACTTGCTCTTGCCACATTTAACAAAAGATTCTTATCATCACCTCTAAATCTGTGAGTAGTATAATTTAGGTCAGCTCCACCTTTTATTTTTAATCCATTATTAAATATATTATCTTTTTCTTTAGCCTTCCCCCTATGAATTAATAATTGACACTCTGGGTCATGATTCGCTTCTAATAACATCTCTGCTATATCTTTTGGAATTTGTTTTATTTGTTTTATCTCGTCTTTTAAAAGTTTATTAGGATGTTTTCGATACGCTAACATAAGTTGTTTATAAAAATCATCAACAATACTCATATTTTCTCCATTCTTTTGTTTTAATTTGCTATTTCTTCAAGATATTCATCATACGTGCATTCTCTCACGGTTACTTCATTATTCGAAATATCAATAATTTTATTAGCAACCGTCTGTGTTAACTGATGATCATGAGAAGTAAATAATATAATTCCTTTATATTTTTGCATTCCATCGTTTAATGCAGTAATAGATTCCATATCTAAATGGTTCGTTGGCTCATCAAAAATTAAAAAATTAGCACCAGATAACATTAATTTTGAAAGAACACATCTTACTTTCTCTCCTCCTGAAAGCACATTTACTTTTTTCAATGCTTCTTCTCCAGAAAATAACATTCTTCCTAAAAAACTTCTAACATAGGTTTCATCTGGATCTTTTGAATATTGTCTTAACCAATCTGTAATACTAACATCTGATTCAAAAAGATAGTTATTATCTTTTGGAAAATAATCTTTTGTAATCGTTGTACCCCAAATAATTTCCCCAGAATCTGGTTCCATTTCTCCTGCTAATATTTGAAATAAAATAGTTTTTGCAATTTCATTATCTGAAAGTATTGCAATTTTATCCTCTCTTTTTACTGTAAAGCTAATATTATCTAATATTTTTTCTCCGTTTATTGTTTTGCTTAGATTACGAACTTCTAAAATTTCTTTTCCTTGTTCCCTATCTGGTTTAAAATCTATATAAGGATATTTTCTATTAGATGGTTTTATTTCCTCTAGCTCTATTTTCTCTAACGATTTTTTTCTAGAAGTTGCCTGTTTTGATTTTGATGCGTTCGCACTAAATCTTGCAATAAAATCTTGCAATTCTTTTATTCGTTCTTCTTTCTTTTTATTTGCTTCTTTCATTTGTTTTAATGCTAACTGGCTTGATTCATACCAGAAATCATAGTTTCCAGGATATACTTTAATTTTTCCAAAATCTACATCCGCAATATGCGTACATACCTTATTTAAAAAGTATCTATCATGAGATACAACAATAACTGTATTTTCAAAATCAATTAAAAAGTCTTGCAACCAATTAATGGTTTTTAAATCTAAATCATTAGTAGGCTCGTCCAATAAAAGTACATCTGGATTACCAAATAAAGCTTGTGCCAAAAGCACCTTTACTTTATCTTTTGCTTCAATTTCACTCATAAACTTATCATGTAATTCAACATCTATTCCTAAATCATTTAATAACTTAGCAGCATCTGACTCTGCATTCCAACCATCTAATTCAGCAAATCTTTCTTCTAGTTTAGCTGCTCTCATACCATCTTCTTCAGAAAAATCTGGTTTACTATAAATAGCATCTTTTTCTTTCATAATTTTATATAGTTCGCTATTTCCCATCATAACAGTATCTAATACTGTAAATTCTTCAAAAGCATAATGATCTTGTTTTAGTACAGATAATCTTTCTCCTTTGTCTAAAATTACTTCTCCTTTATTAGGTTCTATTTCTCCTGAAAGAATTTTTAAAAATGTGGATTTTCCAGCTCCATTTGCACCAATCAACCCATAGCAATTTCCTTTTGTAAACTTAATGGTTACATCTTCAAATAAAACTCTTTTTCCAAATCTAAGTGTTACACCATTTGATAAAAGCATTTTAAAAACCTCCTCTTTTTTAACGATAATATTATACCCTACTTTTCTATATTTTTCAAATAGTTTCCATGACTTTTCTGATATTTTGATTTCTCATTTTATACACTAGAAACTTGCGAAATCGTTTCTTATTATTAATAAAATAATGTTAAATTTATATGTCATTTTGGTTAAGTTTCGTTTAAATATATTGAACATTCATCGAAGTATCAATATAATAATATTATATATTATGGGGAGGTTAGATTTTATGGCAGATTCGGACAATCGCTTAGAAGATATAAATACAAATTCTACTATATCTGAATCTAATGATCCAGATAAACCGTCCTATTTTATCGATGTAGAAGATAAGAAAAATCCATTTTCTTCTTTTGTTAAGACAATTGTAGATAAGATAAAACCAAAAACACAAAAATTATTAGGTGATGGTTCTTTACAAAAAGTACCAAGAACAAACAAAAGTATTGCATTTATGTGGACTATGGGGCATTTTCGCAACTCTTTAATAGATGCAGTAAGCAATGTAGTAAACAAAATTAGTGAAATTTTTCCAAAGAATTCTATTCCCAATAATACTATGTATACAGAAGTTTTAGGGAAAAATCAACCAGAGTCTAAACCACCTGAAGAAAAAGAACCTTATAACCCACCTATTATACCAGCTCCAACAAAATCTCCTTTGAAAGTGGAGGGAATAAATACTTCTGCCATACCATCGAATAAGCAAGAAGAATATGCTCCTAAAGAAACAATCCTAAACCCCCCTCCCAACAAAACAAAAAAATTTGACCCTGAACGCTAATATATTTTATATAAAAATTCGTAAAAAACAAGTTTTAACATTTCATTAAAACTTGTCCTTTTTTATTTTTGTAACTAATATTTTTATTCTAAAACTTTTCATTTAAAATTTTTAATCCTGCAAATTTTGCCATTAATCTTTTATGTCCCACTTTGTCAAATTGGATGTCTACTTTTAAGTCTTCTCCTTCTGTTTCAACTGCACTTATCATACCTTCTCCAAATTTTTTATGATATACTTTTACGCCCACTTTATATTTATCTAAATTTATTTCTTCCTTTTTGGTTTGATTTAAACTTTCTAGAAAACTATCCGCACTTCTAAATTGAAATGTTGTTGTACCTTTTGAAACATTGGTTGCCGTTTCCTTATAGGTTATTACCGCGCTATTCTCATAACTTTGATTATACTTCCTTCGATTACCATATTGCCAATCATATTGATTGCTTGAATCATATCTCCCATTATCATTCTGCTCTAATGTTTCATAGCCTTCTAACATATTGGGTGCTATTTCCTTAATAAATCTAGATACATTATTGCAACTTGTTGAACCAAATATGGTTCTTTGCCTTGCACAAGTCATAAATAAATTTTCTTTTGCTCTTGTAATACCTACATAGCATAGTCTTCGCTCTTCTTCTAGTTCTTTTGGTTCTCCTATAGATTTGTATCCTGGAAAAATTCCTTCCTCCATACCTACTAAAAATACTACTGGAAATTCTAATCCTTTTGCACTATGTAATGTCATTAAAGTAACAGATTCCTCTGTTTCTTCCATATTATCCAAATCTGAGCTTAAGGTTATTCCTTCTAAAAATTCACTAAGAGAATTATCAGCAGATTCTTCTTCAAATTCTATTGCTACTGTTAAGAATTCTTCTAGATTTTCTATTCTATTTTCTGCTTCAATTGTATTTTCCGTTTCTAAGGCTTTTGTATAACCGGTTTGATTTAAGGTTTCTTTAATTAATTCTGATAAGGTTAAAGAATCTTTCTTACTTCTTAAGTCATCTATAACATTAATAAACTCTCGTGTATTTGAAAATACTCTATTTAATCCATAAATATCTGCTTGTTTTATCACTTCATACATAGAAATTCCATTAATTGTTGCAATTTGCATAATATTATCTAAACTTGTCTTTCCTACACCCCTTTTGGGCTCGTTAATAATTCTGGTTAAACTTAAATTATCTGCTGTATTTTGAATCAATCTTAAATAAGCGATAATATCTTTTATTTCTTTTCTTTCATAGAATTTTAACCCACCAACAATTTTATAAGGAATATCTTCTCTTCTTAAAATATCTTCTATACTACGAGACTGTGTATTCATTCTATATAAAATAGCAAAATCAGAATATTGATAATATTCTTCTGTTTTTAAGCGGTTAATTTGTTGAACAATGTAATTAGCTTCATCATATTCATTCTCACCTCTATATACTTTAGGAAGTGAACCTTTTTCATTACTTGTCCATAAAGTTTTATCATATTTTGTTTCATTATTTCTAATCACCTCATTAGCTATATGTAATATATTTTGTGTACAACGATAATTTTGCTCTAATTTGATAATTTTTGTTCCCGGAAAATCTTTTTCAAAATTTAATATATTCGTAATATCTGCACCTCTGAAAGAATATATGCCTTGATCATTATCTCCTACCACTGTAATATTTCCAAATTTTGAGGCTAACAAACTTACTAATGTAAATTGTGCTTTATTCGTATCTTGATACTCGTCCACTAAAACATATTCAAATTTATTAGAATAATATTCTAATAAGTCTGGGTTGTCCATTAAAATATTTATTGTAAAATTAATAATATCATCAAAGTCTATGGCATTATTTTCTTTTAGTCGCTTTTGATAGATTTTATAAATTTCTGCTATAGTTTCTTTTCTTAAATCTCCCTTTACATTTGTAGCATAAGTATCTGGTTTTAACATTTCATTCTTGGCATGACTGATTTCAAAAAGAACAGATCTATCGGAAAGCACTTTATCATCTATGTTTTTCTCTTTTAATATCTGTTTGATGAGTGTTTTTTGGTCAGACGTATCAAAAATAATGAATGCACTATCAAAACCAATTCTATCAATTTGTTTTCTTAAAATTCTTACACAAATAGCATGAAATGTTCCAATCCACATATCCTTTGCTATATCCCCAACAAGTTTTTCTACTCTTTCTTTCATTTCGTTTGCAGCTTTATTGGTAAATGTTATTGCTAGTATATTCCAAGGTTTAATATTTTTATCATGTATCAAATAAGCAATTTTATGTGTTAGTACTTTTGTTTTTCCACTTCCTGCTCCTGCTATGACTAAACATGGACCCTCTGTTTTTACTACTGCTTCACATTGTTTATCATTTAAACCTTCTAATAAATCCATTTTTTCTCCTTTTCATCCTTTGCTAAACCATTTTTTACTGATTTGTTTTTTAAAACTTATGTTTGTATTATATAGTTTTTCAAATACAGTGTCAATATCATCAGATAAAGAATTTTTATAAATAAAATGCTTGATAAAAATTTTTATCTTCTATTGCCTATTTTTGATTTATATGATATGATTTTTATAGATTTTAAAATATACTAAGGAGGAATTATGGAAAAAAAAGAAATAACAGTCGGAACTGCTACAAAATCAATCGTTATTGCATTTATTATGTATGGAATTATTTTTGGTTGTATTTTCTTTTTTCTGTCTCTTTTACTAACCGTATGCATAAATTCACTAAATACAACCTCATATTTAGCCTTATCTAGCATAGTTTCGTTCATCTTAGCTATTATACTTTATTTTATTGTACATATGGTATCTAGACTAAGTACACATGATGCTTTAAAAAAATATAGTATACAAGCAGAGAATATTCAGGAAATTTCAAAAAAATTAAATGTATTTTTTATGATTTGTATTATTATTTCAATTATCTTGGCTATATCCATTTTACTTCTTAAATTTAGAGCGAGTTATATAGAGATTGAAATGATACAAACACAATACCAACAAGTATTTTCACCTCATTTTACAGAACAATTAACAAATAAAATGATTGAAGATTATAATCAAAATAATACAACATTTTTACTATCTACCATCATTGTAGAATTAGGTTTCGTAGTATCTATGTTATCATTAGTACCTTTCGAAAAGAAAATGTTATTAACATATAATCATGAAAAATCATAATCTAAAAAAGCATATTTATAAAAAAATATTCATATAATTCAATACGTAAGTTTAATTACTTACGTATTTTTTATATAAATGACAAAGAAATCATTACACAAAAACAATTGCACTGCAAAGAAAGGATGCCTGTTATAATGGAGAGTATTAGTACTATTGGTTTTTATGGTTTAATTTTTGGAATGGTAGGAACAACACTAGGAGGAATTTTAGGTTCACTATTAAAAATTGAATCAAATAAAATACTATGTTTTATTTTAGAATTTGCCGCTGGCTTAATGACAGCAATTATTTGTTTTGATTTGATACCTGAATCTTTAACAATTGTTTCAATATCTCTTTCTATTATTGGTATTTTTTTAGGTGTTTTCTCCATGATTTTATGTGATAAAATCGTTAATCAATTTTGTGAAAAAAATACAAAAATTAAATCTAATAGTTTACTTAAAACTGGAATTATTATTTCAATTGGTTTAGCAGTACATAACTTTCCTGAAGGTTTAGCTATTGGAGCTGGATTTGAAGCTTCTACAACTTTAGGATTTCAATTAGCTATTGCTATAGCACTTCATGATGTTCCAGAAGGAGTTTCTATTGCATTACCTTTAACATCTAGTGGTTCTTCTGTATTAAAATCCATTCTTATTACAACACTTTCAGGATTAACAACTGGCATTGGAGCTTTTTTCGGTGCCATTATAGGAAATATCTCTAGAGAATTAATCGGTATGTCTTTAGCCTTTGCCGCTGGAGCTATGATTTATATTGTATCCTGTGAGCTAATTCCTGAATCTAAAAGAATGTATAAAGGTAGATTTGCTTCTTTGGGAAATATTTTAGGTATCATTATAGGTCTTCTTGCACAAAATTTATAGCAACAATTACTACTATATAGGCGTATCCACTCTCAATTTCAAAGAACCCTATCTATTATATCCTATTTATTCATTTCCTTTTAACTTCTCAGCTCTATCTGTGGCAATTAGATTATCAATCATTTCATCTAAATCACCATTTAAGAAATTTTCAAATTGAAATACACTAAATCCAATCCTATGATCTGTTATTCTTCCTTGCGGATAATTATAGGTTCTAATCTTTTCACTTCTATCTCCTGAACCTACTTGACTTCTTCTTTCACTAGCTACCGCTTTTTCCTGTTTTTCTCTTTCTATTTCATATATTCTTGAACGTAATAATCGCATAGCATATTCTCTATTTTGCAATTGTGATCTTTCTGTTTGACACTCTGCAACAACACCTGTAGGTTCATGAATCAGTCTAACAGCAGAAGATGTTTTATTAACATGTTGTCCTCCTGCTCCAGAGGCTCTAAAAACTTCCATTCTTATATCTGCTGGGTTAATATCCACTTCTACTTCTTCTACTTCTGGAAGAACCGCTACTGTAACAGTTGATGTATGAATTCTTCCACTACTTTCTGTATCTGGTACTCTTTGGACTCTATGCACCCCACTTTCAAATTTAAAACGACTATAAGCCCCCTTTCCTGTAATCATAAAAGATATTTCTTTATAGCCTCCTAATCCCGTTTCATTTTCATGAATCACTTGTATTTGAAAATGCTTTCTTTCTGCATACATAGAATACATTCTAAACAATACTCCTGCAAATAAAGCTGCTTCTTCTCCTCCTGCACCTGCTCTTATTTCACAAATTACGTTATTATCGTCATTGGGATCCTTCGGTATTAATAATATTTTTAATTCTTCTTCTATTTTAGGAAGTTTTTCCTTTGCTTCCTCTATTTCTAATTCTGCCAACTCCCTCATTTCTGGATCAGATAGCATTTCTTTTGCTTCTTCCAAATTTTTAGAAACCATTTTATATTCTCTATATTTCAAAACAACATCTTCTATATTACTATGTTCTTTCATAAGCTTTTTCCATTCATTTTGTTTGGCTATCATCTCAGGATCACTAATAAGAACATTTAGCTCTTCATATCTCTTTTCTACGTCTTCTAATCTTTGAAACATAAAAACCTCTTTTCTATTAAACTTTTAAATTCTTATTTTTCATTTTACTGTTTAACATTCCTATTATAAACTATTCTTACTTACTTTTCAAGATTTATAAAGTGATATTCTATTGGTAATTTATCTAGCAACTCTTTCTCTCGATAAGAACAAGTAAATATAATCATTTGGTGATTGGGAAAGTTTAAATATAGATATTGTAATATATTCGCTAACCTATCATTATCAAAATAAGCAAAAGCTTCATCTAAAATTATTGGCATGGTTTCATTAGAAATTTCATTTAAAGCACTCCATCTTAATGAAATATACATTTGATCTATGGTACCAATACTAAGCCTTGTTGCTGGAATATAACGCCCATTTTCCATCTCTACAAGTAATCCGTCTTTATCATTTAATACCACTTTTTGATAACGATTATTGGAAATTTTTGAAATAATATCACATAAGTTATTCACAAAACGGGGACTAATATTTTCTTTTACTTTTTGATAAGCACTTTCTAAACACGCCTTTGCTATTTGAAAAGAAGTGTTTAAAGACATAATTTCTTTCTTTTCTTCTTGTAGCTTACTCATTTCTTCTTCTATAGAAATAAGACTTTCTATTTTGGCATGAATATTTTTTGTTTCATTTTCCATAGTTTGTAATTTAAATTGTATAGTACGAATTCTATTTTCTTTTTTATCTAATTCTTTTAAAATTTCATCATAATTTTTTTCTAGTTGTTCATTCATATACCCTATATCTAATGTCTTAATATATTTTTGAATATAATCTTGCTTTTCTTTTTCCTTCTCTTTCATAAATTTTTTTTGTTTTTCATCTGCTATCCTTCTTTGTTCTTCTTTATTTTGTCTTAAAATCTCAATTTCTTGTATCACTTTTTCCTTATCATCATTTGCTTTTATCTTTATATCTTTTGTAAAATATTTTTTATGAAGAATAATTCCTAATATGATAAGAACGGGCAATAAAAATATAACATTTGTTACACTCCCTTTATACAAAAGATACATTGCACAAAGAAGAATGATACTGATTGCTAGAGCAATATAATAAACAGCAAAATCTTTATTTTTTTCGTATTGATAAGGCAAATGTTCGGATGCTTTTCGATTTAATTCTTTTATTTTGATATCATATTCTTTTTCTAGGTTTCGACTAAAATTAATTTCTACATTTTTTACTCTATCATTATCTAATTTACTTTTTATTTCTTTTAAAAAGGCTGCTTTGGTTTCTTCATTCTTCTGTTCCATATATAATTGTTCTTTTTGTAAAGCATTATCATATATACTATCTTTATAAATTTCTAAAGATCTTTTTTTATCCAATAAAGATTGTATTTTGATATTAATCATATTGATTGGTCTTTGAGAGGTTCTATCTGTTCCAACCTCTTCATTCTGTTTTTTATTAATTTTTTCCATGGTTTTTTGAAAAGAAATTGTATCATCTCCAGAAGAAATTAAATTACTAATTTTTTGAATAATACTATTTTGACTAGCTTTACTTAGTTTAATGCCCTCTTGCTCTGTTATGGCTGTACTGAAAAAAGTTTCTTCATCAATTCCTGTTTGCTGAACAAAAAAATCAATTCCTTTTGTTTTGTCTTTAACAAAACTTTTAGAAATATCTTCTGCTTTATCATTGTAAATCATTGGATTTTTCTTTTTAAAATCTCTATATATCTCAAAAGTTTTTTGATTATCTAGCATATACGTTAATTTACCAGAAAAATTTTCTGTTGTCCAAGGTTTAAATTTTTCAAAATCGGAAATGTCCTTTCCCTTTTTATTTTTAGAAATACCATATAACATACTAGTAATGAATTTTAAAATCGTAGATTTTCCACTTTCATTTTTTCCATAAATCACATTCAATCCATCATATAATTTAACTTCTTTCTCTTTTAATTTTCCAAAACCATTAATTTTTAAATGACTAATTTTCAATTTTTATACCATTCCTTTTATCTTATTCCTATTTCATTCTAATATTTTTTTGAAATGTTTTCCAACTTATTACCAATACTACTTGCTATATATGATACCATTTTCACATAGCCTCTAATCCAATTTCTATCGCTTTTTCTATTTCTTCTTTTGTATAATTTTCATCTGTCATCTTTTTTAAAATCTCTTGAACAAAAATACCCTTTAAAGTATTTTCTTTTGCCAGCATTTCTAAATCATATGGTAATTTGGTTTGATCTGTTACTTTTAATATATTCTCACTTGATAAAATATTTAATAATTCTCGTGTATTGATTTCAAAATTTCTTGTTCCCGTTAATATTACTTTATAAAAATTCATTTTATTATATTTAATACTGGAAATGTATTCTATTAACTCTTCTTTGGATGTGATATTTTCCACATTAATCACAATTTCTGTGAACATTCTCTCATCTAACGGAATAAATTTAGTTTCATACTGCTTTTTACTGACTGTTACTTCAATCATACCATGTTTACCAAGTTCATCAAACCCCAAAGAGATTAGTGACCCTGGATAACAAATTCTATTATTTTTTTCTACATTATTTTTATGTATATGTCCCATAGCAACATAATCAAATCCTATACTTTTTAGTTTTGATTCGGATATTGGATTATAAGAAAATCCTTCAGTATCTTTATAACCATTTAAATCACAATGTGTAACTAAAATATTTAATTTCTGGGAATCTTCTATGACGAGATTTTCCAGAGGAGATTCTGACATATAAAAATCAGTAAATCCCATACCATAAATTACTACTTCTTCATCTTGGTATTTTTCTATTCTATCTCGAAAAATATAGACATTATCACTCCAATGCCATGTTTCATAATAGGAATCTTTTATATATGGATCATGATTACCAGGAGCTATAAAAATTTTAGTATTAGGTATTTCTCGAAATAGTTTATCAATAAAAGCTATCGTACTTTCTCTTACATAAGTATGTTCATATAGGTCTCCTGAAATTAACAAATAACCAATATGATATTTTTTAATATATTCTATAACTGATTGAAATACTTTTCTTTGTTCTAATCTTCGGATTTCACCCCATTCGCCTTTTGCACTTAACATAGTAAACGGCGTATCAAAATGCATATCTGCTATGTGAATTAATTTCATAAAATTCTCTCTTTCTTTTTTTGTGTTATAATTCTATCATATTTTTCTCATTTGGTCAATTAAAACACGAAAATTTGTTTTGCTATCTCTAACATATTTATAGGTATATTAAAAACCGTTCTATTATGTATGAACGGCTTTTTTCTTTATGATTCATCAATTGAACCAAATAATTCATCAAATTTTGCTTCCAACTCTTTCTGAATATCTATTAATTCTTCTTGCCTTTTTTCTTCTACTTTTTTCTGTTCTTCTGTCATTATAGTATTCGCCTCTTGAGATTCATTATTTATTGTAGAATCATCTGCAAACAATTCATCTAAAGATTCTAAAGATGGAGCATTTCCACCAGAATTACTATCTTGACCTTCTTGATAAGGATTATATGGATTATATTTTCTCCAAACCCCTCTCTCTATATGTACATTATTATGATCTGCCTTAAAACGATTAACAATTCTTCCCTCTGGGTATTTAAAATAATAATATTTATTTGCTTTTATTGGCTTAATTCCCTTTTCATAGATAATACACATATCAGTATCCATTCTTCTAAGTTCATCCGGTGTCATTAAAGCTCTACCCATAACCTGATCTGATTCACTTTTTCCTTGTTTCCAATCTTCCCTATCCTTGTTAACAGAAACACTATCTCTCGTAATAGTTTTTTCTCCCAGTGCTTTTGAGAAATATTCCACTGTTTTTTGTGAGTTAGAACCTAAAAACAAATGTGTATCACAGTTACCTATAATTGTTTCGTAAGATTCTTTATAAACAGCTTCTAGTTGATCTAGGTTTTGTAAAATAACGCTAAAGGATATTTTTCTACTCCTTGATGTTGATATTTTTTTATCGAAGTCAGGTATTTGGCCAATATTAGCAAACTCATCTAGTATAAAATAGGTAGGAATTGGTAACTCCCCTCCATTTAAATCTGCAAAGTCGTATAATTGTTGTATCATCTGTGAAAAAAATATGGTTAATAAGAAATCATATGCTGTATGTGTATCAGAGGAAATAACATATACTGCTGTTTTTCTCTTTCCAATAGAAGGAAAGTCTATTGTATCCGTTGATGTTACTTCTGCAATTTCTTTAGAATCAAACTTACCAAGTTTTGATTGCAATGTACCTAAAACAGATCCAAATGTTTTTTCTGGTAACATTTCAATATTTTTATAATACATTCTTGCTGGATGATCAAATGGTAATTGATTTATTAGATTGGTAAGTAAATTATCTCCTCCATTATTGTTAGCTGCTCTTACCAACTCTGAACAACTTGCTAACGATTGCTCTTCTGGCGGTCTTACCGCTTTCAAATAATAAATTAATGCTTTCATTAACATTTCAGACATATCATCCCAAAATGGATCAGAAGATTTTGCTTCTCCCTGTCCTTTCACAATTGTATTAGCAATAACATCAACATCAATTTCGTTATTAATATGGTGTAATGGATTATAGCCATCACTATTTTGAGGATGCACTAAGTTTAAAACTTTAATATCATAGCCTTTTGATTTAAAATATCCTGCCGTTTTATCATAAAGTTCGCCTTTAGGATCTGTAAATACATAGGAACCAATTAATTGCAAGGCATTCGGTATAACATAAGAAGCAGATTTACCAGCACCAGAACCTCCGTACAACTAGTACGTTTACGTTACCACGTTTATCTACTGGTAAATAATTTTTTTCCGCTAATACAATACCTTTATTTTTACTTAAAACTCTATACTGTTCTCCATTTTCACTCCAGTCACTTGAGCCATTTTCAATATCTTCATATTCATGTTTAGGAATTGCCTTTATAATTCCAATAAAGGCAAAAATAGATGCTATTAAAAGAGTAGTTTTTATACCATTCCAAAATGTACCTATGTACTCCTCTTGAAAACACATTTTTATTGCTCCAAATGGATTTGGTATACCTACTTCACTTCCAAATAAGTTAGTAAATAATGCCTGCCATAACGCTGCACTAAAAGGGTCTTGCGAGAATATTATTTGCGCTTCTAATTCTGCACCTTTTATAGAAGCTGTCATAGGAGCAATAAATATAATGATAATAACAACTACTAAAATAGCATACACTATTAATTTATTTTTAATTTTTCTAATTGCTCTTTTTAATCTTTCTAAAAATCCCATATATTTCACCTTTTCTTAAGTAAAATCTTTTAATTTTATACAATAGCTTTTTACATATCTGTTTCTCTATCTGGTTTTTCTTTACTATTACTACTATTAGTATTAGTATCTTGTTCTTTACCAATTTTCTTATTTTTTCTTGCTTCCTCTATTTCTGGTGTTTGCACTTTTGCAATTACTTTCATATAACCTTGATGTAACACATTGAATAAGAAGGTTCCACTAGTATCAATTTTTGTATAGCTTCCTGATGTTGAATTCGTTGAATCACTAGAGGCTGTTGTGTTTTCATTGCTGTTTTTTTCTTGTATTGGCTCCTTTGAAAATTCTACAACTGCAGCATTTACTTTTACTCCAAATTTTTCTAATATTTTATTCATATCATCAGGTTCAGTTTCTTTTATTCTACTTTCTCCACTTGGAGCTTTAGCAGTATTATCACTCATAATCTTTTACCTCCTAGGATTCCTTTTTCTTGTCTTTTTTATTTTCTGTTATTTCAAAAGCAAAATATTTTTTATAAGGTTTTAATTTACATTTTCCTTTTACTTCATTTGCTTCTTCATCAAAATATAAAATTGGTTTTATTTCTTCGGTTGTTTCTGGATCAATAATAGATATTGGTCTTTTCATATTAGGTGTATAAGCAAATTCTTTAAATTCCGTTTCTTCTTCATTATATAATGTTGTAAACTTCATTGGCATTGGCTTTTTAGAGATTTTTACGACATCATAATCTAAAAACCCCATATTTACGACAACTCTCTCTTTTCCAAAAGAAAGAATAACAAGAGGATTTCCCTCTGGTGATGGATTATCAATAAAAAAGGTCTTCTTTTTATTGGTTCCAATTAATTCTTCAGAGTAATCTAATCTTTCTACCGTAAATTTAGGTGCTGTTTTAGCAAATTCTTTTTCCGTTTTATTGACTTGATAAATAACAGTACTCACATCCTTTGGATCTGTAATACTGAAATACTTTCCTTGAAGATTTTCTTCGTCCATTTTTTAATACTCTCCTTTATAGATTTCTTAAATGCGCTTCTTATCTTTTGTAAAACAAACATATTATTATTATAACGTAATTCATCAAGAAAGTCAACGCATTTTATTGATTTATGTAAACTTTTTATATTGCTACTTAATAACTTCTTGGATTAAATCTTGAAATCTCATTTAATTTTTTAAATAACGTTTTCTCATTCTCGTTTAACTTTTTAGGAACCATAATTTTAGCCTCTAATAGTAGATCGCCTCTTCCTCCTTTTCCATCTTTATATCCTTTGTTTTTTATAGGAATAATATCGCCACTCTGTATGCCTGAAGGGATATAAACAGATACATCTTCATTAATACCATTTATTGTTACCTTCGTACTAAGAGCAGCTTCCCATGGTGTTAAATATAAATTCTTACGTAAATTATACCCTTCTAGTTTAAATTGCTCATCATTATCTATTTTTATTCGGATTAATAAATCTCCATTTTTTCCTCCAGCTTTTCCTGTTTTGCCTTGCCCTACAATTCGTATTTTCTCATTATTTTGTATTCCTGCAGGCACTTGCACTTTAAACTTTTTTAGTTTTCCTTCTACTGTACGAACACCTATTGATTTTTCTTGTCCCCTAAAAGCTTCTTCTATAGAAATATTTAATTCTGTTTCAACGTTTTCTCCTTTACAAGCTACATTTTCTTTTTTCTTATTTGTTGGTTTAGGAAGATCATCCATGTTACCAAAAAACATATTAAAAAAATCACTAAATAGAGAGTCTTTTTCTCTTTTACTCTCTTCATAAAAACTATTGTTTTTTACTCTCCCTACATTTCTATTCCACATCCTATCATACTTACGTTTCGTTATTGTATTAGAAAGAACTCGATAGGCCTCATTAATATCTTTAAATCTTTCTTCTAATTCTCTATTTGCTACATTTACATCTGGATGATACTTTTTAGCCTGCTCTCTATAAGCCGCTTTTAACTCAGAAATATTCACCCTACTTGTTTCTAGTCCTAAAATTTTATAATAATCTTTAAAAACCATTTCAACATCCCCCGAACTTATCGACAACTTGTCCTTTTTTGTGAGTTTTTGTAGCATTTTAATCTGCACAACTAACAATTAAAAATTCATATAAATTATATCATTTTTTATTTTTTTTGTGAAGGTATTTTTTTAATATTTCTTGTAACACTATCATTAAACATTTTTATGGTGTCAAAATGAATGATAGCATTTTTTTCTAATAATCTATTTATGCTGAACTTGGCTGCTCTTAATATTGCTTCGTCTAAATCTTTTTTTATAATTTCTTGTAATTCTTTAGAAAATTCAGATTGTCTATCCTCTCCTGTCATATCTGCTAAATATACTATTTTTTGAAATATTGTCATATTCTCTTTCCCTGTTGTATGCCATTTAATAGCCTCACAAATTTCCTCTGTGCATCCAAAATCTTGCTTTGCAATAGCAGCTCCTAATTTTGCATGAATAAGGTGTGTATTCATTTTTTCTATTTCATCTAATACCACACCATATTCCTCTGCCTTTTTCATTCTATCTGTTTTAGGCACTTCCTTTGCTATATCATGTGCTATTCCAGCAATTTTTAAACTCTCTATTTTATCTTCTAGTCCAAATAATTTTCCATATTCTACACACTTCTTTGAAACACATTTAGAATGTTGAAATCGAATTTCTGATAATCTACTCTCTACTATTTTATATATTTCCTCATAACTTAACATTTATATTTTCCCCTTAATACCTTTGGTTCCTATTTTACCACCTTGCATAGCAAGAATATTTTGATCATAAGAAAAAGTCAATTTTTCTTTTTCACGCTGTCTTTTTAAAGCTATTTCTATCATTTCATCCAATTCCTGTTCAAATGATTTTCCTGTAGCCTCCCATAAATAGAAAGATAAAGCTCCTGGTATGGTATTTATTTCATTCACATAAACTTTTTCTGTTTCTTCGTCCATTAGAAAATCTACCCTTGCAACTCCACTACAACCTAATACCTGGAATACATCTTTAGTTAATTGTCTTATTTCATCTTCTTTTTCTTTACTAATTTCTGCAGGTATTTTTCTATTAGCAAATTCATTATTATTTCCCTTTGTAGTAGTCTTTCCCCCTGTCATTTTAACAGGAATACCTTTTCCACTAATTGTTCCTCCTTTTGTTTTTCCACTACCAATATATTTATCTGTATAACTTAATATTTCATCTGAAAAGAATGGTTCCTCACAAATAGACGTTTCACTTTCTGTAATATTTCCTATAATAGAACAATTTATTTCTTTTAATTTTTCTACTGCCTTTTCTACAATCACTCTATCTGTAAACTCCATTGCAAATGCAATCGCTTCCTCTAATTCTGCTTGATTATTTGCTTTTTTTATTCCTACACTAGAACCCAAATTACCCGGTTTTACAATCATCGGAAAACTTAGTGTTTTCTCAATTTGTTTTAGAATAGTTTCTTCATTTTTTATGTATTCCATCGCATAAAAAGAAACATGATCAACTACTGGAATACCAGATTCTTTTAATACTTTCTTTTGCAATATTTTATCCATACCAATGCTAGAAGCTAAAATATCTGGTCCAACAAATGGGATTCCTAATAATGTTAAAAAGCCAGCTAATGTACCATCTTCTGCATTTGTTCCGTGAACAATTGGAAAGGCAACGTCAATTGTATTGAGAACACGCTTTCCTATAATAGGAGCTGGGCATCTAATTACTTTTACCCCTTTTCCATCATTCACAACAGCTACTGGATAACATCTTTTTAATAAAACATCCATATCTCTAAAAGAATACAAATCTAATAGATCATCTCCTGTGTACATTACACCATTTTTAGCAATATAAATGGGAACAATTTCATATTTCTCTGGATTTAAACTAGAAATTGCTTGATTCATTGTAATAACCGAAATTTCATGTTCAACAGAATTTCCTCCAAAAAACACTCCAACTTTTATCTTCATATTTCTCATTCCTTAATTCTTATATTTAGGTTTTCGCTGGATTTACCTATAAACCTTATTTCTTTACCATCATATTAAACTACTTGATAACTTTAATCATTGATGAATCACAAATAGTTATCTGGCAAGTCATTTTCTAATAAAACAACACTATCCTTTGTCATAATTTCATTCATTTTTCTGATAGCCTCTTCTAAATTTTGAGCAATAAAAATTTGAGATTCTGGATAATGTTTTTCTTGTATACCTGCATAAATAGGAATTGCTTGCTCTGCCCCAACTAGTATAATAAAATCACTACTTTCCGCTGCACATCTTCCTAATTCTTGATTAATTTGCTTTGCTTTGTCTCCTAATTCTACAATACCTGGTGTAACTAAAATCCTTTTTTTATTTTCAAAAGACTTTAATACTTCTAATGCCATTTGAGCACCTTTATGATTAGAATTATAGGCATCATCAATAATAATACTACCATTGGGATTTTGTTTTAATTGCAATCGATGTGGAACCGGTCTTATATATTTTATACCTACTTTTATTTCATCTGCAGAAAGCCCTAATTTATCTGCAACAGCTACTGCTCCTACTATGTTTAAAATATTTAATTTTCCTAGTAATTTTGTTTTAATCGTAATTTTTCCTTTGTCTGGTATGATAACATCAAATACGGAGCCTTTTTCCGTACTTTCAATATTTTCAGCATAATAATTTGCCTCACTGGATAATCCAAATGTAATTGTACGTTTGGTTATTGGGGCTTTCCTTATATTCTCATCTTCCCAATTTACAAAAGCAATTCCTTCTTCATCTGGTAAAGCATCTACTAACTCTAATTTCGTCTTTTTAACATTATCTAATGTTCGGAAAGTATCCAAATGTTGTGGTCCTATCGCTGTAACAACGCCATAAGTTGGATGAACAATGTCACAAATTTCTTTAATGTCTCCGACATATTTGGCTCCCATTTCACAAATAAATAACTGATGCATTGCAGTTAAGTTTTCATTAATCGTTCTTACTACACCCATAGTTGTGTTATAGCTTTCTGGTGTCATTAAAGTATTATATTTTTGAGAAAGAATCGTGTTCAAAATATATTTCGTACTTGTTTTTCCATAGCTACCTGTAATACCAATTACTTTAAGATTAGGAATTTCTTTTAATTTATTCATAGCTTTTTGGCAAAACTTCTTTCGTATCAATGTTTCAATCGGTTTATTAATAACATTAATAAGATAAACAGAACCATATGCTAGCATGCCTAAAATATTAACCATACTCCATACAATTTTAACATTCCCTATGTTAGCACTAATACCAATCACAACAAAACATATCATATACGTAAGATACATTCTTCTAATTCTTGCTGTTACAACAAAAGCTTTTTTCTCTTTTGTTTTTTTAGTAGTCGCAATGCACAAGCCATATATAATAATTTGTAAAATGAGTCCCCATAAAACTTGATTCATAAAAAATAAAAGTATGGATATTGCTAATCCTATTATGACTTTTATATCTAATACTTTTGAGATATATCGTTTCATCCATACAATATATCGATCATTATAATAATTTTCTAACTGTAATATATGTAATCCATGTCTTATTCTTTGATAGAAAAAAATCAAGAATACTAATAAACTAACATTTGTCAAAAATCTTTCCATTAATTATATCCTTCCTGATAAATTAAATTTTCGCCAAACATTGATATGCTATTATTTATCATTTTTTAAAAATACATCTAATACTTTGTTGCAGTTTTGGAGATTCTCTAAGTAAGCAAAATGACTTCCTCCTACATATTCCACCAATCCACAATCTGGAATCAAACGTTCCATTTTCTTTGCATCACTAATTGGTGTTGCTGTATCTGCTGTTCCCCATATAAGTAACGTTGGAACACTAATTTTAGGTAATAAATCACTTACATCTTCTTTTAAAATACGTTTCATCGTTTCTTTCATTACAGGTTTAGATGCTTTATAATCACTTGATCCAACCTTATTTCTAAGTTTCTCTTTAAAAGATTTTATTGTTTTGGTATTAGGTAAAAGATTTAAAAGAAATTTTCCTATTTTAAAAAAAACAACTTTAACATAATAAGATAATTTTCTTTTGGGCTTCAATCCTGCACTATCCATTAAAACAATTTTTTTTGCTGAAACTTTACCTCTACCAACAGCATTAATAATCATTCTTCCTCCATTAGAGTGCCCAATTAAAATGGGATTTCTAATTTTTAATTTTATTATAAATTCTTCTAAAAAATCTCCAAAATCATCTGATTTCAAAGGGTATTCCGGCATATCACTTTTTCCAAAACCAACAATATCTACCAAATATACTTTAAAATCTTTTGACAAATTATTGGCAATAGGACGCATTGTTTCCAATGTAGCCAACCATCCGTGCAGTAAAATAACTGGATTTCCTGTTCCCAAAATTTCGTAATTTATATTCCAGTCTTTTATTTTAACTTGCAAAATTTCCCTCCTATATGTCATCCACAAAATAGAAACTGTTTGTGGATAAAATATTTATTATATTATTTATACTATAATTTATTCAAATTAGTAGTTTTTGTTACTTTTCAATATATTATAACAATATTATTACAATTTCAAGTCTTTCATATATTTTTTCTCCAATTAGTCCCATAACCATCCATTAGGTTCAATTAGGGACGTTAGTTTTTGGACAAAAATGTCCGAAAACTAACGTCCCTAATTGAACCTAATTGGACACTCACTACATAGTCAATGTACCTCCTGGTGTATCTAATATAACTAAAATATCTTCTTCCTTTCCTGTCTCAACATTGATATACACTAAAAATTCCTTATCTTCTACTTTTCCTTTAAATTCATAACATAAAATTTCCGTCTTCCACTCTGTAGGAATAATAGCTAATTTTTCAGAATGAATCTCTATCTTTTCATTTAAATGACTTCGTGCTTCGTCTAACGACATAACAATATTATTAAAATGTCTTTGTGTATGTGAATTCAAATAGCCTGTTGTTTCAATACCAAGGATTTCTCCATTGTCTAGTGCAATTTTTACCTTTATTAAATCGGGATAAATGATAATACCACTATTGTTTAATATTTGGCTTTTATCTTCATAAGCATAATTTACAGTAACAACATTATCTTGCTTAATAAAATATGTTTCTTTCATATTCTCAAAACCTTTTTCTGCTAAATATGCCTTTCCTTTTTCATTTGCTTCTTCTTGTGAAATTTTTTCCTCTTTTACTTCTCTATTGACTTCTGTTTGAATAACATGTCCTCCTTTTTGAGAAATACTGATACTTACCTTTTCTTTCTTATTTTTTAATGTTACGGAAAAATCATAAGAAGGAATATCTGCATTTTCTAAATATCCATTACTCTCTATATTCTCAACATTGTCTTCTCCCCAAAATTCTTTCGCTTTTTCCTTAGCTTGTTCTTCATCAATATTTTCTCCTGTTAAACCTACTTTTTCTACTTTATTGACATGATCAGAATATGCGCCATCATAAATTAATCCTTCATACTCATTTAAATTATCATCAATATTTGAAAAAACACTTACACTATCTACCGATTGTGCAAATTTCATTGAGGAATTAGTTTGAAGACTATCCCAAGTAATAGTACCACTATACACTTCATCTGACAATTGATTTAATGCATTTTCTAAGTCTACACTATATTGATATAATGTTTGTAAATTATTAAAGTCTTCATCAGAAAGTGCTTCTCCATTAATATTCTTTCGTGATAAAGAATAAGAATAATCACTTACTTGATTTAAAAATTTTGCCGTTTGCGATAATCCTTCATCCTGTAATGGTATTCTTGCTAAGTAAACCATTGCTAAATTAGAATCACGCCAGACTTCTGTTAATGTTTCTGTAGCATGTTCTGGACTTTTAGAAATCATGGCTTTTGCTAAATAATTTTCAACATTATTCATATAATTTACCAAATTACTAAAAGCATCATTATAAGAATTGTTTGTAAGCGTATTATAACGTTCTCTTAAACGAAATGCATAATATCCCGTTACAATTGTAAGTATTACTAAAACGGTAATAATAGCAATAATTGTATTTCTATTTAATTCTTTTTTCATAAATTATCTTCCTTTCTTCATATATCAAAGATCTAATAGCTCATAAAAATCTCTTTTTTCTATTGATTTCTATTTTTTACAAAAATTTGTAAATTATACAAAATTATTTTTCTCATAATACTATATTTTACCAAGTGTAAAACGAACGTAAGTATAAAAATGCTTATAATACATGACTTATACATCATGTATTATGTATTATGTATTATGTATCAAAAAAATTGCAAAAATTAACAGAATATGTTATAATTTAATTAGGTTTAACCATTTAATAGAAAAAGTATAATTTATCCTAAGTAGGAGGATTGTCATTTAGGAATACTTAAATTCTTATATATGGATTGAATCATAACTAAAGGCATATACTATTTTTTAACAGGAGGTAAAGTTATGAAACGCACAAAAAAAATTAATGTTATTGCTATCATAGTGGTCATCGCGATTGCTCTCACATCGGTGACTTATTTGACCAGCGCAAACGCACTTATTCCATCAGAAAAAAGCCCCGTCCTGACAGAGGACTCAGCTCGGAAAAATATGAATTCATATTTCTATGCTCTGTCCAGAGCATATGAGAATGAAATTATTAACCTGTACCTCGATGAATTTGACTTAGATACTGATCTGATTCAAGAGAAATACATAAATCTCTTAGAGGAAAAGGCAAAAGAGCTTGAAGGAATGGCACCTGAATCTGGTTACACAGATGAAGGCTGGAAGTATTTACTCTCCTGGTTGTGGAGAGCCGATTCTGGGTCTGAATGGCAGCGGATCACAAAAGAATCCCTGGAAATTGTAAAGACTCTTGAACTTGACAAATCTCCCTTGGCCATAGATTGGGAAAACCACTCTTATTTCCAATCAGCAGAGGACGTCGAACAAGCCTTGAATAGCTTGAATTTACTTGCATACGGCGGCTATGATGTATCAAGCGATATTATTGAAGCTTCAAAACTGGCTTATGACCAAATTGAAAACATACAACAGGAAATAAGAGTACAGAATGAAAAACAATGCAAGGAGCATGAAAATCTTATTCGTGACCGAATGGTTAAATATTTTTACAGTCTGGCTTCCGCGATGTCCTTAGATATAAGAACCTCTACTCATCCAGATTCAGCAAAAGAAAAGTATAAAGATTTGCTGGAGAACATGTCCGATGAACTTGTCAAAAGCAACTTTAAAGAGGGTATCCCTCTTTCAAGAAACGGGTGGGAGTATCTGCTCCGCTGGCTTTGGCAATCGGAGAAATACTCAGAGTTCACACGAATCTACAAAGAGGCTCTGACCCAATAAGACCAAGCATTAATTTCCCCCGGAAAGGCTCTTGCCAATCCGGGGTTTTCATATGATATGATAAAATCACTGGATTTTAGATATGTTAAAAAAATCAAACATTTTTAATATAATCTATACACTTTTTAATAATCGTATAAATTTCTTGTATCTTTCAATATTTAATGATATAATATCTTTATAATTTAAAGGAGTCTATTTAATTTTATGAAAAAAATATTAGTATTCTATGGTTCTTATGGAGGAGGACATTTATCTGCTGCAAAATCTATCACCTCACACCTAGAAGAAAAATATGGAAATGAAATAAAAGTAAAAATGGTTGATTGTATTGAATACATTAACAAATATGCAAATAAAGTTTCAACAGAAGCCTATAAAGAGCTTGCCAAAAAGGCTCCTTGGGTTTGGAAACATGTCTATCAAAACTCTCAAAACGGAGCTTTATCACACATCAGCAATACTACTAATCGCCTTATGTCTCATAAATTAAATTCCCTTCTTCAAGAATTCCAACCCGATTTAGTTATATCCACACATCCTTTTGCTACACAAATGTGTGCTATTTTAAAAAAACGTGAAAAAATAGATTGTAAACTCGCCACTATTTTAACAGATTATCATATTCATGCACAATGGCTTGTTTTATATCGCTATGTAGATTATTTCTTTGTTGCCAATGAACAAATGAAAGCTGATATGATAGCAGAAGGTGTCCATGATGAAAAAATATTTGTTACAGGAATTCCTGTATCTAAACGATTTTCGCAAACTTTTGATACAAATAAGATTTATACAGATTTTAATTTGCTACCAGAAAAACAAACTATTCTTTTCTTTGCCGGAGGAGAATTTGGACTTGGAAGGAATACCGTTTTTATGGTGTTAAAAGCAATTATTCGTTTATTTCCGGATATGCAAGTAGTGGCTATTGCGGGAAAAAATCAAAGAATGAAAAAGAAATTTGAAGAATTGGTTGAAACTACAAATGCTTCTCAACGAATAAAAATACTTGATTATACAAAACAAGTACCAGAACTAATGCATATTAGTTCTGTTGTTATTACAAAACCCGGTGGTCTTACTGTAACAGAATGTTTAAGCTCTCATTTACCTATTGTTATTATTAATCCAATTCCTCGGTCAAGAAGAAGAAAATGCTCAATTTTTAGTAGATAATGATGTGGCCATTTGGATTAAAAAAGGAGATAATATTGCAAGAGCTTTAAAAAATTTATACCGAGATACAGAACATTTCAATTTAATGAAACAAAATACAATCTTATTAGCAAAACCCCAAGCAACAGATATGATTTGTCAAATTTTATTACATGAAATATAAGTTATATTTTTTCTATTCTATTGTTATTGAACATCTTTTATAAATATATATTCTTTAAAAAAACTCTTATACTGAAATAATCATGATAAGAGTTTTTTTACTTTTTATAATTTACATTTCACTTCTTCCCTCTAGTGCTTTGGTTAATGTAATTTCATCTGTATATTCTAAATCTCCTCCTACAGGAATTCCTCGCGCAATTCTTGTGACTTTTATCCCTAAAGGTTTAACTAATTTTGATATATACATGGAAGTTGCTTCACCTTCTACTCTTGGATTAGTAGCTAATATAATCTCTTTTATATTTCCCTCCATAATACGCGTTAATAATTCTTTAATTTTTATATCATCTGGTCCTATGCCATTCATAGGAGATATGGAACCATGCAATACATGATAAACGCCATTAAATTCATGTGTTCTTTCCATAGCTATAACATCTCGTACATCTTCCACAACACAAATAATCGATTCATCCCTTTTAGAATTAGCACAAATGTTACATGGATCAGTATCCGCTATATTAAAACACTTTGAACAAAAGTGTAAATTTTTTTTAGCATTCATAATAGCATCTGTAAATTCTTTCGTTTCTTCTTCACTAAGATCCAGCATATAAAAGGCTAACCTTTGCGCAGTTTTATGTCCAATACTAGGAAGCTTTTCAAAATTTTCTATTAATTTTTCTATCGATGGTGAATAATATGACATTCTCTATCCTTTCTACATTAATCCTGGAATATTATACTTTCCTAACTGTTGCGCTTGTGCTTCATCTACTTTTCTAAGAGCTTCATTAACAGATGTTAAAATTAAATCTTGTAACATTTCAATATCCTCTGGATCAACAATTTCCTTTTGGATTTTTATTTCCTTTATAACTTTCGCACCATTAACTTTTACATATACTGCTCCACCACCTGCTGTAGCATCAAATTCTTTTACTGTCAATTCTTCTTGTGACTTTTCCATATCTGCCTGCATTTTTTTAGCTTCCTTCATTAATTGATTAATATTCATTCCGCCAAAATTTCCCATTCCCCCAGGGAATCCACCTCTCTTAGCCATTTTTCTTCCTCCTTTATTCTATAATATTGATATTAATTCCTAAATCTCCTATAGAAGATTTTTCACTTGTTGATATATGATTTTCCTTTGTATCCTTATATTTTAAATGAATTTCTTTTCCTGTTACTTTGCATATTTCTTTCATTAATTCTTTTTGATTCACCATGTCTTGTAAAATCTTTTCATTAAAAGAAGTTAGTCCATTGGGAAATTCTATTTCCCATACTAAATCACTTACTTCATTAGCTTTTGTATTCACTAAAGCTGTATATAATCTAATTTTTCCATTTTTTCGTAAAGTATCAATAACTTTCTTCCATGCTTCACTTACTTTTCCATATGCAACTTTCTCTTGCTGTTTATTGCAGTCTTTTTCTTCCTTTTGTTTTTCTACTTTTTGTACTATTGTTGGTTGTTCTATTAAAACCTCAGATGTATTTTTAGAAACATTCAGCTGTAAATGAGTCACTTGTGCTTCTAATGAAGTAATTCTTTTCTCTAATTCTGTATGATTATCTAAACTTTTTTTGCAAGCTTTTATAATGCCAACTTGAAACATAATCGTTTTTTGAGAAGACCATTTCATATCGTTTTCAATATCAGATAAAAGATATATTATTTCTAGCAACTGTTCTCGTTCTGCCATATCTGCTAATTCTCTTATTTTTATCATTTCTTGCTCTGAATATAAATTGAGCTGATTGGTTGTTTTTAAAACTAAAATATCTTTAAAATATTTTATTACTTCCCATAAAAAATTATATAAGTCTTTTCCTTCATTTACTATTGCATCAATTACTTGTAAAGAAGAAATTTCATTTTTTTGTAATATGCCAAAAGCTAAATCATGAATATACGTCAAACTAGGAAGTCCTACTAACTCTTTTACTTCTTCTACTGTAATTGTATCTATACTTTCTTGACTACATCTTTCCAAAATACTAATCGCGTCTCTCATATGACCTTCTGAAAGTATAGCTATCATCTTTAATGCATCCTCGTTAATTTTAATTTCTGCCTCTTTACAAATACGCTTTAATCGTTGAATAATTTTTTCTTCTGAAATTTTTTTAAAGTCAAATCTTTGACATCTAGATAAAATCGTTGTTGGTAATTTTTGTGGTTCTGTAGTAGCTAAAATAAATTTAACATGATCTGGTGGCTCCTCTAATGTTTTCAAAAGGGCATTAAACGCTCCCGTTGATAACATATGTACCTCATCGATAATATATACTCTATACTTTGCTTTTGTAGGTAAAAAGTTTACTTCATCCCTTATATTTCTAATATCTTCCACACTATTATTGGAAGCTGCATCCATTTCAACAACATCTGTTAATGAACCTTCTAATATTTCTTTACAAATTTCACACACATTGCAAGGTTCTCCGTCTTTTACATCTAAACAATTAACAGCTCTTGCTAATATTTTAGCAGAAGTCGTTTTTCCTGTTCCTCTACCACCAGTAAAAAGATAGGCATGTCCTACTCTTCCTGCTATTATCTGATTTTTTAACGTTCTCGTAATATGTTCTTGTCCTACCATATCTTTAAATTTTAATGGTCTAAAATTTCTATAAAGAGCTGTATATGCCATAATTCCCCCTTTTTAAAAAAGCTTTTCTTAAGGAAGGCATGCGTACTCACATAAATACACTATTTATCGCTGCTTTCTTCCGAACCTGACGAGATTCATAGCTTTTTATTGAAGCATACCTTCCTTAAGAAAAGCCACTAAAATTCTTATAGATTATATAATGAAATAGATAATTTGGCAATAGTTTTTTTAAGAAGAATATCTATATTCTCTTTATCCCATTCTTTTAAATATTACATTTGAAAAATCTGTAATTTCTATACTAGTTGATCCTTCTTCAATAACATTATCAACCGGCATATCTAATGCAATTGTTCCCTTAAATTTTATAGCATCACTTGTTTCTATAATGATATCAAAGCTCACTTTAAAATGAATTTCTTCTTGATGAATACCTAAATTAGAAAGTAATCTACCATCATAAACAACTTCTGTGTTTTCATTAGAAACATATGCACCCAAATTCATTAATGCCATTCTAAAACCTATAACACCTCCTGTGTTTCCTATTTCTAATGACTTCATATCATCTATCGTACTACCTAAATATGTAATTCCTTCCGTTAAATAATTTTGTTCACTTTGTGAATACAAGTTTGATAACTCTCCTGTAGGTCTTAGTAATTTTAATTCACCTTTTTGGGGCATTTGATATACATGAAAATTTTCTAATTGAATTTGCTTAATCGTTTTATCTTCTGTGCTTGTCTTATCTATATACATGTACATATCATTAACTTGAGTAACATCTATATGCCAAATATTTTCTGCATCTTCTACCTTATTACCATCTACTGTACTTACCAATAAAATTTTAGTAATAGAAAAAGGTAGTGTTTTTTCTCCTTCCACTTCATATTTAATCATAATAGATATAGCAATTGTTATTAATATTATTAAAAAGCTCATAAATAAACATCTTTTAAATAAGTCCTTTTTTTTCACTCTTCTTTTTCTCCCTTAAAACTTTAAAAAAATCTTTTAAAATTTTTTCACATTCTTCTTTTAAAATATATTTCTCTACTTCAATTTTATGATTAAATGTATAATTTTCTAAAAGATTTAATATAGAACCACATGCACCAGTTTTTTGATCGTCTGTTCCAATGTATAGTGTTTTAATTCTTGATTGAATCAATGCACCTGCGCACATAGCGCAAGGTTCAAGCGTTACATACATCTCACAATCTATTAATCTCCAAGAATTTAATTTTTTGCAAGCTTTTTGAATAGCCAAAATTTCTGCATGATTGGTAGCACATTGTTTCGTTTCCTTTTGATTATATGCTTTAGCTATTATCTTTCCTTCTCTTACGATTACAGCTCCTACGGGTACTTCCTCTATGTCATACGCTTTTTGTGCTTCTTTAAGAGCTTCTCTCATAAATTTTTCTTCCAAAACCTCTCCTTTTATCAATTTTTTTCATAAAATGGTGTACCAGGAGGGAGTCGAACCCCCGACTTCTTCCTTAGGAGGGAAGCACTCTATCCGTCTGAGTTACTGGTACATATCATTATTATACTTGTAATGATAAAAAAAATCAATAGTTAACATAGAGAACCATTGATTCTTTCTATTTTATTATGATTGAAATAACTAAGCAAAATAATCATAAATTATTATTGATTTAATTCTTGCACTAATGCATTTACATCAATTCCATGAACATCACAAGCTTCTTCTAATGTTTCTGCTTGTGAAGCAGGACAACCTAAACAATGCATACCAGCATTTAATAAAATTTCTGCTTTTTCAGGATATTGTTCTAATAATTCTCCTATTTTCATTGTTTTTTCTATCATTTCATTTTCCTCCTATTCTTTTTTAAAATTTGTATTATTTATATTTGTTTGTATTTTGAGAAAGATTACGATTCTCGTTTAATAACAAAAAACATTGTTTTATTATTTTACCATAAATTTTAAAAAAAGTATAGACAAATTAAAAAAAATGTAGTATTATAAGTTAAATTTTATGAAAGAGGTGATTTTTTGGAAATACTTATCCATCTCTTTTTTATAAATTTAGGTATCAATTTTATTATTATCATTTATTCTGTGTATTCATTTGTAGAAATCTTTTTTATGCAAAATCTGCAAGGTTCCAAATTAGAATATAAAAAAAGACTATTAAAATAAAATACCCTATACGACCTTTGGTTTGTTTCTTTTTTATATTTTTCGTTATTGTTCTGTTACATTTTCTTCTTTTCTATCCTATTTTACAAGCAGATTCACTTATTTTTCCTTATGCCATTCATCCTTTTGATATAATAAAAGTATATCCAAATACTTGGATTCTATTAAAAAAAGTATATATTCTCAGTTCCCTTTTAGTATATATCATCTTATTTCGCTATTGCTTCACGGCTGTTCATCTTCCTATTTCTAAAAAATATACAACAAAGCAAAAAATATGTATGCAACCAATCGATACACTGTATTTATTCATTGGAAAACATAACGGGAATCCTGTATATATACCTGAAAAGGGATTATATCAAAATATTCTCATAACAGGGACTATTGGAACTGGAAAAACCTCTTCTGCAATGTATCCTTTTACCAAACAACTATTACATTACAAATCCAATATTGCTAAAGAAAAATTAGCCATGTTAATTTTAGATGTAAAAGGAAATTATTTTCATGAAGTTCTCAAATATGCTTATGAATCAGGAAGGCTTGACGATATTATAACAATAGATTTATCGGGGAATTTTAAATACAATCCTTTAGATAAACCTGAATTAAAACCAATTGTACTAGCCAATAGATTAAAAACTATTTTAACTTTATTTAGCCCAAATCAAACAGAATCTTTTTGGTTGGACAAAGCAGAGCAAATATTAGCAGAATGCATTAAGTTTTGTAGATTATATAATCACAATTATGTTTCTTTTTCAGAGTTACATAAATTAATTATGTTTCCAGAATATTATGCTGAAAAAATTACAATTGTGAAACATTTATTTCAACAAGGTAAATTTACTGATACAGAGATTTATAATTTATTATCTTGCATTGATTTTTTTGAAAAAGAATTTTTTTCTTTAGATGCTAGAACTATTTCTATTCTAAAATCAGAAATTAGTCGCATGACTAATATTTTTATTTCAGATTATCATGTATCCAAAGTTTTTTGTCCTCCAAAAACAGAAATTAATTTCTATGGTTTTCAAGATGTTTTAGAAAAAGGAAAAATTGTTATTTTAAACATGAATATTGCTGAATATAAAAATCTTTCTAAAATCATTGCCGCTTATTTAAAACTTGATTTTCAAACTGAAGTTATGGCTAGACTTAGTAATAGTAAAAAGAATATTAGAAAAAGCGCCTTTATTAGTGACGAATTTCATGAATATGTTACAGCAACAGATTCAGACTTTTTTGCACAATGTAGAGAAGCCAAGTGCATTAATATCGTTGCTACACAAAGCTATTCTTCTTTAAAAAATACACTAAAAGATGAGTCAACTACCAAAGTTATTCTTCAAAATTTAATTAATAAGCTTTGGTTTCGAACAGATGATATTTTTACCATCGAAGAAGCACAAAAACAAATCGGAAAAGAAGAAAAAGAAAAGATTTCAACAACAATTTCTGAAAATGCCAAAGAAACAAAATTAAATTTTATTACACATACTTTAATGTCAAAGGATTCTAATTTGTCTGAAAGTTACAATACATATACACAAAATGATTATATTTATGATACAAATTTTTTCTCACAATCTCTTGAAACATTTCAATGCCTAGCTTTTTTATCAGATGGTACGAAAATTTTTAAACCTCAAGAATTGCAAATGATACCTAATTTTAAAAAAGAACAATAATGTAAAATATTATGAAAGGACTTATTAATTATGAAAAATAAAAAACTTTTTTTTACGTATATACTTTTATTTATTATATTTTTCTGTTGCATTTTTTCAACAAAAGTTTTTGCAGCAGATCCCAAATTAATTACAACTATTCATTCCGCTTTTGAAAAAATTGAAAGTTATATTGTTAAAATTTCAACACCAGCAGCTGCCGTAGCAGTAGGAACAGGTGTGCTTATGAAAAAATTTAGCTTTGGTGATGAAGAAAAGATTCGAACTGCTAATAAATTGATGAAAGGAAGTTTATTTTCTTATGCTTTCATTTTATGCATTGATCTTATCTTATCATTATTCCAAACACTTTTAGCATAGAAAAAGTGGATACTATAAAAAACCGTTATAAAAACATGCATATTTTTATTTAAAAATTTATTTTATCGTAAGGAGGTCTTTTGGAAGAAGAAACCATTCATTTAACAGAAATTTTATTAAATGCTATTAACGAATTATTCTCGCAATTATTTTCTTCAATTGATAACACTATTTATTCCATTTTAGATGATATTACTTTTATACAACCTGATATTCTATCTAATCCGACTTTTAGACATATTTTAGGAGAATCCAACGCAGAAGGTATTTTGCTTATTTGTAATAGCCTTATTTTAGGATTTATTTTATATTATGCTATCAATTATCTACTATCTCATCTAACATATGCTAAAATAGACTCACCAAAACAATTTATTTTTAAAGCTATAATTTTTATTGCTATTATGAATGCTTCTATTTGGATATGTGAACAAATCATTCACTTAATTTCTCTTATCACAATTAGCATTTCTAATATTAGCGAAAATACATTTCATGAAGAAGCTTGTTTTTCTAATTTTATCAATCATCTTAACCAAAGTTTATATATTGGAACAGATTCTTTTAATCTATTTTCTTTTGACGGCATCATTAAATCGTTTACAAGTTTTGGTCTAATCAATCTAGTTTTCACTTATTCTTTAAGATACATTATGATTCAAATATTTATACTACTAAGTCCTTTTGCCTTCCTAAGCCTTATTAGTAATTCCTCAGAATGGTTTTTTAAAGTCTGGATTAAAAGTTTCCTCTCTCTTTTACTTGTGCAAATTCTTATTAGTTTGATTTTATTACTTTCTTTTTCAATTAATCCTACCCCCAATACTACTTTATCAAAATTACTATTCATTGGAATTATCTATGCTCTTACACGTGCTAATAATTTTATGAAAGAACTTTTTGGTGGTATCTCTACAACAGTTACTGCAAGTTTTTCTCAATTATCTAATATGCATTAATTTTTTAATTATCTATATTTAATATCAGGTTTATAGGTAAAGCCATTTTAAAAACCTAAATTTATTATACGGAGAGTCAATTATATTTTATGCATTTTATTTTTCCTAAAAATTATCATTTTAAATCAAAATTATTGGGTTTTATAGATTATTCAACAGCTATACTAGATATTGTCATTGGATTGGTACTTTACTTTATCATTCATTTGTTTATTCAAGAATTATCTACCAAAATTTATGTATTTATTACACTTTTTTTACCAGTACTACTTTTTAGTATTTTAGGGATAAACAAAGAAAGTTTTATTTCTGTTTTTATATATTTTTTTAAGTTTTGTAAAAATCAAAATATATATTTATATCAAAAACAATTAGAAAGTGAAAAAATAAAACAATCTACCATTGACAATATTTTCAGTACTGTTTTAACTTTCTATAAAAATATTTTTTTATTATTGTAATTTTGCAGCTTAAATGATATAATTTCGGTACTGTACGAAAGATGATATTTAAATTTTGTAAAGGGGTTTTAATTATGAAATTATCACAAAATGATAAATCTCTTCTATTTTCTAGTACAGAGATACCAGATGTTTTTTTTACAGAATATTTACCAGAAGCAAATAGTAATTTTATTAAAGTATATCTCTATATATTATTTTTGTCTAAATATCAAAAAGAAATTAAAATAAATGATTTATCAAAAACGCTTTCTCTTGATTTTCCTATTGTACAAGATGCTATTAAATACTGGGAAACCAAAGAGCTTTTAATAAAAACGCCTACAGGCTATAGTCTAGCTAATATTCAAGAAATAGAACTTTCAAAATTATATCATCCTAAAGTAACATCTTCACCAGAAGACGTTAAAAATAGTGCCAAAAGTCAATATCGTGCTAAAGCAATAGAACAAATTAATGCTTTATTTTTCCAAGGTGTTATGTCACCTTCATGGTATCATGATATTGACTATTGGTTTAATAAATATGGATTTGATGAACAAGTTATGTTAGCATTATTTAATTATGCCTATGAAAAAAGAGCTTTACATAGAAATTACTTACAAGCAACAGCGGATGCATGGAGCAAAAATCAAATTAAAACCTTTAATGATTTAGATACGTACTTTGCACAACAAGAAAAACGTAATAAGACCAATTCTGAAATTGCCAAAAAATTAAATTTATATAGAAAATTAACTACTTATGAAGAAGAAGATATTATAAAGTGGACAGAAAACTATAAATTTCCGATGGATGTAATAGAAATTGCTTTAAAAACTGCATCTTCCCATAATAAAGTGCGTTTTGATTATATTGATACCTTACTAACAGACTGGCATCACAAAGATTTACATTCTTCCAGTGAAGTAACAACATATTTACAGTCTTTAAAAGAAAAAGACAAGCGTACCAGACAAATTGAAAAAACTGCTTTAGAGTATACACAAAGTACTTTCGACAACTTAGAAGCATTATATGATAATTAAAAAATGTGGTTTATAGATATTTCCTTAAAATCTAAATTCCTAGCAGAGGTCACAAATGGATACATCTTTATTGAAACAAATTTTAAGAGAATATGACGCAAAACGTTATAAGGCCATCTATGAAGCTGAAGAACGAAAAAAACAACTTTTAAGTGTCAATCCTCGACTACAAGAAATAGAACAAGAACTCGCTTCTATTTCTATTCAAACCACAAAATCCATTTTAATTGCAAACGAAAAAGATAAAGCCACATTATTATCTACCTTAAAAAAGAAAACAAATATGCTTATCAAAGAAAAATATGCCTTTATTAAAAATCTTTCCAAAGAAAACACCTATTTACATCCTCATTTTGAATGTAAAATGTGTAAAGATACGGGATATATACAAAAAGAAGAGGTAACTGTTATGTGTAATTGTCTAAAACAAAGAATTTATGACATTGCTTATAACAAATCTAATATGGGAAATCTTGAAAGAGAAAACTTTTCTCATTTTAATTTAAGAATTTTTTCAGATAAACCAGATAAAGAAAAGTATAAATCTTCTATTTCCCCTAGAAGTAACATACAAGTTATTCGAGAAAAAGTAGAAAATTTTATTATGGAATTTGATAATCCTACTGAAAAAAACTTGATTTTTACAGGAAACACACGGTGTTGGAAAGACATTTTTAACCAATTGTATTGCAAATGAAATGTTAAAACTAGGAAAAACCGTTTTATATCAAACAGCACCCGTTATGTTTGATGAAATTAATGATGCTAGATTTGGAAAAGAAAATGCTCAAATGAATTTATTAGAAAATATTTTAACTGTTGATTTATTAATTATTGATGATTTAGGAACAGAAAAAATAAGCGATTCAAAAATTGAGAAATTATTTACTATTATTAATACACGCTTATTAAATCAAAATCATAAAGTAACAAAAACTATTATTTCAACAAATCTTACTGTAGATGAATTATTTAAAATATATACCAATAGAATTGGTTCTAGACTCGCTGGCAATTATCGTTTTCTAAGATTTTTTGGAGATGATCTAAGATTAAAAAAAGCAAAAAAGGAATTTCCTTAATTACTGATCTAAAACAATACTATTATAAGTAAAATAATACTATAAATATTTTCATAAAATATAAAACTTTACGAATTTATTAAATTTATAATACCTATAAATGAGAAGATAGTCAAGGACTTTGTTATAAAATGCACAATAAAAAATAAGATAGAAAATAAAATATGAAAACAAGTAAAATCTTGAAAAATAAGACTTTTACTTGTTTTTTTCTTTTCGTAAAGTTTTATACTTTACGAAAAAGTAAATAAAAAAATAGGAGGGAAAAATGAAAAAAGATGCAAAAGAAAATGGTATCACACTGGTAGCATTAGTAGTAACGATTATTGTTTTGCTAATTTTAGCAGGTGTTAGTTTAAGTTTAGTACTCGGAGACAATGGAATTATCACAAGAGCACAAGATGCTGTAACAAAATATAAAGAAGCAGAAACAACTGAAGAGTGGGAAATGAATAATTTTATGTATTCTTTAAATGTCACGAATAAAACACCAAGAGAATTGCAAAATTCGGGTTATTCTGTCGGATTTACTGAAGAAGGTTATGTTGTAGCGGACACAATAAATGATATTCTTTATTATTTTAATAATGACGGTGCTATAGAAAAAAAAGAAGATATAGGATATGCTCCGGAAGATTTATTTACATTTGATGAGCAATCGGGTGGGATTACCGGCCTGAATCCGGATTATCCAGAAGGGATATATTATGAAAGCTACCATACTAAAATAAATGGAATACGGACAAATATTAGCAATTCCAAAAGAAATCAGAGGAGTGCCGGTGAGAAGCGTTAATTTCTCTAACTATGAAGGTAGGTTAACTGGGGTTAGGGACATTGTCATGCTTATCATTCCAAACGGTGTTGTAGAGATTAGTGGCTTTGAGAATACTGTGGATCTGGAGACGGTTGTTCTTCCAGGAACTATTAACGATATATCTAGCCGATGCTTCGCTGATACTAAACTAAGCAGGTTTTTGTGCCCATCTAAAGTACGGCATACTAAGGTATAGGACGTTCTGGTGCACGTATTTAAGGGATATCGAATTGCCGGATGAGATGGAGAGAATAGAAGACCGAGTATTTGAATCAAGTAACCGACTAAAGGTGTTGAGGTTACCTTCAAATCTGAAATATTTCTCACCTAATGCTGTACACTGGAATAAACTGGAGAGTTTCTCTATAAGTAGCGAAAATAAGGTTTACTCCTGTGTGGATGGGCTGTTGCTCAGTGCGGACGGGAGCAAATTAATAAGGGTACCTCCGGGACTTACAAGTTTGAATATACCGTTGAGTGTTCGCGTGATCGGTGATCAGTCTCTGCAGGGGTGTAATATGGAATCTCTCTACTTTCCTGGTACGGTTAATGTTTTGGGGCATCTTTGCCTTGCGTGTTGTTATGATTTAAGGAGGGTTGAGTTCGAGGGATGGCCTACGCTTTACGACCATTACGAAAACCTGAGTGGAGTTACTTTCGTCGTGAATGATCTTGAACAGTGGCGCGAAATAAAAGATGCTTGGAGTTTAGGAAATTCTTGTACTTATGAAGTTAGAGAAGATTAATCACTGTAATTTTCATATTCTTTTCTTATGTACGTTTTTTTTAAGAAGAATCAAGAAGAATCCTTTTTTAAAGGATTCTTCTTGATTTATTTTTTTATTCTTATTTCTCTTCTTCTTGTTCTATTGTTTCTATACTTACTACTTTACCATCATTGGTTCTCATTAGTGTAACACCTTGCGTTGCTCTTCCTAATACACTAATCTCACTTGTATTCATTCTAATAATCGTTCCTGTATCTGTTATCATCATAACATCTTCTACTCCAGAAACAATTTTGATACCAACAATATCTCCTGTTTTATGTGTAATTTTATATGTAATAACACCATGACCGCCTCTATTCTGTACTCTATATTCTTCTAACTCTGTTCTTTTACCAAATCCATTTTCTGTAATAGCCAATAGTGTTGAATTACTTCCAGTTATAATAGATTCCATTCCTATCACATAATCATCATTATTTAATCTGATTCCTATAACCCCTTGAGCAGACCTTCCCATAGGACGAACGTCTTTCTCATCAAATGTAATACTTAATCCTTTTCTTGTTACAAGTACTACATTATCTTCTCCATCTGTTAATCTTACATCAATTAATTCATCATCTTCTTTTAGAGTAATACCTAATAATCCCGTTTTCCTGTTAGAATCATATTCACTTAAAGCTGTTTTCTTAATTAATCCATTGCGTGTTCCCATTAAGATATATTTTCCATCAGCAAAATTTTGAATAGGAATAATGGCAGAAATTTTTTCTCCTGCTTCCAAATTTAATAAATTAACAATAGCAGTACCTTTTGCGGTTCTTCCTGCTTCTGGTATCTCATATCCACGTAATCGATACATTTTTCCTTTATTACTAAAGAATAAAATAGTATCATGTGTAGAAGCAGTAAAAATTTTCTTCACAAAGTCTTCTTCTCGTGTTGTCATACCAGAAATTCCTTTTCCACCCCTTTTTTGACTTCTATATGTATCTACAGGCATTCTTTTAATATATCCGAAATGTGTTAATGCAACAACGGTTTGTTCTTCTTTAATTAAATCTTCTACATCTATTTCCCCTGCGGCAGCAACAATCTTTGTTAATCTTTCATCGCCAAATTTTTCTTTTACTTCTAATAACTCTTCTTTAATAATATCATATACTAATGTTTCACTAGACAAAACTTCCTTATAATAGGCAATTAGTTTCATTAATTCTGCATATTCTTCTTCTAATTTTTCTCTTTGTAATCCTGAAAGTCTTTTTAATTGCATATCTAAAATAGCTTGTGCTTGTATATCAGAAAGATCAAATCGTTTCATTAATCTTTCTTTTGCATCATCATAAGAAGAACGAATAATTTGAATCACTTCATCTATATTGTCAATTGCAATAATTAATCCTTGTAAGATATGTGCTCTTGCTTCTGCTTTATCTAATTCAAATTTTGTTCTTCTTAGAACCACTTCTTTTCTATGTTTAATAAAAACATCTAAACACTCTTTTAGTGTTAATATTCTAGGTACACCTTCTACTAAAGCAAGCATAATAATACCAAAAGAATCTTGCATTTGTGTATGTTTAAAAAGTTGATTTAGAATAACTTGTGGTCTAGCATCTCTTTTTAGCTCAATTACAATTCTCACTCTTTCTTGACGATCTGATTCATCTCGTACTTCAGAAATGCCTTCTACTTTTCTTTCTTTTACTAGTTCATCTATTTTTATAATTAAATTTGCTTTATTAACTTGATATGGTAAAGACTTTACAATAATTCTTTGCCTATTCCCTGACATTTCTTCTATTTCTGTTTCAGCTCTAATAATAATCTTTCCTCTACCAGTTGTATAAGCTTCTTTAATACCTTCTCGTCCTAAAATCATTGCTCCTGTAGGAAAATCTGGACCTTTAATATATTCCATTAACTCCTCTGAAGAAATATCCGGATTCTCTATCACTTTTATAGCTCCATTGATAACTTCTGTTAAATTATGCGGTGGAACATTGGTAGCCATTCCTACAGCAATTCCTGAAGATCCATTAATTAATAATGTTGGAATTTTTGTTGGTAATACAGTAGGTTCTTGTAATCTATCATCATAATTGGGCATAAAATCAACCGTATTTTTTTCAATGTCTACTAACATTTGTTCTGCAATTTTAGCCATTCTAGATTCTGTATACCTCATAGCTGCTGCTCCATCACCATCTATCGAACCAAAATTGCCATGTCCATCAATTAACATATATCGCATAGAAAAGTCTTGTGCTAATCTTACCATTGCATCATATACAGATGAATCTCCATGAGGATGATATCTTCCTAATACAGAACCAACTGTATTAGCGCATTTTCTATAAGGCTTGTCTGACGTTATACCATCTTCATGCATAGAATATAGAATTCTTCTATGTACCGGTTTTAAACCATCTCTAGCATCTGGTAACGCTCGTGATACGATAACACTCATGGCATAGTCAATATAGGCTGTTTTCATTTCTGCTTCTATATTTCTTTCGATTATTCTTCCATCTTGTCTATCCATAAAATACCCTCTCTTCTTTTATTTCTATCTGTTTGTATTATATAAAAGTATCTAAAAAAAATCAAGAAAAATGGTAAATTTTTACTTGAAACTTACCACTTTCTCTATAAAATTTTTCTTTTATTTATTTCATTTTGCTTTATCTATATTCTCTTCTTTACTTTGTTCTCTTACATCAGCAAGCATGCCATAAACATCTATAGTCGCACTTTGTATTAAACTCATATATAAATTTTTTTCCTTCTCTTCACTCATATTAAAAGCTAACATATTTGTAACAACATCATAACATTGCTGTAGTGCATTTTCTACCATTTGCATAGAAGTCATATCTTGTACTTCTGGAAAAAAATCACTACGACATCTCTTAAAAAAACTAGCTATTTTAGGAGAAGGAGGATTATCAAAAATTTCTTTCTTTCTATCCTCATATGATTTTTTGACACACCTATTTTGATACGTTGGTGTTTTTTCCATAAATGCATTAATAGATTCTAATACTTTTTGATCTCCATGTATTCTCCACTTTTCTACTAGATTCTTTATTATAGGTTCTTCTGTTAAATGTTCTGTTAAAACAGACATAGAACCCATATAACTAGATGGAACAAGACACCCTCCTGTTTTATAGAGTTGTTTTGCTTTTTCTTTTGACATTTTAAGATAATTTGCAACAGATGCTTGTTCCATATTCGTATTTAAAGCTTCTTCTGTCATTAACCCTTCTCTTGAAATTTCTTTTTTAGAAAATGTTCCGTTTTCTAATGGTGTTATTTGATATGTAATAGTAGCAGTTCCTGCTCTTTCTTTTAATATATTTCCTTCTATAGAGTAGTGATTGTCTTGTGAAGACCAAGCATGACCCAATTCATGAATCAGATGAGGTACATTGATAGGTGTTTGAAATTTTTGATATCTATCATTTTTAGTATATGTGGACTTGCTAGTATCTAATGCTGTAATGTATATAAATTGTTTAGAACCTTTAATAGATAATTTTTCATCTAATATTGGCTCTGAATAAAAAAATCCAGCAGCTTTTGCTCTTCCATATTCTCCAATATCTACTTCTTCCTCTTGTATATGAGAATTTATATCCCCTATATACTGATCTTTTAAATCCTTTGTTGTTACATTGCTTCCCTCTGCTACAACTACAATCGGTGTAACTCGAAGCATATTATAAAAAGTCATTCTATCTTCACAAGATCTATTCTCTAACATTACTGGAAGAATTTTATTTAAAACATGTTTTAAATCTTCTGAATAATGATATTTTTTACTAACTTCTTCTACTATGTCACGATATTCTTTACTTATATCATATATCACATTTTCCATTACCATTTCCCTCCTTTTTTATTATACAAATACTATATTTAAAATGCAAGACACTATCCTAATGTTTCTGCTAACTTCATTTCTTCCTCTGTTAAATGAAAATTTTGGCCATTATTTTTAATTAAATGATGTAAATTTTCAATTGTTCTTGCCTTATTAATAATATTTTCTAAAGGTATCGTTTTAGACAAATACTGTTCTATATTTTTATAAGCTGTTTCCATTTTAGAAAAATCTTGACTGGCATAGGCCACATTCCAATTACTACAATATTTTTCTAATTTTTCTACAGATTTTAATTGATTGGTAAGCGTTTCTTCAATTTTATCACTTACAGAATGAATAATTGAATTCTTTCCTTGTTTTAAAAGAGAGGCTATTTGATTATTAATTAAGTTTTTATTTTTTGCTAAATGAATTGAAAAATCCAATAGCTCTGATACTTTATCTAATATTCCTCCATTCTTAACCGCCATTTGTATTTGAGAAATATTTTCAAAATTACCTGTTACAATTCCTAGCATACTTTTTCCCATATTAATACCTGTTTGAACAATTTCTTTTATTCCCTCTGAAAAACCTTGCTCTAAAATAGTATTTTTCACATCAATAACTTCATCTTCTATTAAATCTGGTAAAACTGCTTTTAAACCAATATCTACCCCTGCATTAATAGTTTTACCTAATGTGCTTTCTAAAAAAGTATGTTGCCATTCTCCTAATTTATTTCCCAAATTTTGTTGCATATTATTTTCAATTGTTAGTTCTTCCATAATACTCCTTTCTTTCTCTTTGTAATTTTTCATAAACATTTTGGTATACTTCTTCTTGGATCTGCATCACCTTATTCTGATTAATAAATAAACTATATTTCGGGTCATATGGTATATAGCACCAGATTTCATAATCACTAAAAATCTCTTGTAATATTTCTTCTGTAATTTTATATGAATCTGTTTTATTAAAAATAATTTTTATTTTATCTTGATGCATTTTCCAATCGATACGACATGTTTCTATTATATTTTTAGCTTTTTTTATGCCTACTAGATTTGGTTCTACTAATACAATAATTTCATTACTCATTGATAATATGGTTTTTGTATTTTTATCTTGTATATTAGCTGGCATATCAATAAAAATATAATCATATTCTTTTTCCCATATATGAATCATTTCCTTTATTCTTATTACTTCTATTATTTCTTCACTATGAAATACACAATCTAACCCAGTTAGAACATCTAAATGGGGAGTAACTGAATTTATTAATTTTTCTATCTGCTTAAATGTTCCATGATTTGGATACTTTTGAATTCCCATAATTGTATGAACACAACTATTGGTTAAATCAAAATCCACTAATAATACTTTTTCTTTTTTGTTTTCCACATATTGTGCCAGTATGGTGGAAAACACACTTTTCCCTATACCGTAATTTCCTGTAATGGAAACAATAGAAACCGTATGTTTTATTTCTGTTGTTTCTTTTTCTTTTTTTACTACATCATGCTTAGATAATTTTTTTAATATATTTTTATTTTTTTTCTGTAAAATAATTTCTTTTAATTCTGAAATTTCTTTTGAAATATGATTTATTTCTTTTTTTGTATTTAAGCTTCCTAAAAATCCTTCCACAGCTTTATCTTCTTGTGGATATATTTTATATATACCAATACTATTTAAAAACGAAATATCTAAATTTGTATTTTCTTCCATAAAGATAACAATTTCTGTATTTTCACATTTTTTTAATAATTGATTAAAAAAATATTCAATTTCTGTTGACATTAAAATCGTAGCACTAATAATTATCATATCAATTTTAGATACTTGGTCTAGCGTTTCAAAAATACCTTCTGGATATAGTATATCTTTTGATATTACTTCTATTTCTGTTATTTCTTTTAACTTGTTATTTAAATAAGGATCTCCCATAGCTGTTATGACTCGTTTCATATATTTTTACCTCTTTTCAGTAATTTTTGTTACTAGATTTTTTTCTTCTTCTGAACATTCAACTTTAGCTAGAATATGATTGTCCCCTATAAACATTAAACTTTCTCCTCTTTTCAAAGACTTAATTTCTATTTTTTCTTTTTCAGTAATATTGGCATATTTTTCTAAAACCATAATATTTTCCTCTTCTAAAGAGAAAAACGATTTTATGCTTGAATTATTTAAAATACTTTTTCCATAAGCACCTTCATTTAAACTAAATAAATCAGATACATCTTGTGTAATTGCTACTGCACTTCCTCCATACTTTCTAATCGTTTTAAAAATTTTATAAATAAAACTTGCAACAAATTGATTCGATGTAACACCTATTAAACGCCAAATCTCATCTAAATAAATTGCTTTTTTTACATTTCTATCTTTTTTTATCTTATCAAAAAATAATTCTATAAAAATATACATTCCATACTGCAAATTATCTTCTCCCAGTTCGTAAATGTCTGCTACAATTAATTTATTGGTCAATTGAATATTGGTATGATGATTTAAAAATTTAAGAGAACCATAAATAAATGGATATAATTTTCTTTTAAAAAATATTGTTTTTTCATCTTTTTCAAATGCTTCATAAACATCTTGTAAAATAGGCATGTCTTTACTAGATTTAAAAATCATATTGCCTTTTTCATCTTGCTTATATAAACTCGCATCATCAAATGTAATACCTTTTTCTCGATAAACTTCTATTAATTTTTCCTCTAACAAAGCTATCTTTTCTTCATCTAAATCTCCCAATACTAAACTAAAAAATCCTCTTAATTTTCCAATCTTTGTTGTTAAAAAACCTTTTTCTTCTTCTATACTATCTTCTCGAATATCTAATATATTAATAAATGTATTAGAAGTTGGTCCAAATTTAATCAAGATGCCATCAAGATTTTTACAAACTTTATCATATTCTCTTTCTGGATCAATAACATATTGTTCTAACCCTAACATACGACAACGAAGAATTAATAATTTCGTATAAAATGATTTTCCAGCACCGCTTGTTCCAAAAATACACATATTAGCATTTTTATATTTTTCTCTATCAAATCTATCTACAAAAATCATAGAATTATTATAAATATTGCTTCCAATAAAAATTCCTTGCTCATCACACAAATTAGATGAAATGAAAGGATATGTTGCTACAAGTCCACTACTTAAAATATTTCTTCTGCTCACCCTTTTTATATCTTCATGATTAATCATAAGAGGAAGACAAGAAAAAAACGTCTGCTCTTGCCTAAAATTTGCTTTTCTTGTTGCCATTCCAGAAGATTGTAAAATTCCTTCAATTTTATTGATATTTCTTTCTATTTCATTTTCGCTTTCTGCAATAATAGTTACATATGTATACAAATAATAAAGTTCTTCATTATTTACTTGCATTTCTTTTCTAATATATTTTGCATCATTATATGTATAGGCAGCAATATCTATATCTTCTCTATTGGTATTTCCTGATTTTAAATCAACACCAACATTACCAATAAAATATGTTAAAGATTTTATTGTTTTATAAGTATCTTGTTTCTCATAAAAAACAGAAATATACATATTGATATTAGTATGCATTAAATTTTTAAATATAATATCACTATATTCTCGATAATAATCAATCACTAAAATACCACTATAAAAAATACCATCTATTTCTAAATACTTAGGATTTTTATTATTAATATAACTTGGCGCCATTTTATCTTTTGTATTTAACATGCCTAGATAAAAATTTTCTATCATTATCACCACCTTATTTCTTTTAATTTTGTATTAGGATGAAAAAAAGAATTTAAAATTGTTTCTGATTCTGTTTTAGATGCCATGTCATATACTGTATTTCCACATCTTGATAATGTTTCTTTGATCTTAAAATAACATTCATTTAAATAATGCATAGCTATTGTTTCAGCATTCATTTTCTCTTCATTTTCTATGGGAATATTTTCTGAATGATACTGAATGATAATATAAAAATTTTTTGAAGAAGACTTATTTGCTTCATTTTTATTTTTAATAAATAAAATATAATTATTGGCTATCGTTTTTAGTGTCTCATTTTTTTCTTTTTCATTTATTTGTTTAATTTGGGAAATATGTTTCGATAGATTTTCTTTTTTACTTTGAATCAGAATTTGAAAATTAAAATTACATGTTTTTAAAAAAAGTTTATATGCATTTAAAATAGCTTCTTTTTCTAAATTTGATTTTAAATCATAATTGATAGGAATAACTTTTATTATTTTGATATAATAATTTTTATGAACAATAATACCATTTTCGAGAATTCTATCAAACGGTAACCAAGTTTGTGTAGATTTTTCTTTTTTTATTTTATACGCTCCTTTCTAAAAATGTGAAACAATAATACAATAATTTCTTTTTTCTGTCAATATATTTTTGAAAATACTTTTTCTTTTTTGAAAAATTTTCTTTTTGTTTTTGTCTTTTTTTTTATTTTCCACATACCCTTTTTTTACTTTGATAAAAAATTTTTTACATCGTTTTATTGCCCATTTTCAAAAATTTTTTTATGTTTTTTTCTATCTTTCTCTTCACTTCTTTCTTGTTTTTATTTTTTAATTTTTGTCATTTTGAATCATTTTTCTTTTTTGTTATGTAAACTTCTGTTTTTTTTTTATAATTTGTGTTTTTTTCTTATTTCCCATACTTTTGAGGAATTTATTTTTCTTGCATTTTATTTGATCTATTTACATCATCCAAACTTTATTGTACAAAATGATAGCATCTCTTTTTTTTTGATGTTTATCATTTTCCTACCTATTTTCATGCTACTTTACCTTCATCTTTCATCTATCTTTTTTTTCCTATCTTCTTTATCTCTTTAGTGACTATTCTTCTTTATTTTTATTGACTATATATAATAAAAAAAAATATTTTTTTTTATTATATAGCCCTTTTTTTTTACTATTTTTTAATTTAAAAGCATTTTGAGATACTCTTTTTGAATTTATATATTCTTTTTTTCATTGTTTTTTATCTTTTTTACTCTCTATTTTTTTGTTTTTCACACATTTCATTTTTCATTTTTGCTCTCTCTGTTCATATCATTTCTGCATCTTTTTTTTTAACTTTTCAATTATATTTTTTGTAGTAATTAACTCTTTTGTCTTTTATATTTTTTGTCTTTTTGTATTTGTTGTTTTTTACTTTATGTAAACAATTGTTTTTTTATATTAAATTTTCTATTTTTTCTTATTTCCCAAAGATTTTTTACTGTTTTTAAGCCAAATTTTCGTACATCTGTTCTTTTGTTTTTTGTATATGATTTACTTATATTTTTTTTACGATCAACTGTTTCTTTTTATAAATATATCTTTTCTCTATTTTATAAAACATTTGTTCTTTCTTGCTTTTGTTTTTTTACTTTCTCTATTTTATATCAAACATAAAAAAAATTTATAAAAAAATATTTTTTTATAAATTCTATTTTTCTCTCAATTCTTATACATTATTTTTTTATTTTGTATTCGGTTATCTCTTTTCCTTTTTTATCGTAATATCATTTTATTAAAATTCTATTGTTTTTTTTTACTACTTTTATTTTTTTTTCATTTTTCACTCACTTTTTATATCATAAACTTATTAACAGTTTTTCCTAATATTTTTTTCCACTTTTCTTTTTTTCTCGATGATAACTTATTTCTTACTCATTTCAAATAATCCATTTTTATATTGGGGATTAATATTCTTTTCAAAAATACAAAAATTCTTGTATATTTTTTTTCTTTTTACAAATAATAAAATTATAAAATTTATATTAGCCTAACTTAGAGTTATATCATATCAAAAGAAACTGGTATGATATAAGATCGAGTTAAGATATAAAATAGTGAATAATACTTTTATTATTTTATGTTGGACACAAAGAGTATATTATGTATCTAAAAGCTTTTTTCTTATTAATGAAATCGGTTTGAAATTAGATAATATATTTGAAGTCGTGATTATTCTTCTATTGGAAAGTGTTTATTGATATTCCTTATAGGAAGAAAATAAATATTGAAAGTGGATTTGTAATCTAGAAAAAGATGAATATATGTGGTTTATAGCTTATGTTTATAGTAATATAAACTAGGTTAAAAAATTATGTATATTGGTTTTTACTGAAAGTTAATATAAGTTTTATATAGGACAAAAGCCATAAAATAATTTTTATGGCTTTATCCTATTTCTTTTTTTATTTTTCTCTATTAAATATCTAAATTTTTAACATATTTTGCATTTTCTTCTATAAAATCTCTTCTAGGTGCTACTTCATCACCCATTAATAAAGTAAAAATCTTATCAGCAGCAATAGCATCATCCATGGTGACTTTTATTAAAATTCTTCTTTCTGGATCCATCGTTGTTTCCCATAATTGTTCTGGATTCATTTCTCCAAGGCCTTTGTATCTCTGAATTGCCAATTGATCTCTTGTAATACCTTTTTCCTCTAAAACTTTAAATTGTTTTTCTAAATCTTCATCTGTATAGCAATATATATCTTCCATCCCTTTTTTAGATAATTTAAATAATGGTGGTTGTGCTAAATATACATTACCATTTTCTATTAATGGTCTCATATATCGAAAGAAAAATGTTAATAATAAGGTTCTAATATGAGCCCCATCCACATCTGCATCTGCCATAATAATTACTTTTCCATATCGAATTTTTGTTATATCAAAATCTGGTCCTATGCCTGCTCCTACTGCTAAAATAACTGGATTTAATTTATCATTACCATATATTTTATCTGCTCTTGCTTTTTCTACATTTAACATTTTTCCCCATAGAGGTAATATAGCTTGAAACTTTCTATCTCTTCCTTGCTTTGCACTTCCTCCTGCAGAATCTCCCTCTACTATATATACTTCACATTCTTCTGCATTTTTACTACTACAATCTGCTAATTTTCCTGGAAGTGTTGCTGTTTCTAAAGAATTTTTCTTTCTTACAAGCTCTCTTGCTTTTCTAGCAGCTTCCCTTGCCCTTGCGGCACTAATACACTTTTCTAAAATTGCTTTTGCCACTTGTGGATTTTCCTCTAAAAAATTCGATAAATTTTCATTTACCATAGATTGAACAATTCCTGTTACTTCACTATTTCCTAATTTTGTTTTTGTTTGTCCTTCAAATTGCGGTTCTTTTACTTTTACAGAAATAACTGCCGTTATTCCTTCCCTTATATCGTCTCCTAATAAATTTCCATCTTTATCTTTTAATATATTTTTTGCTTTAGCATAATCATTAAAAACTTTAGTAAGTGCTCTTTTGAATCCTTCTAAATGTGTTCCTCCTTCTATGGTATTAATATTATTCACAAAAGTATAAATGTTTTCAGAATAACTGGTTGTATATTGAATTGCTATTTCTACTGGAAATTCTCCATTTTTTTCAATATAAATTGGTTTTGGATGCAATTTTTCTTTATTATGATTCAAATATTCAACAAAAGAATTTAATCCACCTTCAAAATAAAATTCTGCTCTTTTAGGTGTTTCTTCTCTTTTATCTTCTATAGTAATTTTCAACCCCTTTGTTAAAAAGGCCATTTCTCTAAATCTATTTTCTAATACATCATATTCATACTCTAATGTTTCAAATATAGTATTATCAGCTAAAAATCTTACTTTTGTTCCCGTTTTATGAGATTCTCCTATTTTTCTTAAAGGCTCTATAGTTTTTCCTCTTTCAAATCTCATTTGATAGATGCCACCATCTCTTTCAATAGTTACTTCCGTCCACTCAGAGAGTGCATTAACAACAGAAGCACCAACACCATGAAGTCCACCAGAGACTTTATATCCACTATCTCCTCCAAATTTTCCACCTGCATGTAACACTGTATATACTGTTTCTGCTGCTGATATTCCTGTTTTAGCATGCTTATCTACAGGAATACCTCTACCGATCATCTTGTACACAAATAATATTTCCAGGTTCTATGATAACATGGATATTTTTGCAATATCCTGCTAAAGCTTCATCAACTGCATTATCTACAATTTCATAAACTAAATGATGTAATCCTCTCACAGAAACACTTCCTATGTACATACCTGGTCTTTTTCTTACTGCTTCTAATCCTTCTAATACTTGAATTTGTTCTGCATTATACTCATGTTCAAATTTTTCCATATATCCTCCTCGTTATTACATTTTTCTTTTTACTATTGTATTTGTACTAATATTGGTTATATACCCTTCTATTTGATTATTCTTTTCTATTAAGATAAATGTTTTTTTCTGATTTTCAGAAATATCTTTTATATGATTAATTTCTTGTAATTGCATAATACAATTTTTATATTCTTTTGTATTTTTTATATATTCAATATTAAAAATACCAATAATATCCTCATTATGAATAATAATATCTTTTCCTATATGCAAATACACTTGATTTTTTCTCCTCTTCTAACCATTCTGACAAACACCATCTTCTATAAGAAAATTAGACTGATTAACATCAATTGCAATTTTATCAGTACATGTAATAATGACTTGACTATCTTTAATATTTTCTAAAAAATTTTTTCTTCTCTGTTCATCTAATTCAGACATAAAATCATCTAATAAAAGAATGGGTGTTTCTTGTAATTCTTCTTTCACAATATTTAATTCACATATTTTTAATGTTAATACAACTGTTCTTTGTTGTCCTTGAGAGCCAAAGATAGAAACTTGTCTATCATTAATATATATCATAAAATCATCTCTATGTATACCAATTCCTGTAAACCCTCTATAAATGTCTACTTGTCTTGATTTTTTTAAATTTTCTTCAAAAATTTCTTTGGTACTTCCATTAGAAATATATTTTATTTTTATGGCTTCTTTTCCACTTTTTGTTATAATATTGTGAATATCTTGTATTTTTTCTTCTATTTTTTCAATAAAATATTTTCGATATGTATAAATCTTAGCAGCATCCTCTGCTAATTGTTCGTCCCAAATATCTAACATAGTAATTGGCTTATCTTCTAATTTTATTTTTTTTAAATAATAATTCCTTTGTTCTAATATTTGGTTATAATGATTTAATAAATGTACATAATGAGGTCTTAAAGAACTAATCATCATATCGAGAAATTTTCTTCTTTCTTTAGGTCCTCCTTTTATGATTTCTATATCATCAGGCGTAAAAATAACAATATGAATTTTTCCTAAAATATCACTCATTTTTTTTTGTTTTATATCATTAACAAAAAATATCTTACTCTCCCCTATTTCTGAAGAAATCTTTCCTGCTCTATCTTTCATTTCATATAAAATTTCAATTTTTGAAGATTTTTCCCCAAATTGAATTAACTCTTTATCCTTTTTAGAACGAAAAGATTTTCCATAAGCACATAAAAATATAGCTTCTATAATATTGGTTTTTCCTTGCGCATTATTTCCATAAAAAATATTAATATGAGGATTAAATTCTATTTCTTGCTGATGATAATTTCTAAAATGATTTAAATGAATTTTTTTTATGTACATGCTTCTATTTTTCCTACTTTTTTATTCTCTCTTACATAAATGTAACTTTTTGTGTTTATTCTTTCATTTTTATTGGTAAAATCATATAAATATAGTCACCATCATCTATCGGTTTTATAATGCAAGGAGAACGATTGGTTCCAAATTCTATATAAACTTCTTCATCATCAATTGCTTTTAAAGCATCTAAGAAAAATCTTGGATTAAAACCTATTTCTAATTCTTTTCCTTCTGTCTCTACAAAAATTTCTTCTTTCGCATCCCCTGTCTGATTGGCACAAGATATAATTACTTTGCCAATTTCTATATTAACTTTAACAGGATATTTTTTTTCTTTTTCTATAGAAGAAGACGAAATTAGTGAAATTCTTTCAAAACAATTTTGAATATGATTCTTATTGACTTTTATCCTGGTTTCCCATGTTTGTGGAATTGTATTAGTATATTTTAAAAATTCTCCGTCTAATAGTCGAGTAACAATTTTACAATTTTCCATCTCAAATAAAGCTTGATTTCTTGCAATTCCTATTTTTATAGTATCAAAAGAATCTGCAATAATCTTATTTACTTCATTTAATGTTTTTCCTGGTATAACACTATTAAAATTATTCACTTTTTCATTAATCTTATTGCTTTTTATTGCTAATCGATAACCATCAACAGCCACTACATTTAATGTATTATCATTAACTTCAAATAAACATCCTGTAAATATAGGTCTATTTTCTTCTGTACTAACAGCAAATATCGTTTTTCTAATCATATTTTTTAGTGTGGTTTGCTCTATTTCAATGGAATTATCGACATTAATTTTTGGTAATTCAGGAAATTCATCTGGATTCATTGTTGCTAATTTATATAAAGAACCTTCACATTCTATTTCTAATAACTGATTTTCATTTAAGCGAAGTTTTATATCGGATGAAGGAAGTTTTCTAATAATTTCACTAAACATAATAGCATTAACGACTGTATTACCTTGTTCTTCTATTTTTGCTTCTACAATATATTCTATACCTATTTCTAAATCATATGAAGTTAATTTCAATTCATTTTCATTTGTTTGAATTAAAATACCTTCTAATATAGGCATTGTTGTTTTTGAGGCTACACCATTAATCACAGAATTAATTCCTTTTAAGATTTTCTCTTTTTCACAAATAATTTTCATTTTTTTCTCCTTTTATTTTATTAATATTAATAGTAGTATTAGTTATAGGTATTGTGAATTTAGTGGAAAAATTCTGAGATACTGTATTTCCCTAGAAAAAAATATGTTTACAACTCTGTGTATAATATAGAAAATTTTCCACACAATTCAATATCATTTGTGAATCTATTGTTATTAACAATATTTATACAGCTTTTTCACAACAAGTTGTTAATAACGTTTCTTGTGCTTCCGTAAGTATTTATTGCTCTATTTTTAAAAAAAATGTGTTTGCAAAAGTATGGTTTTAAAAAATTCATTTTTGATTTATTTTATTAGGAACTAGAATCTTGAATAATGTTTTTCACACTATCCACAATTAATTTTGTGTTTTTATTCTCTTTTATTTCTTTTTCAATTTTATTGACTGCATGCATTACCGTAGTATGATCTCTATTTCCAAATTCGCCACCTATTTTAGGAAAAGACATTTGGCCCATGGTTCTACACAAATACATAGCAATTTGCCTAGGATGAGCAATATCATTAGATTTTTTGGCAGATATTAAATCTTTTTTATCAATATTAAAATATTTAGACACAACTTCTTGTATGTATTCCGCAGAAATAATTTTTTCTTTTTGGAGAGCTACATCATTGATAGCTTTTTCAGCCATTTCTATGGTAATTGGACTATGTGTTAATGATGCGTAAGCAATAATTTTATTTAAAACACCTTCTAATTCTCGAATATTAGAATCTATTTTGGTTGCAATAACAGATAAAATGTAGTCATCAATAATAATACTATCAGATTGTACTTTTTTTCTTAGAATAGCTAAACGTGTTTCATAATCCGGCATAGAAATATCTGCTAATATTCCCCATTCAAATCTTGATTTCAATCTTTCTTCTAATAAAGGAATATCTCTTGGTGGTTTATCACTAGAGATAATAATTTGTTTTCCATTTTGATGTAATGTATTAAATGTGTGGAAAAATTCTTCTTGACCTGTTTTTTTGCCAGCGATAAATTGAATATCATCAATTAATAAGACATCTATATTTCTATATTTATTCCTAAATAATTCATTTTTAAAGTTAGGATCTTTGATAGAATTTACTAATTCGTTAATAAAATTTTCTGATGTTACGTATAAAATTTTGGTATTAGGATTATTTTTTATAATTTTATTACCAATTGCTTGCATTAAATGGGTTTTACCAAGTCCTACTCCTCCATAGATAAATAATGGATTATAAGCAGTAGCAGGAGCTTCTGAAACCGCATATGCTGCTGCTTGTGCAAATTTATTATTATTGCCAATAACAAAGTTTTCAAAGGTATATCTTGGATTTAAAAAACTATTATGATAATTTTCTGTATGAATAAAATCATTATTCTCTTCTTCTGGTAATACTTGTGTTGAATTATTTTCTGTTTTTTCAATAATTGTAATTTCACAAGATTTATTAGTAATAAAATTAAAAGTATTGCAAATTAAATCATATAATCTAGTTTCTAAAGCATCTTTTTGCATGGTTGATAACGCAACTAAAACGATTTTATTGTCATGGATAGATTCTATTTCTAAATTTTTTATCCATGTTGAATAGGAAATTGCTGTCATTTCTTCTTTTAAAAGATCTTTTGCTTTTGTAAGTAAATCATTTTTATCAGAATACATTTATGAAAAAAACCATCCTTTCTTCGCTTTTTTTATCCACAAGGTTTTCCACAAACATAGTCAAAAATGGGAAAGCCTCAAGGAATAATGAAGGGTAACTTTTGTGGAAAACGTATTTTTAATTGATACTTTTATGATGTCCTTATCATATCAAATAAAAAAAAAAATATCAAGTTAAAATTCTTAAAAAATCTCTTTAGTTTAATGAATATCATAATATTTTTTTAAATTATAGGATAAATGTTTAAGGAAGGCAGAAAAAATAAAAAAATAATTTGTAATAAAATTGTAAAAAAAATAACGGATTGTTATATTTTGCTTGACTTTATAAAGAAGTTTATAGTATAATAAGTATCACTTGTGAGGAATTTTATTTTTATAAAGGAAAATAATAAAAAAATTATCTTTAAAATATAGGAGGTGCAAAATGAAAAGAACATATCAGCCAAAAAAAAGACAAAGAAATAAAGTACATGGTTTTAGAAAAAGAATGCAAACAAGAGCAGGAAGAAAAGTTTTAAAGGCTAGAAGAAATAAGGGAAGAAAAAGCATCTGTGCTTAAAATTAAAAAGAGGGGCAATATAGCGCCTTTTTTTATATAGTAGCAAATGATTTTTTCCTGGTAATAGGGGAAAAGAAGGTATATGAAAAAAACAATAATGATGAAAAAAAATTACGAATTTAAAAATCTTTTTTCAAGGGGAAAATTTTATTATGGTGTATGTATTCACATGTATATCAAAAAGACAAATTTAAAGTGGAATAAACTAGGAATAGCAATTTCTAAAAAACAAGGAAAAGCTGTAAAAAGAAATAGAATAAAAAGATTGATTCGAGAAAATTATCAATATTTTGAGGATGCTATTCCGATAGGATATAATATTTTAATTATTATGAATAAGAAAAAAAATATTGAAAATATTTCTTATAATGATGTACATGAAGATTTTATAAAAATATTCCAAAAAGCAAATATATTAGGAGAAGTGTAATGAAGAATATTTTAATGCATTGTCTTACTTTTTATAAAAAACACATATCACCATATCTTGCATTTTTAGGAGTTCATTGTAAATTTGAACCGACTTGTTCTGAATATACCAAACAGGCAATAGAGAAATACGGTACTTTAAAAGGCGTATGCAAAGGAATAAAAAGAATAATAAAGTGTCATCCATTTTCAAAAGGTGGTTATGACCCTTTAAAATAGGAGGAAACCATGTTTAACTTTTTTGCTAACTTATTTGGTTATGTATTAAATACTATTTATGGTATTGTTAATAATTATGGAATAGCTATAATTATTTTTACTATTATTTTAAAAATAATTATGTTACCAATTTCTATTAAACAACAAAAGACAATGAAAAAATCTACAAAAGTGCAAATAAAAATAAAAGAAATTCAAGAGAAATATAGTAACGATCCCGTAAGATTGAACCAAGAAATGATGGATGTTTACAAACAAGAAAATATGAGTCCATTTAGTGGGTGTCTTAGTTCCATTATTCAAATAGTGATTATTTTATCTATATTTTTCCTTGTTAGTCGACCTCTTACGTATATGAAGCATATTGATAAAGAAACAATAGATAAATATTCTCAGGAAATATCCGAAAATGCTAGTGGTGCTATAAGATATGCAGAAATTGCAATTATTAAAGAAAAAGGAAAAGAAGATGAAAAAGTTCAGTTAAATATGGACTTTTTAGGATTAGATTTAAGTGATGTACCTTCTCAAAATTTTTCTAACTGGAAAGTATTTATTATTCCAGGATTATATGTTATAACATCTTTGATATCAACAAAAATAACAACAAATATGAATAATAAAGCTAAGGAAAATCAAAATATAAACGAAGAAACAGAAAAAGAAATAGACGCTATGGAGGAAATGAATAAACAAATGATGTTAATGATGCCGATTATGTCTGTTAGTATAGCATTGATAGCACCTTTGGGATTAGCTTTATATTGGTTTGTTAGTAATTTACTAATGATTGGTGAAAGAATTTTTGTAAATAAATATTTAAAAACAGAGGGGGAAGAGTAATGGATAATGTATATGTTTTTGAAGGAAAAACATCGACAGAGGCAATTGAAAAAGGATTAAAGGAATTAAAGGTTGCTAAAAGTAAAGTAGATATTAAAATTTTGGAACAAGAAGATAAGAGAAGTTTTTTTAGTATTTTATCACCAAGAGTGGTGAAAGTAGAAATGAAATTAAAAGAGGGCATAGAAAGTAAAAAAGATGTTAAAAAACACGAAAATAAAAAACCAATAGAAGAAGCAGATAAAAAAATAGCTATACAGGACATAGAAAAGTTTCTAGAAGAATTCTTAAAATGGTTGCCTACTAAAAATTTAACGTATCATATTATAGAAGAAGAAAGCTATATTTATATTAATATAGAAGGTGAAGATACTGGATATTTAATTGGGTATAGGGGAGAAGTATTAAATAGTATACAAACGGTTATCAGCAACATTGCATGTAAATCCAATAAAGAAAAAATTAAAGTGTTAGTCAATATTGGTGGTTATAGAGAAAAAAGAGAAAAAGATTTACAAAATTTAGCTGGAAAGATAGCAGGAACCGTAATAAAAACGAGAAAGTCCATTACGTTGGAACCAATGTCAGCGTATGAGAGAAAAATTATTCATACAAAATTACAAGAAAATGATAAAGTAAAGACATATAGTGTAGGGGAGGAACCTTATAGAAAAGTGGTTGTAGCATTAAAATCGTAAAAAATCAGCCTTAATACAAGGCTGATTTTTTTTTAGAAAGCCAAAATCATCATTGCATAATTATGTATACTATGATATAATAAAAAGCGATTTTTAGTAATAAAAGTTAAAAGGAGATTAAGATGAGTACAATAGTAGCAATATCTACGGCACCAGGAATTGGAGGAATTGGTATTATTAGAATGAGTGGAGAAGAGAGTTTTACGATATTGGAAAAAATTTTTCAACCAATTCATCATAATCGAAAGAAAATAAGGGGTTATACCATCCAATATGGACATATTATAGATAAAAACAATAATATGATAGACGAGGTTTTAGTATCTTTTTTTACATCTCCTAAAAGTTATACCACAGAAAATATGTGTGAAATTAATACACATGGTGGTATGATTATTATGAATCAAATTTTAGATTTATGTATTCAAAATGGTGCTAAAATGGCAGAAGCAGGAGAATTTACAAAAAGAGCTTTTTTAAATGGAAGAATAGATTTATCACAAGCAGAAGCTGTTATAGATATGATTCAAGCTAAAACAGATAAAGAAGCTCAAATGTCAATGGAACAGTTAGAAGGAAATCTTTCCAAAAAAATAACAGATATAAGAAAAAAAATGATTTCTGTTTTGGCTGATATTGAAGCAACGATTGACTATCCAGAATATGATCTTGATGAAGTGACACAGAATAAGGTTTTAAGTGTGTTAGATGTGGTAGAAAGAGATTTACAGACATTAGAAAAAAGTTTTTATAACGGTAAAATTTTAAGAGATGGTATTCGTACAGCTATTATAGGAAGACCAAATGCAGGAAAATCTTCTTTATTAAATATAATTCTAAATGAAGAAAGAGCAATTGTTACTAATGTTGAAGGAACAACAAGAGATACGATTGAAGAATATATTTCAATTGAAGGTATTCCGTTACGAATTATTGATACTGCAGGTATTAGAAATGCAAAAGATGAAGTTGAAAAAATAGGTGTAACAAAAGCAATAGAAATAGCCAAAAAAAGTGATGTGATTATTGCTATGTTTGATATAACGAGGGATCTAAACGAAGAAGATAGAGATATATTAGATTTAATAAAAAATAGAAATGCTATCATTGTGCTTAATAAAATTGATTTAATGCAAGAAAAATCTTTTAAAGAAATAGAATCAATTAATAAACCAATAGTGAAAATATCAACGAAAACACAAGAAGGTATACAAGACTTATATGATGAGATTGTAAAAATGTTTCAGTTAGATAAAATTGCTAACAATGGAGAATTGATAGTTAGTAATGTGCGTCATAAAAATTCAATTATCAATGCTAGAAAAAATTTAAATAAAGCAAGAGAAACGATTATGCAAAATATACCCATTGATATAATTTCAATTTATTTAAAAGAAATATTAGAAGAATTAGGAAAAATAACGGGAGAAAGCGTTACAGAAGATGTAATTAAAGAAATTTTTTCAAAATTTTGTTTAGGAAAATAAAAATATAACAAACATATTACAAAAAACATATGTTCTTGTTTCACGAGAAACATTTGTAAAAAAATAACATATCTCATAATGATACAAAATCGAAAGGAAGAAAAAAGATGAAATATAATGCAGGAAAATATGATGTAGCAGTAATAGGAGCAGGACATGCAGGGTGTGAAGCTGCTTTGGCATCTGCTAGATTAGGAATGAAAACATTAATATTCTCAATTAGTTTGGAATGTATTGCTAATATGCCATGTAATCCGCATATTGGAGGAACATCAAAAGGACATTTAGTAAGAGAAATAGATGCTTTAGGTGGAGAGATGGGGAAAAACATTGATAAAACATTAATTCAATTGAGAATGTTAAATACATCTAAAGGTCCTGCTGTGCATTCATTAAGAGCTCAAGCAGATCGAAAAAAATATCAAATGGAAATGAAGCATACATTAGAAAAACAAGAAAATTTATATATTAAACAAGCAGAAATTATTAATATAGAGGTAGAAAAGGGAAGAGTCAAAGCAGTAGAAACTAATTTGGGGGCTGTTTATGAAGTTGATGCAGTTATTTTAGCAACGGGGACATATTTAAAAGGAAAAATTCATATAGGAGAAACGTCTTTTGAAAGTGGACCAGATGGTGTTTTTCCTGCTAATCAATTATCTGAATGTTTAAAAAAATTGCACATAGAATTGCAAAGGTTTAAAACAGGAACACCAGCTAGGATTAATAAAAAAAGTATAGACTTTTCTAAAATGGAAATGCAAGAGGGTGACAAAGACTTAATACCGTTTTCTTTTGATGATAAGTTGTCGGATTTTAAGCAGGTTCCATGTTGGCTTACATATACGAATGAAAAGACACATGAAATTATTAGAAAGAATTTACATAGATCTCCGATGTATGCAGGTGTTATCGCTGGTACAGGACCAAGATATTGTCCTTCTATAGAGGATAAAGTTGTTAGGTTTGCAGATAAAGAAAGACATCAAATTTTTGTTGAACCAATAGGAATAGATACAGAAGAAATGTATATTCAAGGAATGAGTTCTTCTCTTCCAGAAGATGTACAAATTGAAATGTATAGAACGCTTCCGGGTCTTGAGAATGCTGAATTTACAAGACCTGCTTATGCTATAGAATATGATTGTATAGAACCTTCACAATTAAAAAATTCTTTGGAATTAAAAGCAATTGATGGAATGTTTTTTGCAGGCCAAATTAATGGTACTTCTGGCTATGAAGAAGCAGCATGTCAAGGTTTAATAGCAGGAATTAATGCTGTACAAAAATTAAAAGGAAATGCACCGTTTATTTTAGATAGAGCAGATGCTTATATTGGCGTTCTAATTGATGATATTGTAACGAAAAGTACAACAGAACCATATAGAATGATGACTTCTAGAGCAGAATATAGGCTTTTACTAAGGCAAGATAATGCTGATTTAAGGTTAACAGCTATGGGACATGAAATAGGTTTAATATCTGATGAAAGGTATAAGAGATTTTTATTGAAAAAAGAGAATATAGAGAAAGAAATACAACGATTAAAAACTACTAATATAAAGCCTTCAAAAGAAGTCAATACATTTTTAAAAACACAAGGAACAACTGAAATCAATTCTGGTATAAAGCTTTCAGAATTATTAAAAAGAACAGAATTATCATATCAATCATTAAAAGAAATAGATAATAATAGACCTAAATTGGATAGACAAGTAGAAGAAGAAGTTGAAATTATGATAAAATATGAAGGATATATTAATATGCAAAAGAAGCAAGTAGAAAGTTTTAAAAAACTAGAAAAAAAATTATTGCCTGAAAATTTAAATTATGAATCTATAAAAGGAATCAGATTAGAAGCAAGACAGAAATTGAATCAATATAAACCATATTCTATTGGGCAGGCATCTAGGATATCTGGTGTTTCACCAGCTGATATATCTGTACTTTTAATATATTTGGAACAATATAAGAAGTCAAATAAAAATCAATAGAATGTACCCAAATTATAATGAAAAATGGAGAAAATATATGGATAAAAAAGAATTTACAATATTTTTTTTAGAAGAATGTCAGAAAAATAAAATAATAGTAGCAGAAGAGAAAATTTCACTATTTTATGAGTATATGCAAGCTGTCTTAAAATGGAATGAAAAAGTAAATGTAACAGCTATTAAAGATGAAAAAGAATTTGTTAAGAAACACTTTATGGATTCATTGAGCATTGGTAAATATATAAAGCAGAATAATAAAGTTATTGATATTGGTACAGGAGCAGGATTTCCCGGGATACCTTTGAAAATCTTAAAAGATGATATAGCAATAACATTAATAGATTCTATTAATAAAAAAATAAATATGATAAAAGATATTACAGATAAGATGATTTTACAAGATGTAGAATTGATTCATACAAGAGCAGAAACTTTAGCTATGCAAGAAGCTTATAGAGAGAAATTTGATGTGGCTACAACAAGGGCTGTTTCGAATTTAAGTACTATTTTAGAATATATGTTGCCATTTGTTAAAATTGGTGGAAAAGCCATATGTATGAAAGGTCCTAATTATAAAAAGGAATTAGAACAAGGAGAAAAGGCTATTTCTATTTTAGGAGGGAAAATAGAAGAAATACAAACAATTTTAGTTTCAAATGAGATAGAAAGAAATAATATTATTATAAAGAAAATAAAAAAGACACCATTAAATTATCCAAGAGGTCAGGGAAAACCTTTGAAGGATCCAATCAAATAAAAATGTTTCACATGAAACATTTTTTTTATAAAAAAATCTTTAAATAGATTGACATACTCCATAAAATTTTATATGATGATAAAGTAAAAAAGGAGGAATTATCTTGAGTAAAATTATAGCAATAGCAAATCAAAAAGGAGGCGTAGGAAAAACAACAACAGCAGTTAATTTAAGTACAATCCTTGCAAAAAAAGGAAAAAAGGTAATGCTGATTGATGCAGATCCACAAGGAAATGCTTCTAGTGGATTAGGAATTAATAAAGAATTTGAAAATTCTTTGTATGATGTATTAATTAATGAAGTTAACATAAAATTAACATTACTAAATACTTGTATAAAAACGTTAAAAGTATGTCCGTCTAATATGAATCTTGCAGGAGCTGAAGTTGAGCTTGTTTCACAAATATCACGAGAACATCGATTAAAAGAAAGTTTGGAAATGATAAAAGATGAGTTTGATTATATTATAATAGATTGTCCTCCATCTTTGGGGCTAATAACCTTAAATGCTTTTACAGCAGCAAATTCTGTTTTAATTCCTGTACAATGTGAATATTATGCACTAGAAGGATTAGGACAATTATTAAATACAATTAATTTAGTTAAAAAACATCTTAATAAAGAATTAGAAGTAGAAGGTGCTGTTCTCACGATGTATGATATAAGAACCAATCTTTCTAATCAAGTGGTAAAAGAAGTGAAACGATATTTTGGTGATAAAGTATATAAAACTGTCATTCCAAGAAATATTAAATTAAGTGAAGCACCTAGTTTTGGAATGCCAATTACATTATATGATGCCAAATCTAAAGGTGCGAGAGCATATGAAAAATTAGCAAGAGAAGTTTTAAAAAAAGATGAGATAAATAATCAAAAAGAATAGTAGGAGGGGAAAAGAGATGGCTGTAAAGAAAACTGGTTTGGGAAAAGGATTAGATGCCCTATTTGGCAGCGCACCAATAATAGAAGAAGCACCTCTAGATGTCTTAGTACAACATGTAAAAATAACAGAAATAGAACCTAATAGAAACCAGGCTAGAAAAAAATTTGATGAAGAGAGTATTGAAGAATTAGCTAATTCTATTAAGGAATATGGTGTTATTCAGCCAATAGTGGTTACCAAAAGAGATAATTTTTATCAAATAATTGCTGGGGAAAGAAGATGGAGAGCTTCAAAAAAAGCAGGATTAGAAGAGATACCAGTTATTATAAGAGATAATAATGAACAAAAAAATAAAGAAATATCTCTAATAGAAAATATTCAAAGAGAGGATTTAAATCCGATTGAAAAAGCAAGAGGAATTAAACTTTTAATGGAAGAATATCATCTAACACAACAAAAAGTAGCGGACAAGTTAGGAAAAAGTAGAAGTGCTATTGCCAATACAGTAAGAATTTTAAATTTAGATGAAAGAGTTATAAATTTAGCATTAGAGGGAAAACTAACAGAAGGGCATTGCAAATCTTTAATGGCAATAGAAGATCCAGAAAAGCAATATCAAATGGCTTTATACATAATAGAATCGGGAGATTCTGTAAGAGAAGCAGAAAAAAAGGTAAAACAAAAAAAAGTTGGGCATAAGAAAAAAAATAAATATTTACCAATTTATAGAGATATAGAAAATACTTTTCAAGGCTTTTTTGGAACAAAAGTAACATTAGATGCAGGAGAGAAGAAAGGGAAAATTATTATTCAATATAATTCTAATGAAGATTTAGAAAGAATTTTAGATTTAATTCAATAAAAACAATTTTAATAAGGATGTGAAGTTATGGAAAATTTACTTGCCTATATAAAAACAGATAATTTTTTTATAATGTCTTTTATTTTAAATATCATATTAATTATATTTTTCTTTATTAATATAATATTATTAATAAATACCAATAAAAAATATTTACAATTTATGAAAAAATTAGGAAATGGTAATAATTTAGATGAGATGTTAAAAAAATACTTAGCGGATGTAAAGGAAATCCAAAAAGATAATGCTGAAATAAAAGCTTATTATACCAAATTAGATAGAGATATAGCATCTTGCATTCAAAAAGTAGGGTTAGTAAGATATAATGCATTTAAAGATGTAGGCAGTAATTTAAGTTTTGCTATAGCATTATTAGATAAAAACGATAATGGTGTTATATTAAATGGATTGTATGGTTCAGAATCTTCTAATATTTATGCAAAACCCATTAAAGGCGGTATGTCTAGTTATCAATTATCAGAAGAAGAAAAAGAGGCTTTGGAAATAGCAGAACAAACCAAAAATTTTATAGCTAAAAATAGAAGATAAGAAATAAAAATATGCTTATGAAAATAAAACATAAGCTGTTTTTTGTTTTTTATCAAATAAAATATTTATAAAAGCAGAAAAGGTCTTATATTTTATTTTTATAAGTTTAAACAGAAAAGCAATAGGATATAATTTTGTAAAGAAAGAATTTACTAAAGGTATGTAAAAATGATAATCTTTTACAAGGATAATGGAAAAGTAGAATTTTTAAAATAAATGTTGACAACATCTTTGTAAATGTGTTAATATATAGATGTTGCTAGAAAAAGCAACTTTCTGGAGAGGTGGTCGAGTTGGTTTATGGCACCAGTCTTGAAAATTGGCGTAGGTTTGTAGCCTACCGTGGGTTCGAATCCCACCCTCTCCGCCATAGAATATGCTAGATAATGCTATCTAGCATATTCTATCTATGGAGATTTACCCAAGTGGTTGAAGGGGACGGTTTGCTAAACCGTTAGGGTTGCGTAAGTGGCCGCGAGGGTTCAAATCCCTCAATCTCCGCCAGAAGAAGTTAACATTTTGTTAATTTCTTTTTCTATATATTAGGGGGAAGTGTTATATACATTTCTTACTTTATAAAAATTTTCTATTTTTTTATATTATTTTATTTATATAAAATTTTTATTCATATATAGAAGTAAACCAAAATTATATCAAAATAAAATTACTTATAATAAGTAAAAAAATATTTTTTGTAGAATGAAAAAAAATTATTTAAAGTGTATTAAAAAATAGTATTTAAAATGATAAATGAAATAGTATACTGATAAAATTGTGTAATAAATGAAAAGAATAAAACGGAAAAAGGACGTATCTTTTTTTTTTATTTTTATTGAAAAAACCATTTGAGTATTTGCATTAAAAGTATATTTTTTTTAAAATTTTGAAAAGATAAATCCATGGGAAATAAAGAGAAAAGAGAAAATTTGAAAAAACAAAAATAGGTTACATAACACCAAAACAACAGGACACCAAAAAGACAAAAAAACAATTTATAAAATATTACAGAATCATATAAAAATTAGAAGAAAAAAAGAGAAATTACTTAAGAAAATTAAAATATTACAAACAAAAGTTTCATAAATTCTACTTGTGTAAAACTATCTTAAATAAAAAAAAATAAAAATATACTAAAGATTTTTTATTAAATTTTATAGATTGACAATATCTCTTGTGAGATGGCAATGCAAAAGGGTTAATAATTGAAATCGCCTTAAAAATAGCTTAATAGAAGCTGTTTTAAATATAATAAATAAAAAAATCTTTTCGTTTAGAAATAATATTTTATATAAAAAAAATAAATAATAAAAAGAAATTTAAAATTTTAATGCGAAAATAAAAATCAGGTTATAAAAAAATTTGTTACAGTACGCATTATAGGAAAAGAGAAAAATAACAGAAATTTAATAAGAAAAGATAGAAATAAAAAGAAAAAAATAAATGAAAAAAGATAAGGTAAAAGAGGCATAATTTTTATTAAAAGTTGTGTGGAAGCAAATATAAAAATATTTATAAAATAAAGGATAATATTTTTTAAAAAAAGTTTGTAAATGCTTAGGAATAAATGAAAAGAAAAGAATTTTGTGTAGCAAAACAAAGTTTACATAACACAAATAAAAACAAATAACAAAAAGACAACAAAAAGACAAAAAAAAGAGAGACAAAAAGAGAACATTTTTTCGAGAAATAAAATAGCTCTTTATGAAAAAATACTTTTTTATAAAGACAAAAAAACTAAAAATAGTACTTGTGTAAGAAAAAGTATAGTTAAAAAAAAACAGGTCAATTATAACAAATATAAAATAATTTTATAAAATAAAAAATAATTGAAAATTGAAAAATAATAAATGATGTTAAAATATTTTTATAATAATTTTTATGTAAAAAATAAAAATTACTAAATTTAATTTTATATTATTTATTTTAATAATATCGATGTTTTATTTGAATGAATTATTTAAAAATATTTTACTGTTTGTATCTAAAATTTATATAATGAAAAAGTTTAATTTGAAAAATGTTTATAGTTGCGTATCTTTTATGAGATATTTTTCTCTTATATATTTTGGTTGTCATATTTTTTTAATAAAATTTTAATTTATAATATTTTCTTTATTTACTCATATTTTACTAGAAGTTTTTTCGATATAAAAATAATTTTTACTTATAAAATTTATCTACAAAAAGAAAACGGATTTAAAAATTTCATAGGATGTTTTTTTGGAAGATACAAAAGGAAAATATAAAAAAATATAATAATTGCATAATATAAATTTTATGATAAAATAAAAGAGAAATATTTGTAGAGGGGATAGATTTTGAAAAATAAAGAATTAGAAAAATATGTAAATGGTTTAAAAATATTAGATTTAAACCAAGTAAAACAAATTACGATAAAAGGAAAGGATATTTTAGGTAATATCATTTGTGAAGATTTAGAAGATCTGTTATTATTTCATAATTTAGAAAATTGTATGATAAAAGACTATACAATAGATGATGATGCCATAAAAGTCATTAATCGAATGAAGAATTTAACAACGTTACACTTTGATAATTGTGATTTTGTGGAAAAAGAAAATTTAGATTTTACTGGTAGTACACTTATATTTACATTCTGTTTAAAAATTAAATTAAACAAAATTAATGGTACTAATCTAAAAATAATTAGAATCGATAATTGTAAAAAAGTTGATTTAAGAAAATTAAAAAGAATGGATCGTTTAAAGAAGTTAGAAATTAAAAATTGTGGAATTAAACATATAAAAGAAGTCAATAAATTTGAGAATTTAGAATTATTAAATATCAACGGATCAAAATTGATAAATACGAGAGAAATAAAAGATATTGATTCTAAAATAGAAATAAAATATGAGAGTAAAAACAGATTAATTTTATAGAGATAAGGAGTTTCATAGTGGGAAAAATAAAAAAAATTTCTAATGGTTTTCCTAATATAATAAATAATCCTGAGTTATTAAAAGTAGCGCAAAAATTTGGTATGAATCAAGGAAAAATAGATTTAGATGTATTGATAGAAACAATAGAAAATGAGAATGAAAGTATTCTTTTAAGTTTATCGGATTGTAAGGCTTTACGCGATTATATAGATTTAAAAGAATCTGAATTGAAAATTAGTGTGGATCTTACCAATACGTATACAGATGATTCTAGTATTTCTTCTTTGTTAGACCATACTGTTGAAGATATTGATCTTTTACAAGAAATAAATTTAAGAAAATCTAAATTACATATAATATTAGAAAGTGGAATTTCAAATTTGCGTATTGAATGGATTGAAAAGGAATATCCAGAAATTAGAATAAAAGACTTATTGAAGAATGGGCAATGTGATATTTTAGTTAAAATGGAAAAAGGTTATTATCATCTTTGTCAATTTTTAAAAGATGGATTTATAAAAAGTATTATGCCTAATAATGTTATAAAGTTATTGATAAACGATGAAGAAAAACATGAAAATGAAGAGAAAATATTAAATCAACAAGAATTTTCCAATATGGTAAAAAAAAGTCAACAAATGGATAAAATTGATGCATGGCCGAGCTCTCAATTATCAGATGCTATGTATGATGTAGTAATGAAAAATGAAATTTATTTAGAAAGAATAAACTATTTGGACTTAGATAAAATGTTTAGACTGTTTTTAGAACCATATATCAAAGAACAAGATAAAAACTATAAGCTGAACATTGTAGGCAATGAACAAAATGGTAATAGTTCTTTAGAAAGCTTTGTGGAAATGCATTTAGAAAGTTTTATGGAAATAGTGCCTAATTTAAATATACAGCAAAAAATCTTGTTATTGTTAACAAAAAATAAATTGAGAAACTTAACAGTTGAAGAGGTAAAATCTTTAGTAGATGCAGGTATTAAATTTGATTTTCCAGATGGAATTATATTAAATACAGAAGATGATTATAACGGTATGTTACAAAAAATATTAACACTTGTAGAACAGTATGGTTATCAACCTAAAAAAGTGACTTTTAATACCGAATATATAAAAGATGTACCTGATTTAGAAAAATTTAACTTTATAACTTCAATTGGTATAGGTGAAGGAGAAAATCGTTATGAAGAAAATTTATCTATTGAAAAATATAAACTCATAAGAGAAAAATTAGAAGAAATTACGAGAGATATCCCTAAAGAAGCTAACGAAGAAGACAAATTTAAGATTGTATATGCAAGATTAGCAAATATGATTGTATATGATGATGAGGCAGCATCAGATGAACCAGAATATCAAGAATATGTAAAAGCTCAAAAGTATAAATGTAGAAATTTGGAAAATGGATTACTATTAGGAAAATGTGTATGTGCAGGATATGCAGAAATATTAAGACAAGCTTTAAGTTTAGTTGATATAGAAGCACATTATGTGTGTTCACAGGAGCATGCGTATAATCAAGTAAAAATAAATAATCAATGGTATAATGCGGATTTGACCTGGGACTATGAGTCTCTTAGGAGAGGTTATAGGCCACAGTATTGTTTAAAAAGTGATGAAGAATTTACAATATTCGAAGAAGAAAGTGTTTACCATACTCCAAAAACAGGGACTACTGCCCATAAATGCGAAAAATCTATAGAAATCTATGGTAATAGAAAGGAAATGTTATTATTAGTAGTAGCAAAAAATCTTAAACGTGTAACTAGTGCAATAAAGAATGGTTTTAGAATAAAAGGAAAAGAAGAGTTATTACCACCTTCAAAAAGTGTAGAAGAAATGGAGAAACGAAAAAAAGAGTTTGATGCAAGAATTAAAATAGGTATAATTCCAAGAGTATCGATAGAAGAAAGAGGAACGGACGAGCAAGTTGAAAAGAACACACCAACAAAAAAATATCTTGAAGATAATGTAAAATAAAAAGTTGAAGTTTTATTTTTAAAACTTCAACTTTTTTACAGAAAGGAGTACAGAATTTTTAATTTATTTTTTTACAGTTGTTTTTTCTTTGTTCATTTCATCTGCAATATTTTCAATTTCGATTGCCTTTTTCGATTGTTTTTTTCGTTTCAAATTATCTTTTGCAACGGTGGTTAATAATTTAATTCTATTTGTTTGATTTGTTTCACTAGCGCCAGGGTCATAATCAATTGGAGAAATATTGGCATATGGATATTTTTCTCGAATGGATTTAATGACACCTTTTCCAACAACATGATTTGGTAAGCAAGCAAAAGGTTGTACACAAACGATATTTTCAATTCCATGTTCAATGTATTCTATCATTTCTGCTGTTAAAAACCAACCTTCACCAGTTTGATTTCCAATGGATAAAATATCTTTTACATTTTCTTCTAATTCAAAAATATTTGCAGGTGGTAAATAATTTTTTTTAGAATTTTGCAAAGCAATTTTACTATCTTTTTCTAATAGATCAATAAGACCAATGGCTGCTTTAAATATTTTTGATTTTGTTTTATCTGTATATAGTAATTGATTATTCGTAATTTTATGTGTTGCTACAAATTTTACAAATCCCATAAAATCTGGAGAGATAACTTCAGCACCTTCTTTTTCTAAAACATCCACAACAAAATTATTGCCAAATGGATGATATTTAATCAGGATTTCTCCTACAATTCCTACTTTCGGTTTTTCGATACTAGTATCTAATTCAATTGTTTCAAAATCATTTACCATATCATAAATACTTTGTTTAAACTGTAACATACTAGATTTTCGTACAAGCTGTTTACATTTTTCCATCCACTTATTAAATTTTGCTTGTGTTTCTCCTTTATGTACTTCGTAAACTCTATTTTTATATAGCATTTTTTGAAGTAAGTCTCCATATAAAACGGCTTTTAATAATTTATCTACCATTGGTAAAGTAATTTTAAACCCAGTGGCTTTTTCCATTCCCACAACATTAAATGATATAATTGGTACATTAGCATATCCTGCATCTTTTAATGCTTTTCTGATAAATCCTATGTAATTGGTAGCTCTGCAACCACCACCAGTTTGTGACATGATAAGTGCTGTTTTATTTGTATCATATTCTCCAGACTGTAAAGCTTCTATCATTTGTCCAGTTGTTAAAATAGAGGGATAACAAGCATCATTATTTACATAGCGAAGACCTGTTTCTACTGTTTTTTGTGTGCAATTTTTCATAACTTTGATATGATAGCCTAATGCCTGCATACCAACTTCTAAAAGTTCAAAATGGATAGGAGCCATTTGAGGGCAAAGGATAGTATATCCTTCATCACGCATCTCTTTTGTAAAAGGCACTTTATGTACACTATAATTTCCCAATGCTTCTGGATTTTCTACTTGTTTTTCGTTTTTTTCCATTTTTTTATTAGCAATACGTTTATTCATGCTGGCTAGTAAAGAACGAATACGAATACGAATAGCACCAAGATTGTTGATTTCGTCAATTTTTATTAACGTATACATGTTATCGTAACTTTTTAATATTTCTTCTACTTGGTCTGTTGTAACAGCATCAACACCACAGCCAAATGAGTTTAATTGAATCATTTCTAAAAAGTCATGTTTTCCAACAAATTCAGCAGCTGCATATAAACGTGAATGGAATACCCATTGATCTACGACTCTTAATTGCTTACTAACACCTTTTTGAGGCTCACAAATACTATCTTCAGATAGCACACAAAGTCCAAGACTAGTAATTAAAGTATCAATACCATGATTGATTTCTGGATCAACATGATAAGGTCTTCCTGCTAAAACAATACCACGAAGATTATTATCTTGAATATATTTTATTGTTTCTTTTCCTTTTTTTCGTACATCTGCTTTATAGGTTTGATATTCTTTTTCTGCTTTTTCTGCAGCTAGCGTTAACTCTTTTTTTGTAAAATGATATTCTTTAAAGCAATCTAAATCGTAAATAACTTTTACTAAGTTTTTTATATTATCTATTGGTAAAAATGGATTTATAAATTTTATATCTGGTTTATGTAATTCTTCTACATTATTTTTAATTACCTCAGAGTATGAAATAACAATAGGACAATTATAGTGGTTATCAGAAGAATCATATTCTTTTCTAGAATAAGGGATACAAGGATAGAAAATAGTATGAATTCCTTGTTTTAATAAACTCATAATATGTCCATGTGCTAACTTAGCAGGGTAACAAACAGATTCAGATGGCATAGATTCAATACCCTTTTCATAAGTTTTACGATTACTTTTTTCAGATATAATAACTCTAAATCCTAAATTGGTTAGAAAGGTAAACCAGAAAGGGTAATCTTCATACATATTTAATACTCTAGGAATACCAATAGTGCCACGAAATGCTTTGTCTTCAGAAAGAGGTGTATATTCAAATAATCGTTGATATTTATATTGATAAATATTTGGTAAGTCTTTTGTTTCGGTTGTATTGCCACTACCTTTTTCACATCTATTTCCAGAAATAAATTTTTTTCCATCTTCAAAAGTATTGATAGTTAATAGACAATGGTTTTCACAACCTTGACAACGAACGTGTGAAATTTTAATATTTAATTTATCTAATGCATCTGTTCTTAGTATAGTGGATTGATATTCCATATCTAAATTTGCCTCATATTGTTCTTTGGCAAGTAGAGCAACGCCATAGGCACCCATAAGGCCTGCTATGTCAGGTCTTATAACATTTCTTCCTACAATTAATTCAAAACTACGAAGGACAGCATCATTATAGAAAGTACCACCTTGTACAACAATATGTTTTCCTAGGGTTTTTACATCTCTTACTTTCATAACTTTTTGAATAGCATTTTTGATAATAGAATAAGATAAACCACTAGAAATATCGCCAACAGAATAACCTTCTTTTTGTGCTTGTTTGATTTTAGAATTCATAAAAACCGTACATCTAGAGCCTAAATCAACAGGTGTTTTAGCATGTAATGCCTCTTCAACAAATTGATCAATACTTAAATCTAGACTTTTAGCAAAGGTTTCTAAAAAAGAACCACATCCAGAAGAACAAGCTTCATTTAGCAGGATGTTATCTATCATATTATTTTTTAATTTTATATATTTCATGTCTTGACCACCAATATCAATAATACTGGTTACTTTAGGCAAAAATTCTTTTGCAGCTGTATAATGAGCAATAGTTTCAATTTCATTTAAGTCCACATTTAAAGCAGTTTGTATTAATTTTTCTCCATAACCTGTTACACCACTAAAACGAAGTGTAATACCTTTTGGTACGTGTTTAAAGAGTGTTTTTAACATAGTGATAACACTTTTTAAAGGATTTCCTTTATTATTCCCATACAGAGAATACAAAAGGGCACCTTCTCTATCAATTAAAACAATTTTAGTAGTTGTAGAACCTGCATCAATTCCAAGAAAAGCATCACCTTGATAGGTTTTTAAATCATTTCTTTTTACTTTATCTTTGTCATGTCTTTCCTTAAAAATTTGATAATCTCTTTCTGTTTCAAATAGAGGTGGTAATGTTTTTCCTTCTGTGTATTTTGCTGATTTGAAATGTTTTAATTTTTCTTTTAGTATTTCTGTTGAAAAGGATTCCTGTTCAACAGAAGATAAAGCAGCACCTGTGGCCACTAATAAATGGGCATTTTCAGGTGTAACAATTTTATCATTGGTTAGATGTAATGTTTCAATAAACCTTTGTCTTAATTCGGATAAGTAATTTAAAGGACCTCCTAAAAAAGCAACAGTACCTTTAATAGGTCTACCACAGGCAAGACCACTAATTGTTTGATTCACGACTGCTTGGAAAATAGAAGCAGCAATATCTTCTTTTCTAGCACCTTCATTTAATAAAGGTTGTATATCCGTTTTGGCAAAAACACCACAACGAGAAGCAATAGGATAAATGGTTTCATAGGTTTTAGCAAGTTCATTTAATCCTTCGGTATCAGTATTTAATAGAGAAGCCATTTGATCAAGAAAAGCACCTGTACCTCCTGCACAAGTTCCATTCATTCTTTGCTCTATAAATTTATCAAAATAAATAATTTTGGCATCTTCACCACCAAGTTCAATAACAACATCTGTTTTTGGAATATATGTTTCAACAGCAGATTTACAAGAAATGACTTCTTGAATAAAAGGCACATCTAAAATTTTTGCAATATCTAAGGCTCCAGAACCTGTAACGCACATGGTATAATTATGCTCTGGAAAGTCTTTTATTAATTTGGTTAATACATTGTATAATGTTGTTTTGGTATCTGAAAAATGTCTTTCATAGTTTGAATAAATTTGTTCCAGTTTGGTATTTAGAATAACAATTTTAACGGTTGTGGAACCGATATCTATTCCTATATGTAATAATTCCTTCATAATTACCTCACTTTACCTTAGAAAATTTTTAAGAATTTATTAACAATAAAATATATTTAAAATGTAAAAATATACTCATAATATCATATATATTATAATCTTTGTCGATAAATGTCAATGACTATAATTGACAAATTTAAAAAAATAATCCTGTTTATTATTTTTGTATTTCTATAAAAAATAAAGTAAGAGGCTATCTTTTGTTTTCTACAGAATGCATTTCTCTTACTTTATTTATATAAATTTTTCTAAATTTAACTTTTGAAATTCGTATATAAGATATAATTTTTGGGATTATATATTTAATACATAGTGTAATACAAACCAATAATGACAAGCACTACCAAGCATAACAAATATATGAAAAATTTCATGAAAACCAAAATGTTTCGATTGTATTTTAGGCCATTTAAAACCATAAATAAAGCCACCAATAGTATAAAAAATACCACCGAGTAAAAGCCACCATAAAGAAGAAAGCATATTCGCTTCTGCAAATACTTTAATGAGTGGATATATTGCTATAATAACCACCCAACCCATAGCTATATAAATAAAAGTAGTAAGTGCACGTGGGGCTTTAATCCAAACAGCTGTTAATATAGTACCAAAAATGGCAAATCCCCAAATAACACCAAAGATACTCCATCCCCAAGAGCCTCTTAAAGGTCCTAAACAAACGGGTGTGTAACTAGCGGCAATTAAAATGTATATCATAATATGATCAAATTTTTTGAAAAGGGTAAGACCTTTTTCGCTAATATTAAGCCAATGATATAGTGTACTGAAGAGATATAACAGAAATAATCCTAATCCAAAAATAGTAAAAGAAACTATATCATAAGCATCTCCCCAAATAGAAGCAAAAACAATTAGGACAACTAGTCCTACTAAAGATAGTCCCGCTCCTATGCAATGTGTTAATCCACTAACGAAATCTCTAACTTTTGCCATAAATTATCCTTTCTATATAAAAATTGTTTATTATTTCGTATAGATATCATACTGCAAATTTCTAAAAAAGTCAATACATCTAGTTTTTAAAACTAGATAAATAAAATAAAAATATCATCATAAAAAACATTCTTAGGAATAGTATTTACAAAGGAGGAAAAGCTATGCAAAAATGGATAATTTTAATTGTAGTATGTATAATTATCATTTTAGGAGGTATTATCATTTTTAATTTTGATATTGAGTCAGAATATGTTCCGGAAGCAGAAATAGAAGATATACAATTAAGAAAAACAATTGTTAATTTATATTTTTATCGTAAAGATACTTCTGCATTAGTAAAAGAAAGTAGACTAATAGATTCTAAACAGTTATTGAAAAATCCATATGAAGAATTAATTAATATGTTAATAGAAGGACCAGAATCGAATAACTGTGAGAAGGTTATTCCAGAAGGTACAACACTAAAAGAGGCAAAATTAAATGGTAATATTGTAGAAATTAATTTTTCAAATGAATTCGTAGAAAAAAGTACAGATGCAACACAAAAATATTATTCTATTTATTCAATTGTGAGTACTTTAACCCAACTAAAAGAAGTAAGTGGTATAAAAATTTTAATTGAAGGAAATGAGATTGATGGATTCATAGAAGAGGGATTAAATTTTCATGATATATTTACAATGCAATTTTTTGAGCAAAAAGAAAGTGAAGAACAAAATACTACATTGCAAGAACAAAATGTTGAAAACACGGTAAGTCAATAGTTGAAATTCAATAAAAAAGATGCTATAATAAGGAAAATTTAAAGGCTAAATAGTAAAAAATACCAGAGGAATTATGAGAAAATGGAATTAAAAGAAAATGAAAGAATAGATGATCTAGCATATAAGGGACTAAGAATTATTCAAGATAAAGAGGGATTTTGCTTTGGAATAGACAGTATACTTTTATCAGATTATGCTAAAGAAATTAAAAAAGACGCAATCGTAATGGATATAGGAACAGGAACTGGAATTATATCTTTACTTTTATGTAAAAAAACAGAACTTAAAAAAATTTACGGAGTGGAAGTACAAGAAGAAGTTGCAGAAATGGCTAAGAGAAATGTTATACTAAATCATCTGCAAGATAAAATGGAAATTATTCATAAAAATATTAAAGATATTTTTGACATTTTAAAGCCCAATCAGATAGATGCTATTGTTACCAATCCACCATATAAAAAATGGAATACGGGTATAATAAATGAAGAAAAAAAGAAGCTCATTTCTAGACATGAAGTAGCATGCACGTTAGAAGATATTATTCGTATAAGTTATGAGTTGCTAAAAAGTAAGGGACAATTTTATATGATACATAGAACCGAAAGGTTAGTAGATGTTTTATATTTACTAAGAAAATATAAACTAGAACCTAAAAAAATGAGATTAATACAATCATCTTTTCATAAAGCACCTAATTTATTTTTAATCAAATGTGTTAAAGAAGGTGGCATAGAATTGAAGTTAGAAGCACCTCTTGTGATATATGATGATAAGGGAAATTACACAAGTGAAATAAATAAAATCTATCATAAGAATTAAAATATTAAATATAAGAGAATCAATTTTGTTAAATAGTAACTAGCAAGAAGGCGCTTTTTAAGTGAAACATATTGATTCTGTTATTTTATTATGATATTATATATAATAAGATGATCAAATAAATTTTTAAAGGAAATGTATTATGGGAATTTTTAGTGACATTTTTAGAAAAAAAGAGAAAGCACAAACGCCTCAAGAACAATTACAGCAACCAACAGAAGATTATGAAGTAAATATAGGTACTACTTCAGAAGGAAGAAAAGTAATAGAATTTTATGATAATAGTCCACGTTCAATAGATCGATTTTATGATACAACCAGACTTGTTATCGATAAAGAGCCAATATGTTTAGGAAACAGAACATTTTCAAATTGCTATGTCTCTTGGAGTGGAAGAGATGATACACAATATTCTGACAGTGCGATTGAAAGAATGTCCAGAAGGAATTGTTATGAGCATATTATTGTTGGAATTGATATGAATTTAATAGAAGCAGATCCAGAATATTTAAAAAATCTTATGAGAGGATTGTTAAATGAAAATAGAGTCAAAAGATACTTAGAAACTGGATTGAAAACAGAAAGTCAAATACAAAAAGAAGTTGAAGAAACGGGTAACAAAAGTATATGGGCTTGTGGAATGTATGTGGGTGATTTAGCAGAAAAGAACGGAAAATATTATAAGCAATTTGATAAAAGAGCAGGTGAATTTTTTCACAACTGCCCTGAAATGAAACAGAAAAGAGAAGAATATAGAGAGAATAGAAAAAAAGACATGGAAAAAAGAGCAGAACAATTAAGAAGGAAAGCAAGCGAAATAGATAAAGCAAGAGATGATATATAAGAAGAGAAGTATAAAATTTTAAGAAGGAAAATGGATGATAGGAAAATTATATTTAGTAGCAACACCAATTGGAAATTTAGAGGATATAACTTTAAGAGCATTAAGAATATTAAAGGAAGTAGATTTTATCATAGCAGAAGATACAAGGCATACTTTAAAGCTTTTGAATCATTTTGAAATAACAAAACCTTTAATCAGTTATTATAAACAAATTGAAAAAAAGAAAAGTCCATTATTAATAGAAAAATTATTAGAAGGAAAAAATATAGCTATTGTTTCTGATGCTGGAACACCAGGAATTTCAGATCCAGGAGAAGAAATTGTAAAAAAAGCTATTCAAAATCATATAGAAGTTATCCCTATACCAGGAGCTTGTGCATTTGTGAATGCCTTAATTGCTTCTGGATTTTCAACAAAAGAGTTCTGCTTTATAGGTTTTTTATCAGCTGTAAAAAAAGAAAAAAAAGAAAAGTTAGAAAGTTTACAATATGAAACAAGAACCATAATTCTTTATGAAGCACCGCACAAGCTAAAAGATACGCTAACTTGTATATTATCAATTTTAGGAAATAGAAATATTGTTCTAGCAAGAGAAATTACTAAAATTCATGAGGAATTTATTCGTGATAAAGTAGAAAATATATTGGATAATTTGGAAGAAGTAAGAGGAGAATTTGTTATTCTAATAGAAGGAAATGTAACTTCGAAAGAGGATAAAGTATTATTAGATTTAAATGAAAAAACATTAGAAGAACATTATTCTTTTTATGAAAACCAAGGTCTAGATAAAAAAGAGATTATTAAAAGAATTGCAAAAGATAGAAATACAACCAAAAATGAAATCTATCAATATTTTTTGCAAAAGCAATAAAGAACAAAATAACGATAAACGAAAAATAAAAAGGTTATATATTTATAACCTTACTAGGTTCATATCTACTAGCAACACTTAGTTTTAGAGAATGAATATCACTGTTTTGATTCATTAATTCTTCCATAACTGTTTGATAAGCAAGTTCAGGAAAATTATTTTCTTTACTTAAATGGCCAAGCATAACTTCTTTTAAATCTTTTTGCATTAAAGTGGAAATTGTTTTTCCAGCTGTTTCGTTAGAAAGATGACCATTAGGTCCTGCAATTCTTTGTTTTAAATGAAAAGGGTATTTGGAAACTTTTAATATTTCAGGATCATAATTTGCTTCTAATAGAATAAAAGAACTTCCTTGTAATTCTTCTAAAATTGTATTATCCATATGTCCTAAATCAGTAGCAATACTGATTTTTCTTTTTCCATTATGTATATTGAATCCACAAGGATTCGCTGCATCATGTGGTGTACTAAATGGGTGAATGGTTAAATCATTTAAACAGAAATCTTTATCATTCTCAAAAACTTTTATATTTTCAGAGCGTATCTTAGCTCTTTGATTTTCCATGGCCTGCCAAGTTTCTAAATTTGCATAGACGGGAATATCATATTTTTTTGAAATTAAACCTAAACTTTGTATATGATCAGAATGTTCATGTGTTACTAAAATTGCATCTATTTCTTCTATAGAAGTATGAATAGAATGCAAACCTTCACAGATTTTTTTACAACTAGTACCACTGTCTATTAGTAGTTTTGTGTTTTTAGAATCAACAAATAAACAGTTTCCAGAGCTACCACTGTATAAGCTACAAAACTTTAACATTTTCTTTTGTTTTCCCCCTATTTATTCTTCAACTCTTTCTATTTTTGCGCCTAATTTTCGAAATTTTTCTTCTATATTCTCATAACCACGATCAATATGATTTAAATGATAAATTTCAGTTTTTCCATTAGCAATAATTCCTGCAATAATTAAAGCTGCTCCTGCTCTTAAATCAGTTGCATAAACTGGTGCGGCAGTTAAATTTTTAACGCCTTCAAAGACAGCTGTTTTACCTTGAGAAGTAATATGTGCTCCCATTTTATTAAGTTCTGCTGTATATTGAAAACGAGAATCCCAAATACTCTCATTAATAATACTAGTTCCTTCAGAAATAGATAATAATACACCCATTTGTGGTTGTAAATCTGTTGGAAAACCAGGATAAGGTAACGTTTTTATGGTAGCTTTGTGTGTTTTTTTATCATACCAGACACGCAGGTGATCTCCATTAGCGTCTACATTACCACCGACTTCAATAATTTTAGCAATAATAGATTCTAAATGTTTAGTAATACAATTTTTAACAATAATATCACCTTTAGAAGCTATAGCTGCAATCATAAAAGTTCCTGCTTCGATTTGATCTGGAACAACAGAATATGTAGCATTTCCTTTTAATTCTTTAACACCATTTACTTTAATAATATCTGTTCCAGCGCCACGAATATCTGCCCCCATGGTATTTAAAAAATTAGCAACATCAACAATATGAGGTTCTTTAGCGGCATTATCAATCACAGTAGTTCCTTCTGCCAATACAGATGCAAGCATAGCATTAATAGTAGCACCAACAGAAACAACATCCATGTAGATAGAGGTACCTTTTAATTTTTTGGCAGTGGCTGTGATGTTACCATTAGAAACATCAACAGAAGCACCAAGTGCTTCAAAACTTTTTATATGTTGATCGATAGGTCTTGCTCCCAAATTACAACCACCAGGACTACCAACTTGAGCATATTTACATCTTCCTAGTAGTGCACCTAATAAGTAATAAGATGCTCTAAATTTTCTAGTGGTATCTAAAGGGATATTATGTGCATTAATATTGGTTGTATTGATTGTTACTTCATGTTCTGAATGCCAAGTAATTTTAGCCCCCAATTCTTTTAGAATATCACAATATAATTTTACATCACTTATATTAGGCAAGTTTTCTATTGTACAAGTACCATTGATTAATAAAGTTGCTGGAATAATAGCAACGGCTGCGTTTTTTGCCCCACTTATTGTTACTTCACCTTTTAGAGGAGTTTTTCCAGTAATGATTAATTTTTCCAAAATACATACCCCCACATCTTATATAATTCATAAAAGAATTTCATTCGAAAATGACTATATCATAAAAAGGGAATATTTACAACATATTTTTTTCATTTAAAAATTCTATTATTTTAAATTTTAATTTAACATTTTCAGAATCTCCTGAGATGATAGTAAATTCTTCGTTATTTAAATTTTCTTTTAAATAATTTTCATCGTCTTCTTTGATAACACCGGAAGAAACATCAACAAAACATAAAGGTGGAAAAAGAGAACACCACCAATTTTGGCCAATAGCGTCTCCAATTTCTATTTTTAAAGCATCATAATATCCCGCTGGAAGAGATATATTGCCATATACTTTTGTTGGAAAATAATCATTTTGAATATGAAGAGAAACATCATAAGAATAGCCGTTATCGTGAATAACTTGTTTTGCGATTGCTTTGAAATCTTCTAGATGTTCAGAAGATATTTGCATAGCTTCTTCCTTAGACATATTTTCATAAGATAATGTCTTCATATAATCTAAAATGGCATCTCTTACCTTTAATTTAAGAGCCTGATCTTCTGTAGTGTCGCTATTAGCAATAATGTGAAGTCTAAAAAAAGTATGTGATAAGTCTTCAGAGACACTTTTGGCGTAAGAAGTAGCAGTGATTATAAGAAAAATAAATAATAACAAAAAAATCATAAATCCTTTTTTAAAATTTTTCATATATTTTAAATCCTTTCTTAAAAAGTATAATTTTGCTATAAATTTTAGTATTAACCAAAATTTTAAAAATATGCACTTTGGGGGAAATTTAAACATGTATGAAAAAAGAATATATAATAAGAAAAATTGCCGTCGAAAAAGAAGGAACGAATTTAGTTGACCAAGCAAAAAAGAGGTGATAGAATTTGAATGTAAACGAAAATAATTAGATAAAATATATGGAGGTAGACGATGCATCAATTTAAATTTTGTAGTTTTTATGTGAGTGATATACATCTGGTGACTATGCTTTTGCCATATATCAGAGAAAAAATGAAAGAGAAAAAGGAATTTATAACAATATTTGAAACCGATATTCGTGAGAGTGTAAAAAAAGTGGTTAAGAATGTTAATTTAAAAAGAAAAGAAGAGATGAAATTATTAGATATTGGATGGGATGAAAAAACAAATATAGAAGAATTAAATATAAAAGATAAATATATTTTAGTAATGGGAAGTGATATTTTTATGAAACGTGTTAATACAAAAATAGAACAAAAGAACGTATCATGTACCATTATTAATTGTTTTGAAGTGTTTCAAGGACAAAAACATATAGAAGCTATTATTCAAAATCATGAAAAAGTAATTAATTCTAGAGGAGAAATCATGATAGAAGAAATTTTCACAAAATGTACAAAAAGCAACAACAAAAAAATCACAATGATAGAATAATATAATAAAAATGATTTATCATAATTAGGTATAAAAAGAAATACCATGATGATATGTTGACTAAAAAGAGGAAATAATATAATATATAGAAAATAACTTAAATATAATGAATGATAAGAAATGAAACGATGAAGGGAGTATAAGTATCATGGAAGAAAAATTGAATGAAATAAAAAAAAGATTAAAACAATATCATCAAGAGCATTTGTTGTTAAAATATAATGAAATGGACCATACAGAAAAGGAAAGATTATTAGAGCAAATAGAAAAAATTGATTTTGATTTAATGAAACAGTTATATCAACAAGCAATAAAACCAACAGCTTTAGAAGATACTATTATAGAACCAATTGAACATGTTGATAAAGCTAAGTTAACGGTTAGCGAACGTGAAATGTATGAGAAAAAAGGAATTGAGGCTATTAAGTATAATAAATTTGCAATTGTAACAATGGCTGGAGGTCAAGGAACTCGATTGGGACATAGTGGTCCTAAAGGCACTTTTCTATTTGATACAGAAAAACATAAATCTATTTTTGAAGTATTAAGTGATACACTAAAAGAGGCATGGAAGCAGTATGATACAGTTATTCCATGGTATTTAATGACCAGTAAAGAGAATAATGAAGAGACAATTCAATTTTTCGAAAAAAACAATTATTTTGGATATCCTAAAGAGGCGGTCAAATTTTTTCAACAAGGACAATTGCCTATGTTATCTTTAGATGGAAAAATTTTATTAGATGAAAAAGGTTTTGTAAAAGAAGCAGCAAATGGACATGGTGGTACATTACAGTCTATGGATAAAAGCGGTGTTTTGCAAGAGATGAAAGATAATGGTATTGAGTGGGTATTTATTAATGGTGTAGATAATGTTTTAGTAAAACCTGTTGATCCATTATTAATTGGTATGTCAATTCACCATAAAGTTTTAGGTGCGGTAAAATCTATTGAGAAAAATGATCCTAAGGAAAAAGTAGGTGTTTTTTGCAGAAAAAATAAAAAAGTAGGTGTAGTAGAATATACTGAAATATCTGATAAAATGGCAAATTTAAGAGATGATTATGGTTCATTAGTTTATGGAGATGCTAATGCTATTTTCCACTTATATAATATTAAAGGACTAGAAAAAGTTAGTGAATTGAATCTTCCTTATCATACAGCTATAAAAAAAGCAAAATATATGGATGAAAAAGGAAATATTGTAGAAGGTAGTAAACCAAATGCATATAAATTTGAAATGTTTATTTTTGATTCTTATGAGATGTTCGATGATGTAGTGGTATTGAGAGTAAAAAGAGAAGAAGAATTTGCGCCTATTAAAAATGCAGAAGGGCAAGACAGTCCAGAAACAGCAAGGAAATTGTATAAAGATTATCTAAATAAAGTAGAATATACTAAAAAATATAAAGAGTGGTCTACGAATCAGTTGTTTGACCAAGAAACAAGACAGGAATTGTTAACAATTGCTGGTAATGAAGAGGAAATTAAAGATAGATTCTATAAAGATTTAGAATTCGGAACAGCAGGAATGAGAGGCATTATAGGTAATGGTACAAATAGAATGAATATTTATACTGTTACAAAGGCAACACAGGGATTAGCCAATTATATTTTAAAACAGGGAACAGAGGCAAAGGGTGTGGTTATTGCTTATGATTCTAGAAATATGTCTCCAGAATTTAGTATGGCAACAGCTTTATGTTTAAATGCAAATGGTATAAAAACATATATTTTTGATGACCTAAGACCAGTACCCGAGTTATCTTTTGCTGTTAGGGAGCTGGGATGTACTGCAGGAATTGCTATTACGGCAAGTCACAATCCACCAGAATACAATGGGTATAAGGTATATTGGGATGATGGTGCACAAATTGTAGCACCACATGATAAAGAAATTATTACTGAGGTAAATAAAGTAAAAGATTATTCTTTAATTCGTTCTATTAGCTTAGAAGAGGCCAAAAAATTACGATTGTATAATGTAATTGGTAAAGCAATGGATAAAATGTATATTAAAGCAATAAAGAAACAAGTGTTACATCCAGAAATCATTCAAGAAGTAGAACAAAATGTTAAAATTGTTTATACGCCATTACATGGAACAGGAAATATACCAGTGCAAACCGTTTTAGAAGAGTTAGGTTTTACAAATGTTTATGTAGTACCAGAACAAGAATTACCAAATGGTAATTTTCCAACAGTAGATTATCCGAATCCAGAAGACATTAAAGCCTTTGATTTAGCTTTAAAGTTAGCAGAAAAAGAACAAGCAGATGTTGTTTTAGCAACAGATCCAGATGCAGATAGATTGGGTGTTTTAGCGAAAGATCGTAAAACAGGAAAATATATTCCATTTACAGGAAATATGTCAGCTTTATTAATTGCTGAATATGTATTATCTCAAAAAAAGGAAAAGAATGCATTACCTAAAAATGGTGCGCTTGTTTCAACAGTGGTTTCTTCAAATTTAGCACAAGCAATTGCAAAAGCATATAAAATTGATTTTATTGAGGTATTAACAGGATTTAAATATATTGGCGAGCAAATTAGAAAATTTGAAGAAACAGGAAGTCATTCGTATGTATTTGGTTTCGAAGAAAGTTATGGCTGTTTAGTAGGAACACATGCAAGAGATAAAGATGGAATTACTGCAGTAATGATGCTTTGCGAAGCAACAGCATATTATAAAGCAAAAGGACTAACATTATGGGATCAAATGATAAAAATTTATGAGAAATATGGCTTTTATAAAGAAGGTAGTTTTTCTATTACATTAAAAGGAGCAGATGGTGCTATAAAAATACAAGAGATGCTAGAAGATATTAGAAATAATCCACCACGTCTATTAGGTGGATATCAAGTGAAAAAAGCTAGAGATTATAAAGTCGGTAAAATAGTAGATATGAAAACCGGAGAAGAAACAGCAACACACTTGCCAGAATCTAATGTTTTATATTACGAATTAGAAGAAGATGCTTGGTGTTGTGTAAGACCATCTGGTACGGAACCAAAAATAAAATTATATATGGGTGTAAAAGGAAAATCAATGGAAGATGCTGAAAAGAAACTGGAGCGATTAAGAAAAGATACATTAGCATTAGTAGAAAAATAAAGAAAATTCGTATAAGAAGCTGTTTTTTGTAAAAAATAATAAGAGGATATGTACAGGAGACTATCCTCTTATTATTTTGTTTATAATAAATGGCAGATGAGTCAATAGTAAAATGGGATAAATAGAGAAAATATTCAATAAGTTATCAAATAAATTTAAAAAAAACAAAAAAAATATTGACATAATGCGAAAAATAGTGTAAGATATTAAAGCGGTTGTAATTAAAGAAACTGCATAAAAGCATGGGCTATTAGCTCAGGTGGTAGAGCACTTGACTTTTAATCAAGTTGTCCCGCGTTCGAGTCGCGGATAGCTCACC
>CANQTX010000002.1 GCA_947626885.1 uncultured Clostridia bacterium | reverse complement strand
GAATCGTTATTAACAATATAAGGTACTCAAACTATATATATTTCAAAAAAGTGTGACATATGTTTGACTAACCTACATTATCGAATCCTAAACCCTCTTCTCACCGATTGACAAACAATATAACATAGTATATAATTATATGGTTAAAAATTTGTAAGCACATATTTTTAGTCATATTTTACTATTATTCATACAATTCATAAGAGAGGTATAAAATGAACAATGAAAAAATTAGAAATGTAGCGATTATAGCGCATGTTGATCATGGTAAAACAACATTAGTAGATGCCATGTTAAAACAAAGTGGTATTTTTAGAGCAAATGAGCAAGTAGAAGAAAGAGTAATGGATTCTAATGATTTAGAAAAAGAAAGAGGTATTACTATTCTTTCTAAAAATACAGCAGTACATTATGGTGATATTAAAATAAACATTGTTGATACACCGGGACATGCTGATTTTGGAGGAGAAGTAGAACGTGTTTTAAAAATGGTAGACGGTGTTGTATTATTAGTAGATGCTTTTGAGGGGGCTATGCCTCAAACAAGAGAGGTATTAAAGAAATCTCTTGCATTAAATTTAAAACCAATTGTTGTTATTAACAAAATAGATAGACCTGGTGCACAACCGTTAAAGGTAGTGGATGATGTATTAGAATTATTCATTGACTTAGGTGCTAATGATGAACAATTAGAATTCCCAGTAGTATATGCTTCAGCAAAAAAAGGAACAGCTACTTTAGATTTAAATGTACCAGGAGAAGATTTAAAATGCTTATTCGAAACAATTATTCATCATATAGAAGCACCAAATTGTGATATGGATGGCACGATGCAAATGTTAGTTTCTAATATTGATTATGATGATTACATTGGAAGAATATCTATTGGTAGAGTGGAAAGAGGTGCTATTGATTTAGGCATGCCAGTTGCTATTTGTAAAAGTGAAGACAAAATTGTAAATGCAAGAGTTGCCAAATTATATGTTTATGATGGATTAAAACGAATAGAGGTAGAACATGCGGATGCAGGAGATATTGTAGCGTTATCAGGTGTCAATGATATTAATATTGGCGATACTATCTGTGACTACAATCATCCAGAAAAAATCCCATTTGTTGATATTGATGAGCCTACTGTTTCTATGACATTTAGTGTTAATAATGGACCTTTTGCAGGTCGTGAGGGACAATTTATTACATCTAGACACATACGTGATAGATTATTTAAAGAATTAGAAAAAAATGTGAGCTTACGAGTAAAAGAAACAGAATCTCCAGATGCATTTGAAGTGTCAGGAAGGGGAGAATTACATTTATCTGTTTTAATTGAAACAATGAGAAGAGAAGGGTTTGAATTATTAGTATCGAGACCAAAAGTTATTTTTAAAGAAATAGATGGTGTTAAATGTGAACCAATAGAAAGATTAGTAGTTAATGTTCCAGATGATTGCGTAGGAAATGTTATAGAAAAATTGGGTAGAAGAAAAGCTGAAATGATAAATATGGAGCCTGCAGAAGAGGGACATACTAAAATAGAATTTAAAATACCAGCAAGAGGAATTATTGGGTATCGAACAGAATTCTTAACAGATACAAAAGGAGAAGGTACCATGAATCACATTTTTGATTCTTATGAACCATACAAAGGTGATATTCAAGCTAGAGTAAGAGGAACTATTGTTGCATTTGAAAATGGAAAATCTATTACATATGGCCTATATAATGCACAAGATAAAGGAGAGTTATTTATTGGTCCAGGTGTTGAAGTTTATGAGGGAATGATAGTTGGATTAAATGCCAGAGGAGAAGATTTAGCTATTAATGTATGTAAAGAAAAACATTTAACTAATACAAGAGCTTCTGGATCTGATGAAGCATTACGCTTAGTACCACCAATTCAAATGTCATTAGAAAAAGCCATTGAATTTATTCAAGATGATGAACTGGTTGAAGTAACACCAAAAAATATTAGATTAAGAAAGAAAATTCTTAATAATAAAGATAGAGAAAGAGCAACAAGAAGTAGTAAATAGAGGATATAAAAATGTTTAACGAAGAAGAATTTATAAAAATGAAAAAGAAAGCTCTGGCAGAGCATATTCCAATTATTATGGATGATACTTTAGAAGTGATTAAAAACATTTTACAAGAAACAAATCCTAATAAAATTTTAGAAATTGGAACTGCTGTTGGCTATTCTGCTACCTGTTTTGCAAAATTTACATCAGATACTTGTATAATAGATACAATTGAAATTGATGAGGAAAAGGCAAAAGAGGCAATAGAAAATATTCAAAAAATAGGTGTAGATAAAAAAATTCGCATTATGATAGGAAATGCAATAGAAATTTTGCCTACATTAACAGAAGAATACGATATTATATTTATTGATGCTGCTAAAAGTAAATATACTATTTTCCTAAAAGAAAGTATGCGATTAATCAAAAATCAGGGTATTATTTTAGCGGATAATATACTTTATAAAGGATATGTTATGGGTGAGTACCATAAGCATAAGCAACGTACAGCCGTAAGACATTTACGAGAATACATTCAACAAGTAACAGAAAATTCCAATTTAAAAACCAACATTTTAGAAGTAGGAGATGGACTTGCAATTTCAAAGGTAATCCAAAAAAATTGAAAAAGGATTTCTCTATTATTAAAATCGATAGGAGAAACAAAAAGTGAAAATCATTATTGTAAGACATGGAAAAACAGAATGGAATACTTTAAAAAAAGCTGCAGGACAAGTGGATATTCCATTAATTGAGGAAGGAATCGAACAAGCTAAAGAGACAAGAGAAAAATTAAAAAATATACCAATCGATTTAATTATAACATCACCACTGATACGTGCTAAGCAAACAGCAGAAATTATTAATGAAGAAAGAAACCTTCCTATAATTGTAGATGAACGTATCATAGAACGAGATTTAGGAATATACGAGGGTATGCCTAATACAGAGGATATTTTTAATGAAATTCGCTACTATACCAAAAATGTTCCTGTTGAAGGAGGAGAAGATTGTCAAACATACACGAAAAGAGTATTTGCTTTTTTAGATGATATTATTAAAAAATATCAAGGAAACTATGAAACCATATTAATATGCTCTCATGGTTTTTTCTTGCGTTCTGCTAGCTGGTACTTTAATGGACTACCTGACGAGAATGAAAAAGTTGTGAGAATAAAAAATTGCCAAATTGATATTTATAAAGTAAATTCTAAATAATAAATCTATAAGATACAATTATAATAATTAATTTAAAAAAATACTTGAAAATTCATAAAAATTAGTATAGAATAATCTTGGTCGAGGAAGACTAATTTTTGGAAGATACTTCATTTATTAAAAAAAGTATCAGAAGTGGAGGAATGAAAAAATGTCAGTAAAAGTAGCGATTAATGGTTTTGGACGTATAGGACGTCTTGCCTTCAGACAAATGTTTGGAGCAGAAGGATATGAAATTGTTGCTATCAATGATTTAACAAGTCCTGATATGTTAGCACATTTATTAAAATATGATTCAGCACAAAAAAGATATGAAAAAGCAGATACAGTAAAAGCCGGAGAAGATTCTATTACTGTAGATGGAAAAACAATTAAAATATATGCAGAAAAAGATGCTGCCAATTTACCATGGGGGGAAATTGGTGTGGATGTTGTATTAGAATGTACAGGATTCTATACAACAAAAGAAAAAGCATCAGCTCATATTACAGCAGGAGCAAAAAAAGTTGTTATATCAGCACCAGCTGGCAATGATTTACCAACAATTGTTTATGGTGTAAATGAAAATATATTAACACCACAAGATACTATTATTTCAGCTGCATCATGTACAACAAACTGCTTAGCTCCTATGGCAAAGGCATTAAATGATTATGCTCCTATTCAATCTGGAATTATGACAACAGTTCATGCTTACACAGGTGATCAAATGGTGTTAGACGGACCTCATAGAAAAGCGGATTTAAGGAGAGCAAGAGCAGCCGCAGTTAATATTGTTCCAAACTCAACAGGAGCTGCTAAAGCAATTGGATTAGTTATTCCAGAATTAAATGGAAAATTAATTGGTTCTGCACAAAGAGTTCCAGTACCAACAGGTTCAACAACAATTTTGATTGCAACAGTAAGAGGAAATGATATAACAGTTGACGGTATTAACGCAGCAATGAAAGCAGCTTCAAATGCATCTTATGGTTATACAGATGAACCATTAGTTTCTTCAGATATCATAGGAATTACTTATGGATCATTATTTGATAGTACACAAACAATGGTTACAAAAGTAGAAGATGGATTATATCAAGTGCAAGTGGTTAGTTGGTATGATAATGAAAATTCTTATACAAGTCAAATGGTAAGAACAATTAAATATTTTGCAGAATTAGGATAATGTTGTTCCAAAATGTCATAATAATATTAAAAACATAATGAAATGAGAAAATCAGAATTCAGAAAACCATTCGAGAAAATTTCGAAAATTCTGAATTCTGATTTCTTTATAAGATACATAACTTATGAAAGAAAGGAAGTTAAGAAATGAATAAAAAAACAATTAAAGACATTGATATTAAAGGAAAAAAAGTATTAGTGAGATGTGATTTCAATGTGCCATATGATGAAAACAGAGTTATCACAGATAATCGAAGAATTGTAGCTGCCTTACCTACTATTCAATATCTATTAGATAATAATTGTAAAGTTATCTTATGTTCTCATTTGGGAAGACCAAAGGGAGAAGTAAAACCGGAATTTTCATTAGATATTGTTGCGAAAGAATTATCTAAATTATTAGGAAAAGAAGTCGTATTAGCCAAAGATGTTGTAGGACCAGATGCGAAACGTTTAGCTGAAAACTTACAAGAAGGAGAAGTAATGCTTCTTGAAAATGTAAGATATGAAGCTGGAGAAGAAAAAAATGATGAAGCATTATCAAAAGAATTTGCTTCATTGGCTGAAATTTATGTAAATGATGCTTTTGGAACAGCACATAGAGCTCATAGTTCTACAACGGGTGTTGCAGCATTTTTACCAGCTGTATCTGGATTTCTTATTGAAAAGGAATTAAACTTTTTAGGAACTGCATTGGAAAATCCTGAAAGACCATTTATGGCTATTTTGGGAGGAAAGAAAGTATCTGATAAAATTGGTGTTATTAAAGCATTATTAGAAAAAGTTGATGTTTTAATGATTGGTGGAGCAATGGCATATACTTTCTTTAAATCAATGGGATATGAAGTTGGTAATTCCATATGTGAATTAGATAAACTAGATTTAGCAAAAGAGCTAATGGAAGAAGCAAAAGCGAAAGGTGTTAAATTTATGTTACCTGTGGATACCAAAATTGGTAAAGAGTTTGATCCTAATACAGAAAGTAAAACAGTAAAATATACAGAAATTCCAACAGATTGGGAAGGATATGATATTGGTCAAGAAACAATAGATTTATACTGTAAAGAATTACAAAATGCTAAGACAGTTGTTTGGAATGGACCTTTAGGTTTATTTGAGTTTGATCAATTTGCTATAGGAACAAATCGAATTGCTGAAGCATTGGCAGATGTTGATGCTATTAAAATTATTGGTGGTGGAGATTCAGCCGCAGCAGTAGAAAAAGCAGGATTAGCCGAGAAATTTACGCATATTTCAACAGGTGGTGGCGCTTCTTTAGAGTTTTTAGAGGGTAAAAAATTACCTGGCATTGAAGCTTTACAGGATAAATAATATGCTTATAGAATAAACTAAAAGAAGAAGGGAGAAATGTATGGCAAATATAACACCCCATAATGAAGCTGCAATAGGAGATTTTGCAAAAACAGTTATTATGCCAGGAGATCCTAAAAGAGCAGAACTAATTGCTGTTAAATACCTACAAGATGCCGTATTGGTAAATGATGTACGAGGAATGAAAGCTTATACAGGATATTATAAAGGGAAAAAAATATCAATTATGGCCAGTGGTATGGGTATGCCTTCCATGGGAATTTATTCGTATGAATTATATAAATATTTTAATGTAGATAATATTATTCGAATAGGTTCTTGTGGTGCTTATACATCCGAGTTACAGTTGTTAGATATTATTTTAGTAGATCAAACTTACACAGAAGGCAATTATGCTTTTACTTTAAATAATGATAAAGTGCATATGGCTTTTCCAGATAAAGGACTAAATCAACAAATTGAAGAAACAGCAAAAGAATTAGCAATTTCTTATACAAAAGGAACAACTGTGTGCAGCGATTGTTTCGATTGGTATATGACAGATGTTACTAAAATGTTAGCTAGAATTCCCCAAGATATCAAAATTATAGCAGCTGAAATGGAAGCTTTTGCTTTATTTTATAATGCAAAGTTATTAGATAAAAAGGCAGCATGCCTTTTGAGTGTAGTAGATTCTCATTATTTTAAATCACAAGTAAGTAGCGCAGATAGAGAGAAATCTTTAGATAAAATGATTGTATTGGCTTTAGAATCTGCTATAAGATAATCATTTTAAGACAATATAAAATAGGAAAATTATTAAAAAATGAATAAAGTAAAGAATGTTTTGAAATTTCTATTAATTTTTTTTATACTTATTATTGTAGGGTTTTTGGCAATGATAATTACTTATGCACTACCTAATACTAATGTACAAAATAGCAGTCATTATACTGTTGCTATTTGCTAAAAGTATCTTTCAAAAGAAATTATTACCTTATTATTTCCTAGTAATAGGTATGCTGACTAGCTATTTTGATTTTCTAATATATCCACTAATTACGTTAGGAATTCCAATGATATTTGTTCTTTTATTAGATGATCAGGATAATCATATATTTCCATGTATGATCAAAATTATAAAGTATAGTTTTATTTGGGGATTTGGATACATAGGTATGTGGGTTGCTAAATGGATAATTGGAAGTATAGTATTAAAAGAAAACTTACTAGAAAATGCTTATAAAACGATTCTTTGGAGATCTTCTACTACAGAATATAGTCGATTTGATGCTATAAAAGTCAATTTTGCAGTTTATAAAAAGAAAATTTATTTTTTAATATTTGGGGGATTACTAATATATTATTTTATTAGATTATTGAAATATAGAAAAGAAATGAACTGTATGAATGGTATAAAAAAATCAATACCATTTATGATACTAGCCCTAATGCCATGTTTATGGTACTTTTTCGCTAGCAATCATTCGCATATTCATTATTGGTTTACGTACAGATCTCTTATGATATTTTTCTTTTCTGTGATGATTGTTTTTGAAAAGATATTATCTTCTCAAAAAAATAATGATTGATTTTAAAAAAATATAGTATATAATAAAAATAGAAAGGAATTGATGAAATGAGAAAAAAAGTAATTGCAGGAAATTGGAAAATGAATATGCTTCCTGACGAAGCAATCGCATATATGCAAGCATTTGAACCACTAGTAAAGGAGACAAAAGTAGAAGTGATTCTTTGCGTTCCGTATACAGACTTATTTTATTGTATTATGAATGCGCAAGGAACCAATATTAAAATTGGTGCACAAAACATGCATTTTGAAGAAAAAGGTGCTTATACAGGAGAAGTTTCTCCGAAAATGTTAAAAGCAATAGGCGTAGAATATGTTATTATTGGTCATTCTGAAAGAAGACAATATTTCTCTGAAACAGATGAAACTGTGAATAAAAAAGTCAAAGCAGCTTTTGCAAATGATTTAAAGCCAATTGTTTGCGTAGGAGAAACCTTAGAAGAGAGAGAATCTGGCAAAACAGAAGGTATCATTCGAATGCAAACGCGTTTAGCTTTAGAAGGATTATCCGATTGGCAAGTACAACATACAATTATTGCTTATGAACCAATTTGGGCAATTGGAACAGGAAAAACAGCAACATCAGAAGATGCGAATAGTTCTATTAAAGCTATTAGAGATGAAATCAGAAAAATTTACGGAGATTCTGTTGCAGAGGAAGTAATTATACAATATGGTGGCAGTGTTAAATCTTCTAATGCCAAAGAATTATTTTCAACTTCTGATATTGATGGTGGACTTGTTGGTGGTGCTAGTCTACAACCAGAAGAATTTAGTAAAATTGTAAATTATGATGCATAAAATCATTTCATTATAATTATGATGATTCTTAAAAAGTATCTCATAAATACTGAAAAAATCTAAAAGACAACTTAAAATAGAGTAAAGGAGAAGAAATGAGTAAGAAATTAACGATGTTAATGATATTAGATGGTTTTGGAATTAATGAGCAAACAGAGGGAAATGCTGTTAAGCTAGCCAATATACCACATTTAAATGAGATCTTAACTAAAAATCCTAATACCATTATTCATACAAGTGGGTTAGAAGTAGGTTTACCTGAAGGACAAATGGGAAATTCAGAGGTAGGTCATACTAATATTGGTGCTGGTAGAATTGTTTACCAAGATTTAGCCAAAATTACAAAGTCAATAGAAGATGGTGATTTCTTTAGTGTACCAGAATTAGTAAAAGCAATAGAAAATTGCAAGAAGAATCATTCGAAATTGCATATTATGGGATTGGTATCGGATGGTGGTGTACATAGTCATAATCGTCATCTATATGCTTTATTAGAATTAGCAAAAAGAAAAGATTTTGAAGATGTATATGTACATTGTTTCTTAGATGGAAGAGATACGCCACCTGCATCTGGTGAAGGTTATATTGCAGATTTAGAAGAGAAGATGAAAGAAAAGGGTGTTGGACAAATTGCAACATTATCTGGAAGATTTTATAGTATGGATAGAGATAAAAGATGGGAGAGAGTTTCAGAGGCATACGATGCTATTGTAAAAGGTGAAGGACAAAAAGTAAATTCAGCTATTGTAGCAATTGAAGAATCATATCAAAAAGAAGTATTTGATGAATTTGTTAAACCAACAGTTATTACCAATATAAATGGTGAGCCAATAGCCAAAATACAAAATGGAGATTCTGTGATTTTCTTTAATTTTAGACCAGATAGAGCAAGGGAGATTACAAGAAGTATTGTAGATAAAAATTTTGATGGTTTTAAAACAGAAAAATTATCAACTTATTTTGTTTGTATGACACCGTATGATGAAACAATGCCAAATGTAGAAGTTGCTTTTAAAAAGGAAGAAATTAAAAATACATTTGGAGAATATATTAGCAAAAAAGGATTAAAACAGTTAAGGATTGCAGAAACAGAGAAGTATGCGCATGTGACGTTTTTCTTTAATGGAGGAGAGGAAAAACAATATAAGGGAGAAGATAGAATTTTAGTTCCTTCGCCTAAAGTAGAAACATATGATTTAAAACCAGAAATGAGTGCTTATGAAGTAACAGATAAAGTAATTGAAGCCATCCAATCAGAAATATATGATTGTATTATCTTAAATTATGCTAATCCTGATATGGTAGGACATACTGGCAATATTGATGCCACAGAAAAAGCTTTAGAAACAATAGATGAATGTGTTCAAAAGGTAGTGGATGCTATTCAAGAAAAAGATGGTGTTTTATTAATTACGGCAGATCATGGAAATTCTGAACAAATGATAGATTATAAAACAGGCGAACCACATACGGCTCATACAACAAATCCTGTACCGCTAGCAATAGTAGGATTACCTATGATAAAAAAACTGAAAGAAGGAAGATTGGCTGATTTAGCACCAACGATGTTAGACATTATGGGAATTGAAAAACCTAAAGAAATGACCGGAGAGAGTTTATTAGAAAAATAAATTTTAGGAGAAATTTATGATAAGCTTACCAGAAGAGAAAGTATTATATTTGGAAATACAAAAGAAATTATTTTATATTATTCCAGAAAAATGGGAAAGTATTTTCTTATATGCATCTGTAATAGATGTACCAGATCAAAAACCAATTGGAGAAATGTATTTTTATTATTTACCCAAAGGAATTATCAAAAGGAAATTTGTAAATGGATATGAAATTCCTAATATATTTAATATTGATGAAGAACAATATTCTCAGTTAATAACAGATGTTTATAATTTAATTAAGTCTTTAAGAAAATGTTTTATAAGAACAAAACGTAAAGTATGGAGTAATATAAGTATTTCTATTGAAAATTTTCAATTCAAAATTGAATTTGATTATGACGACTTAAAAAAATCACCATTTGGCTCCTATGAAAGACATGTTATATGGCGATACCAATATTTAGAAGAGGATAAACAATTACTAAGTAGAAAAGATAGAAAAATTATCGATACCTATTTGCGTTATATTCAATTCAATAAACCCGGAAAAAAAGATATGTATGTAGAGGGTGTTTATAAACTTCCGGTAAAAAATATTGTAGATTTTGAAAGAACACTAACAATTGACGAGGCAATAGCACAATCTAAGAAAGAAGATAATCCTAAAGAAAAGAAAGAAATAGGATTTAGAAAAAAGAAAAAACAAGATATTGTAGAAGAAGAGGAAACTTTTCATAATCAAATTTTAAATTGGAAAAAGTAAAAATGATAAGCTATCTATAAAAACCTATGTTTTCATAATAAAAACACAGGTTTTTTATTTTTTTGTTCTAAATATCTTCTTTATGCATATATAATAATAAATACAAATGAAAAGGGGAAAAAAGTGAATAGTATTTTAAATTATTTTCCAGACAAGCTTCAAAAAAAAATTGCAGAGGAAGTACTAGATAAAATGGATACATTAGAAGAAATTCGCATTAGAGTAAATAAACCCATTATTTTAAAGTTGAATGATATTGAAAAAGTCATCAAGTATTCTGTAAAAACTCAAGAAATTATGGGATGTTTACAACTTATTTGCGAAAACTCCATTTATTCGTATCAAAATCAAATATCGGAAGGATTTGTAACCGTTAAAGGTGGACATAGAGTGGGAATAACGGGGTCTTGTGTTATTGAAAATGGTAAAGTAATTAATATTCACTATATCTATAGTATGAATTTTAGAGTAGCAAGACAAGTTTTAGGAAGTAGTAATAAAATATTGAAACATATGATTAATTTAGAAGAAAATACGGTATATAATACATTAATTGTGTCAGCACCAGGTGTTGGAAAAACAACAGTTTTAAGAGATATTATTCGACAAATTGCAAGTGGTATTAAGGAGATAAAATTTAAAGCCATTAATGTAGGAGTAGTAGATGAAAGAGGAGAAATAGGGGCATTGTATAAAGGAATTCCTCAAAATGATGTAGGGATAAAAACAGATATTATAGACAATGTTCCTAAAGGGATCGGTATGAAGATGCTAATTCGTTCAATGGCACCCAAAGTAATTGTTGCTGATGAAATTGGAAATGAAGAAGATATAGAAGCTATTAATTATGCTGTTTGTTCAGGTAGTAAAGGAATTTTTACCGCACATGGATCAAGTTTTGAAGATATTTCTTTAAATCCTATCTTAAAAAATTTAGTGAATATGCACATTTTTGAAAGAATTATTTTTTTAGACGAACAAAAACGAGGAATGCCAAAACAAGTATATGCTATAAATAAGAAAAAGGCAGAATATGAAGCAATAGAAGGATAGGAGAAGATAAAAAATGCTAATAATACTAAAAGGTATAACAATTTTAGCCATTATAGGAATCTGTTCTTATTTAGGAATGATAAAAGCTAAAACATTTGATAATAGAGTTATGGCATTAAAGCAAATACAAAATGCTTTAGCTATGTTTAAGAGTAAAATTGAATTTACCTATGAACCTATTAAAGATATTTTTGAGGAAATTTCTTGTGTCATATATCAGGATAAAAAAAATATTTTTCAAGAAACAGTAAAGGAAATGGCGACACAAAATGTTTCTCAAGCGTGGTATATGGCAATAGATGATAGCAATCATAATCTTTCTTTAGAAGATAAAGAAACTATGAAAATGTTAGGAAAACTTTTAGGTAAAACAGATAAACAAGGACAAATTAGTGAAATTCAGTTAACAAGTGTTTTATTGGCAAACCAAATTGAAAAAGCAGAACAAGAAAAAGATAAAAATACAAAGCTATATAAAACTTTAGGAACTGTTTTGGGACTGGGAATAGCCATTATTTTAATATAAATAGCATGGGGCATAAATAGTAAAGTATATTTTATGTACCTCATTTATTTTTAATAAAAAGAAGGATAAAATTATGGAAATCGATTTATTATTAAAAATTGCTGGTATAGGTATTTTAGTTGCCGTGTTACATCAAGTATTATCAAGAGCGGGAAGAGAAGACCAAGCAATGATGACAACGTTAGCAGGTATGGTAATTGTTTTAACAATGGTAATCAAGGAGATAAGCTCTTTATTTGTAACAGTAAGGACGGTGTTTAATTTATAATGGAAATCGTTAAAATAATTGGCATTGGATTTATCACGTTAATTGTTACAATTATTTTAAAACAATATAAAAAGGAATATGCTATTTTTCCAGTATTAATAGGTGGTGCCATCATTATATTTTTTTCGATGCATATGATACAAGCCATTATTGATTTTATAAATGATTTATCGAGTCAATCCCAGTATCATAATCAATTTATTACATTATTGCTAAAAATCACTGGAATTTCAATATTAACAGAGTATGCAGTGAGCATTTGTAAAGACACAGGGGAAAATGCTATTGCTAATAAAATTGATTTTGGAGGAAAAATCATTGTGATATCTTTATCAATTCCTGTTATTGCAACAACTTTAGAAACATTAACCAATTTACTACCTTGAAATTGGATTTTAAAAAATCGAAACGCAAATTGATAAAGGATAACATGAATCGTAAAAAATACAAAAGAGAGGAAAATAATGGAAGAGTTTATCGAATCACAAAAGAATACATTAGGCATTTCAGATTTTTTAGCTTCTGCAAAAGCATATACAGAAAGTAGTTTTCCCAATTTGGATTTTAGTAACCTGTTTTCTCAAGCAATTGCTGGAAAAATAGATCATGAAAGTATATTTTCTGGAATTGGTACTATAGTCAATAATGAAGTAACAGTAGCAATACAACTAATGGTAAGTGTATTAATTATTGTTATTATACATAGTATTTTTAAAGCAATTGTAGAAAATTTGGGTAATTCTTCATCTAGTCAAATTGTTTATTTGATACAATATTTAGTAATTGTATCTGTTGTTATTCATACCTTTGTTTCTGTGTTAGATATTACCAAGGAAGCCATAAACAATATTATTGCTTTTATGAATTTATTAGTACCTTTATTAATAACATTAATGTTAACAACGGGAAATATTGTGTCTAGTTCTATCATTCAACCCATTATATTATTTTTTATAAATTTTATAGGAAATTTTTTAGATGGTTTTATTATTCCATTATTATTAATTTCTATTACGTTAAGCATTATATCGAATGTTTCGGATAAAATACAAATAGACAAGCTATCAAAATTTTTAAAGTCTTCTATTGTATGGATATTAGGCGTTGTTTTAACAATTTTTGTATGTTTACTTTCTGCTGAAGGAACATTAAGTAGTTCTGTCGATGGTTTAACTTCTAAAACCGCAAAAGCAGCTGTATCCAATTTTATACCAGTTGTGGGAAAAATTATGGGAGATGCAGTAGAAACTGTAATCGGTTGTGGTAATATTTTAAAGAATTCAGTGGGAATAATTGGAATTATTATTATCTTAGGAATTGTTCTTATGCCAATGATAAAAATTCTGGCATTATGGATATCATTTCAACTAACTTCTGCTATTTGTGAAGTTGTGGCAGATGGAAAAATTGTCAAGCTGATTGAGCAAATAGCAGATGGATATAAAATTTTATTAGCAATATTATTTTCTATATCTGTAATGTTTATTGTAGGTATTACTATTGTTATAAAAATAACCAATAGTGCATTGATGTATCGTTAGTATAAAAACTTGAAAGCATACAAACAGTAAAAAGTTAATTAATAGAAATTATGGTAATATCAGGGAGGTTATTATGGTAAAATTTATGAAAACTTGGTGCGAAGGTATTATTGTAGCCATTATGATTTCTCTTATTATCGAATCTATTTTACCAGAAGGAAATAGTAAAAAATATGTAAAAATAATAATTGGCATTTATATTATATTTGTCATATTAAATCCGATATTGCAAAAGAATAATGCAAAAATTGATTTTGAACATTTGTGGCAAGGAGAAACAATAAAAACAGAAACAGATATGAATTCTTCCGTAAAAGATGTTTATATAAAAGGAATAGAAACATCTATAAAAGAAGATTTAAATCAGCAAGGATATCCAATACAAAAAGTAACAATTTATGTGGATAATAGTTATGAGACAATTGAAAAAATTATAATACAAAAAGGAGAGTCTGACCAAAATATTATTATGATAAATCCCATCTATATAGGAAAAAATAGTGAAAATCATGTAAAAGAAGATGCTCCATTAAAAGAATATGTGTCGGAAAGATATGGTGTAGAGATAGAAAATATTATACTACAATAACTGATTTTTGAAGTTTCAAAAAAAGGAGGCGTAAAAAGATGGAAAAATTAAAAAAAATTTTTCAAAATAAAGAAAAAAGAGTAGAAAATTTAGTTGTTTTTTTAATTATTTTAGTCATAACATTGCTCATCATTAATAAAATCTTAAAAGATGACGAAAAAACAGAAGATTTTAAAAACACAGTGGGAGTGGAATTAGCAACTAAAAGTACTGATATGTCTAACAACGTATCGAATGAATTAGAAAAAAGAATTGAAAATATCTTAACCAAAATAAATGGTGTTGGAAGAGTTTCGGTGTTAATTACATATTCTGAAAGTAGTGCGATAGTTCCTTTATATAATGTGAATACAAGTACAAGTACTGTTGAAGAAACAGATACTTCTGGTGGCAAAAGAACGACAGAAACGAAAACAAATGCTCAAGATGTTATCACAGATGGTTCCTCTAATGTTGTTACTGAGAAAATAACAATGCCTAAGATTGAAGGTGCTATTATTACAGCCGAAGGTGCTTCAGATTCAACGATTAAAAGTAATATTATAGCAGCGGTAGAAGCTGCTACAGGGATAGCAACACATAAAATCCAAGTTTTTGAGATGGGAGAGAATTAGAATGAAAAAAGAAAAAATAAAACAAATGACATTAATTTGTATAGCTGTTACGTTAATAGCGATTGGATATTTAAATTATAATTTAGGAGAAAGAGAAATTATGGAGGTATCTGCTAATGCTAATGAAAGCAATATTGGAGATGTTCAATTAGTAAACACAGAACCTGTAAGTGAGGAAAATGAAATTCAAAATGTTGCTCGGAGGCGCCATTGTTTCCAATCAAGCCATTATAGGAACAGCAAGTACAAATATAGTTACAGATAATACAAATGTAGAAACAAATACCAATATGCAAAATTCTATACAGCAAGATAATTATTTTGCAGAAACAAAATTAGAAAGAGATAATATGTTTTCTGAAATGTTAGAAACATATCAAAAGATGATTGAAAGTAATGAAGTACCAGCAGATCAAAAAACAATTGCAACACAAGAAATTACAAATATAACCAATATTAAAAATGGTACTATGATTGCAGAAAATTTAATTAAAAATAAAGATTTTGAAGATGTTGTTATTTTGGTAAATAATGGAATAGTAACTGTTGTTGTAAAAAGTGCAATCTTAAGTCAAGAACAAATTGCTAAAATTCAAAATATTGTTTCAAGAGAATTAAATGTTGAAGTAAGTCAAATTCATATTACCAACAAAAATTAATTTCAAAATTTGCTAGCATATTTTTGCCGTAATAAACAATACTAAAACTATATGAAAAATTTTTCATATAAAAGATTAAAAAATGGCTTTTAATGGAGGTAATTATGGCAAAGAAAAGTTTAATAGCTGGTCTAACTATCATAGTTCTTTCATTATGTTGTGGTTTATGTTTTGCAGCAGACGATAAAGGTGGAGAAACAATCAATTTAGGAAATGAAATAACAGAATCTTTAGATAAAGCAGGACAAAGTGCTAGAAACGTCACTGATAATGTATTTTCAGGTAATATGGTAAATGATGCAAAAGACACTGTAAAAGATGGCGAAAATGGTGTTAAAACCGGAATGGATGATGCAAAAAATGGTGTCGTAAATATGACGGGAACAAATGCAGGAGATTATAATGCAACAAGAACAACAACAGAAGGAACAGCGGTAGGAACAGGTACCATGTCAACAACAACATGGATGTGGATTATTTTAGCTGTTGCAGCAATTATTATTATTGCAGCAATCTGGTATTATGCAACACAAAATAATGATTCTTAATAATTATTTTTAAGAATCATTTGAAAAAATAGGATTTTTAAAATTTGCTATTTATTTTGTAAAAAATAAATAAGTAAAAAGCATTATATAAACAGATAAATTACTTTTAAAATAAAGTATTTAATTTTTATATAATGCTTTTCTTTTTATAATAGAGTATATTCATCATTATTAGATAATCATTTCTAGGATTAATGTTTTAGACGAATTAATATAGCTATTGCAAATAAAATAATTAACACACCAATAGCAATTAAGATGATATTTAAAATATTATTTAGTCCTAAATTAGCTTCTGAATAGTCTGAAACAGTACTAACGCTTGTAACACCATTATTGGTCAAAAAGGTTGAAGAAGAAGGTGTAGGTGTGTTGGTAGTTGTATTATTTGTAGTGTTTGTTTCCTCATCCTCTTCCGTGACTATAGTTGAATTAGTTTGTTCATTATCTTCGAGAGATGTTGCTCTTACAACATATAGTACATTAAAACTGATAAAAATAAGACATACCGATAAAATAAAGGTTATTTTTTTTGACATATGAACCCCTCCTGTTTTTTACGATAATAACATCATATATAAAAATTAAAAAAAAGTCTATAGAATTTTTAATTTTTAATAGAAATTTTTTCCTTTTGTTCTTTTGATGTGAAGTGAGTTAATAATAATTTAAAATGTATAGACAAACCTATAAAGATATGATATGATAAACATAAATATTGGGGTGTCGCCAAGTGGTAAGGCAATCGGCTCTGACCCGATCATTCGTAAGTTCGAATCTTACCACCCCAGCCAGCGAAGTTTCTGTTCGAACTTTATAGAACAGAAGATATAAATCAATCAGTTAAACTGGTTGATTTTTTGTTTTAAAAAAATCAACCCATAACGCACAAGAAAATGTTTTTAATGAATTGATTTATATATAAAATAAAGAGTTTTATATACTTTTTGGAAAACAAGATATGTTAGATATTTAAAGAATAAGAAGATATTGATTAAATTATTAAGATATTCTTTATTTTTTGTAAGAAATAATATATAATAAATTTAATGAGTGATTTATAGGAGAATCAAAATGGAGAAATAATGAAGAAATTTAGATAATAGATATAGTTAGAATACCAAAGAAAAAGGAGTAAGTTTAGATGGAGAATAATTATCCTAAAGCCTATAAAGAAGTAATGGAGATATTAAAATATGTACCAAAAGAAAGTGTTGATAAAATACCACAGACAATGATTGATACGTTTAATACTAAAATGGATAACACTTATAATTTTTTGGTTGATATAAATAAGAGCTTTGAAGAACAAGAATTATTAGAGGAAACAAAAGCAATATTTGCTAATATATTTAGAGATTATTGGGCTACACCATATCAAAAAAAAAGAATACAAGCTAAAGAAAGATATGATAGACAAAAAATCGAAGAAGAAAAACGTGCAAAATATAATAGTGATATTTTTAAAACAAGAGAAATTGATAAAACAGAAAAAGAAGTAAAACAAAAAAACACTAATAGTAATAACTTACCAATAGAAATAAAAAAAGAAAAATTTTATGAAAAAATAATAAGTTTCTTTAAAAAAATTTTTTATATTGATAAATAATATAAAGTTTTGGGAAAAATGCAGATGAATGTACAAGAAAAATGGATAATTGAGCAAATAACTAGAAAATGTATTGCTAGAATAATAAGTGCACAAATAATTGAAGAAAAAGTAAGTTTTTTTCACGACCAAAAATCAACTGAATTTTTTGAAGATATGCAAACGAGGAGATATAGTATTACTGAACAATAGATAAGCAAGGCAACAATTAATGTGCCAACCAAACTAAAAGACAAAGCAAGAAAACAAGTAGCACGAGATGAACAACAAATAGAATAAAAGATTTAAAGATAAATAAAAAAATGTAGGAAAGTGTGATATAGATGTCAAGAATAGAAGAACATAAAAAAATACAACAGCTTGTTGAAGCTAAAGTAATAGTTCCAGGTATTTATAGAGAAGTTGAAGGGGTAAAAGTATATCAGCCAATTTCACAAGATGAATACGAAAAAATAATTGAAAGTGGAGATATTGATGGTTTAGCATATAATACATATTCAATGGGAAGAGGAATTTTTACAATAGGAGAAAATGGGGAGATTATAAATTTTAAAGGAGTAGATTCAAGACTAAAAGATGTTGATAACATTGTAGTTGGAAAAGTTAATGCAGATATATATAATGTTTCAGAAATGTTAGGTTATGAGAAAAGCCCGTATCAAATTGTTGTAATGAGTGTGCCAGGATATAAATCAGAAATAAGAGTCAGAGGAACATCACAATTACAAAATTTAATTAATGAAAAACAAAAACAAGAAGAAACAAAGGCAAAAGATAAATATGGAATAATAAAATTCCCAAAATTAGAAGATATAACTTTATTCAGCGATGAATTTTGCAAAAAAGTAGGTTTACCACGAGGCATAAAAATTACAAAGGAATATTTAGAACAACTTATAGAAGATGACAAAATTTCAAGAAAAAGAACAGGTGGCACTTTTGGAAATTATGCGTATACTTGCTTAAAATATATGCAAGAAAAAGGTACACCAATTAGCATGAAAAATCAAACATGGGAAGAATATTTTTCAGAATTATCACAAGAAGATTATGAAAAAATAAAAGATATTCCAAACATAGAATCAGCTATAAGAAAACAAGATAGAGAATATCAATTAGGAGCAATGTTTGGACAAACAACTAGAATACTAGAGAATCCATTTAGAATAATGGATTTAGCATATTTTGTTGATCATAATAAGCAAGAACAAGTACGATCTATATTAGATTATACAACATCAACTCAAGAACAAGATTATATTACATATTATGCTAAAACAATGGCAAAAAACTTAGCAGGATTTATGAATTTAAATCTTTCTTATAATAATTGGGTTCATAGGCAAGATTTTGCATTATCAGCGGAAATGTGTGATGATGCTTATGATGATATAAGCCAAACACTAGAATACGAAAAGGATATACAAGAAGACGACGAACATTATAAAGATATTATATGTAATGCAACGAGATATTATAATCAAATATATTTATTTGCATCAAATATGAAGGTTATTGAAGATGCATATAAAATGACAGGTAGAGTTGTACCAGAAAATTATAAAAAAGAATTTATAAATACATTTATAGAAAACTTAAAGAATAAAGAGAAAATATTAGATAGATTAGACAAAGATACTGGAAAAGATTTTAAAGATATTTTGCTACTTTCTGAAGGAAAATCAGCTATCCAAAATTTTGATGGATATGAAGAATATATAATTGAATTTAGAGAATTAGTAAAGAGTAAAATATTAGAAGATAAAGAAGTTAATGGAAAATTTGCAGAAGATTTTAAAAAAATAAAATTTTTTCACGATCAAAAAACAGATGAATTTTTTAAAGATGTACAAACTGGAAGATATAGCATAACAGAACCACAAATAGGAAAAGCAACAATTACTACACCTACTATAAAAAAGAGAGAAGCTCAAGAACAAGTTACAAAAGATGAAAAAGAATTAAATCTAGAACAAGGAGAAATAAAAGAATAATAGATAATGAATTTTAAAAGCGATGTTTAAAATAGAATAAAGAAAATAATTTAATAAATAAGATTTGCAGAAAACGAAGTAACACAATTATAGAAAGAAATGAAATATAATATATCATATTCTAAATAAAAAAATTTTCATATTTCTTGAAAAAATGTAAGATTTATGTTATATTAACAATAACTTGATTGATATTTATATCAATCGCAAAGAGGTTTCGGAGTTGTAGATATCTACACCACCCGAGCCAGAATTCCCTCATATGAACATTATTTACTTTGTAGGAGGGTTTGCAGTAAATTTCAATACATAAAAAAGTAACGAGGAATCATTATGAATTTGAAAATATTTTTAAACCAATTACATCATTATCGTAGAAGCTTGTAACTATTGCTAAAAATGGCGTAGGTGCAGGCTAAAATTGCTGTACCTACGATAGTTTAAGAATATTAAGCATAGATATACTAAAAAAGACTATTTGTAGGAAGAAAATTTTTGTAAATAGTCTTTTGTGTATATCTATTTTTTATTAGATAATATTAAGTTTAAAAAATATATAAAATTGATAATGATTCTACAAAGAATACAAAAAAGAAATTAGATAGGAAAAATTGGAGGGATAAAAATTGATTCAAATTAAGTATTCAATATATAAACCAGCTGGCAATGATACAGCACTTGTGTATGGTACTAACTATACTAAAACGATAAAGAAAAAGATTAATAATGCTATTATGAAGAAACATACAAATGTTGAACAAGTGGGTTTTATTAATAATAATGGAAAAAAGGAATTACAAATGGCAGGGGGAGAATTTTGTGGAAATGCAACGAGAAGTGCTGCATATAACTATTTACATGGAATGCAAGGAAAAATACAGATATGTGTCAATGCAAAAGATACCATTATAGCAGGTATAGATAAAAATAAAAAAGCTTGGTGTGAAATACCATTATATAAAAATAGTAACATTATTACAGAAAAGGAAAATGGAGTCTTTATTGTTGAGATGAAAGGAATTACAATTATTGTTATTCAAGAATTTAAAGTTAAAAAGTATTTAAGGAATAAAAATAAATTGAAACAAATGGGAAGAAATTTGATTGATAATTATAATCTTGTAAATAATTCAGCAGTTGGTGTAATGTTTTGTGAAAAGGAAAAAGAAAAAATAAAAATAAACCCAATCGTTTGGGTAAAGGACATAGATACATTATTTTATGAAACAGCATGTGGCAGTGGAAGCACAGCAGTGTGTATGGTTGAATCTTATTTAAAAAAGCAAAGTCAGAAAATTGATATATTACAGCCATCAGGTTTAATAATTACGGCATCTGTAGATTATAAGAATAATAAATTTGAAAAAGCAATAATTTCAGGACATATTGAAAATGATGGAATGATATATTCTTTAAATTTATAAATTAAATCTTAAAATTAACTATATAAATAAAATATATGTTCATTATATGAGGAGGAAAAATGCCAAATAATAATTTTGTGAAATACAGGGATTTACTAACAATAAGTGATTATGATATAGAAACAAATAAAGAAAAATTTGTATTAATACCATTAGAAGATGAGTATGTTTTTGGAAAGTATAAAAAGGGAATGGATATGTTAGAATATGGTAAGCAAATACCTGTTAGAAAAACAGTATATAATAAATTAATTAAGGTATCTCAAAAATTAAAAATTATTAATAAATCATATAAAATATTGGTTGTATATGGTTTTAGAGAAATGAAAAAACAAGAAATGTATTTTAATGATATTTTAAGAAACATAAAAAATGAATTTAAAGATGAAATGGATTTATATGAATATATCCATGAGAAAATTGCTGTACCAACCGTTGCCGGACATCCAACAGGAGGAGCTATAGATGTAGCTATATATAATGATGTTTCAAAAAGTATATTAGATTTTGGAACAGAAATTTTGGATTATACTTCAAGTAAATGTTATTATAAAAATGAAAATATAAATGAAGATGCAATAAAAAACAGAGAATTATTAAGAAAGTTAATGCTTGAAGAGAATTTTGCACCATACGATGGAGAATGGTGGCACTTTTCATATGGAGATAAAGAATGGGCTTTTTATTATAATAAGGACAAAGCACTATATAATCAAATACAAAAATATAAATATTTAAATTTTTAAAAAATGATATTTCATATGTATAATCAAGCATATTGTTATAAATTATGAATAAAAAGATTGAAAAAATGAAGAGATAATGATATAACAAATAAAAAATAATAATTTATTTTTTATTGAATCATATAATAGTCATATGGAGGGAAATATGATTACCATTAATGAGAATTTTTTAGAATTACAAGATAGCTATTTATTTTCAACAATAGCCCAAAAAGTTCAGGCATTTCAAGAAAAATATCCAGATAAAAAAATCATAAAACTAGGAATAGGAGATGTAACAAGACCAATTGTTCCAGCAGTTTTAGAAGCAATGCACAAAGCTGTAGACGAATTAGGAAAAGAAGAAACTTTTCGAGGCTATGGACTAGAACAAGGATATGAATTTTTAAGAGAAAAAATTGCTCAATACGATTATGCTAAAAGAGGTGTTACCATTCAACTAGATGAAATATTTGTATCAGATGGTGCTAAATGTGATTGTGGTAATATTGGTGATATTTTAGGGTTAGATAATGTAGTTGCTATTACAGATCCTGTGTATCCTGTATATTTGGATACAAATGTAATGGCAGGAAGAAGTGGCACCTATGATGCGATTAGTGGCAAATATAGGAAAATGATTTATTTGCCAGCAACAGCAGAAAATCATTTTATACCCGATTTTCCTAAGAAAGTGCCCGATATGATTTATCTATGTTTTCCTAATAATCCAACAGGAACGACACTTTCAAAAGAGATCCTAAAAAAATGGGTAGATTATGCAAGAAAAAATCATGCTTTAATTTTATTTGATTCTGCATATGAAGCTTATATTTCTGAAGATAATGTTCCTCATACAATATATGAGATTGAAGGAGCAAAAGAAGTTGCTATTGAGTTTAGAAGCTTCTCAAAGACAGCAGGATTTACAGGTCTAAGATGTGCATATACTGTTGTACCGAAGGAATTAAAAGGATATACAAAAGATGGTAAGGAAATAGCACTTAACGGATTATGGAACAGAAGACATGGAACAAAATTTAATGGGGTATCTTATCCAGTGCAACGAGCAGCTGAAGCAGTATACTCTGCAGAAGGACAAAAACAAATCAAAGAAAATATCGCATATTATATGAATAATGCTTGTCTGATTAGAGAAGGATTACAAAGTGCAGGATATACAGTATATGGCGGTATTAATGCACCATACATATGGCTTAAAGTACCAAATGGTGTTACATCTTGGGAGTTTTTTGATATTTTACTAGAAAAAGCAAATGTTGTAGGAACACCAGGTGTAGGATTTGGTCCAAGTGGTGAAGGATATTTTAGACTAACTTCTTTTGGTACAAAAGAAAATACAATGGAAGCGATGCAAAGAATAAAAAATATGAAATAAAGTTTTATTAGCAAACTACTAAAAAAATACAGAGTGAAAAGGTTGCTTTTTATGTAAATCTAAGATATAATAATAAAATATAATAAAATAAGAGGAGGGACTTTTAAAATGGCAGAGATATTACCAGATGTATCAAGAACATTTAACGAATTTCTTTTATTACCCAATTTAACAGATGAAAGATGTATACCAGAGAATGTTAGTTTAAAAACACCACTTGTGAAATATAAGAAAGGGGAAGAACCGAAATATAGTGCGAATATTCCATTTGTATCTGCAATTATGCAATCTGTTTCCGGAGAAAGAATGGCAATTGCATTGGCAAGAGAAGGAGGGTGCTCTTTTATTTATGGAGCTCAATCAATTGAATCTCAAGCAAAAATGGTAAGACATGTCAAAAAATATAAGGCAGGTTTTATTATTAGTGATTCTAATGTTACTAATACAACAACAATCAAAGAATTATTAGATCTAATTGAACAAACAGGTCATTCAACAGTTATGGTAACAGATGATGGGACACCGAAAGGAAAATTTTTAGGGTTAGTAACCGATAAAGATTTTAGAATTTCGAGAGCTTCTATGAATTCAACAGTAGAAGAATACATGGTCTCAAAAGACAATGTTGTATTTGCAAGAAAAGGAATCACATTACATGATGCTAATGATATGATTTGGGATAATAAAATAAGTTGTTTACCAATACTAGATGAAAATGATCATTTAGACAGTTTAGTTTTTAGAAAAGATTATGAATCAGATAAAGAGAATCCAAATTCTTTGTTAGATGAAAACAAAAGATTTATTGTAGGAGCAGGTATCAATACTAGGGATTATCAAGAAAGAATTCCAGCATTAATAGAAGCTGGCGTAGATATGGTTTGTATGGATTCATCTGATGGCTATTCTGTATGGCAAAAAAATACTATTGATTGGATACGAGCAAATTATGGAGATACTGTAAAAGTAGGGGCCGGTAATGTTGTTGATAAAGAAGGATTTTATTACTTAGCTGAAGCTGGTGCAGATTTTATTAAAGTTGGTGTTGGCGGAGGATCTATTTGTATTACACGTGAAACAAAAGGAATAGGACGTGGACAAGCTACCGCTTTAATGGATGTTGTTGCAGCAAGAGACGAATATTTTGAAAGAACAGGTATTTATATACCAGTATGTTCCGATGGTGGCATTGTACATGATCATCATATTACCTTGGCATTAGCAATGGGAGCAGATTTTGTTATGATGGGAAGATATTTTGCTCGATTTGATGAAAGTCCTACTAGAAAATTAAAAATTAATGGTTCTTTTGTAAAAGAATATTGGGGAGAAGGTTCAAATAGAGCTAGAAATTGGCAAAGATATGATTTAGGCGGTGTAGCAAAAAATAAATTAACATTTGAAGAAGGTGTTGATTCATATATTCCTTATGCAGGACCTTTAAAAGATAATCTAGAAATAACAATTAGTAAAATCAAATCAACTATGTGTAATTGTGGATCTATTACAATACCAGAACTACATAAAAAAGCTAGATTAACAATGGTATCTAGTGTAAGTATTAAAGAAGGTGGCGCTCATGATGTTACCTTGAAAGAAGTAGAAACAACCCATTAGACAATTCTAATACAATGAAAGAAGTTAAAAAATGAGGAATGAATTATGAAGAATGAAGAAATGATTTTAATTTTAGATTTTTATGGACAATATAATCAATTAATAGCCAGAAGAATTAGAGAATGCAATGTGTATTCAGAAATTGTACCTTTTTCTACTCCTATAGAAAAAATAAAGGAAAAAAATCCAAAAGGAATTATTTTTACTGGTGGTCCAGCAAGTGTTTATGCAGAAAATGCACCAAAGTGTGACAAAGAAATATTTTCGCTAGGTATTCCTATTTTAGGAATTTGTTATGGTATGCAACTTATGACACATATGTTAGGAGGACAAGTACAAAAAGCAGATAAAAGGGAATATGGTGTTACGGACGTTTCCATTGAAAATTCATCAAAATTATTTAATCATTTAGGATCTATGAATCGATTTTTAATGAGCCATACAGATTTTGTAGCAAAATTACCAAAAGGATTTGAAAATATTGGAAAAACTTCTCATTGTCCTAATGCAGCCATGCAAAACTTGGAGAAGAATTTTTATGGTATTCAGTTTCATCCAGAAGTGAATCATTCAGAGAATGGAACTCAAGTATTAAAGAATTTTATATATGATGTATGTGGATGCTCTGGAACATGGAAAATGAGTGCATTTGCAGAAGAAACAATAAAAGCAATTCAAGAAAAAGTAGGCAATAAAAAAGCATTATGTGCTTTATCAGGAGGTGTAGATTCTTCTGTAGCAGCAACATTAATGCGTAAAGCAATTGGAAAAAATCTTACTTGTATTTTTGTTGATCATGGTCTTTTAAGGAAAAATGAAGCAGAAGAAGTAGAAGCAGTATTTGGAAATAATGATGATGTTAATTTTATAAAAGTGGATGCTAAAAATCGATTTTTAGAAAAATTAGCAGGTATTTCTGATCCAGAGCAAAAAAGAAAAATAATTGGCGAAGAATTTATTCGAGTATTTGAGGAAGAAGCAAAAAAAATAGGAACTGTAGATTATTTAGTACAGGGAACGATATATCCAGATGTTATAGAAAGTGGTGTGGGTGTAGGAGCAACAATTAAGAGTCATCATAATGTGGGAGGATTACCAGATTATGTTGATTTTAAAGAAATTATAGAACCATTAAGAGACTTATTTAAAGATGAAGTCAGAAAAGTTGGTCTAGCGTTAGGACTTCCAGAATATTTAGTATATCGCCAACCATTTCCTGGTCCAGGATTAGCTATTCGAGTGATTGGAGATATTACAGATAATAAACTGACAATTTTAAAAGAAGCTGATGCTATATTTAGAGAAGAAATAGTAAAAGCAAAATTAGACCAAGTAATTAATCAATATTTTGCTGTCTTAACAAATGTAAAAAGTGTTGGTGTTATGGGAGATGAAAGAACCTATGATTATACAATAGCATTAAGAGCAGTTACCACTTCTGATTTTATGACAGCTAATTGGAGCAGAATTCCTTTTGAAATATTAGGCAAAGTTTCTGAAAGAATTGTTAACGAAGTAAAACATGTTAATAGAGTGGTTTATGATATTACAGGCAAGCCACCAGCAACGATAGAATGGGAATAAAAAAGGAGTTTAAAATGAAAATTTTGGCGATTGGTGATATTGTTGGAAAAATAGGACTTCAAAAGTTAAAAGAAACCTTACCAGGAGTAGTAAAAGAAAATGATATAGATTTTATTATCGTTAACGGAGAGAATGCAGCAGAGGGAATGGGAATTACAGAAAATATGTATAGAGATATTTTACGATTAAATGTTAATGTTGTTACCATGGGCAACCATACTTGGGCAAAAAAAGAAATATTTAATTTTATTAATGATAAACAAATAATACGACCAGCAAATTATCCCGATAATAATCCAGGAAGAGGGTATGATATTTATGAATGTAAGGGAAAAAGGATAGGTGTAATTAATTTAATTGGAAGAACGTATATGTCGATTCTCTCTGAAAATCCTTTTTTAAAAGCAAAAGAAATTATTAAGCGTATTAGAAATGAAACAGATATTATTGTAGTAGATTTTCATGCAGAGGCAACTGCAGAAAGAATAGCATTGGGGTATTACTTAGATGGAGAAGCAACGATTGTGTTTGGTACACATACGCATGTACAAACTGCAGATGAAGAAATTTTAGATAAAGGAACTGCTTATATAACAGATATTGGAATGACTGGACCGAAAAAGTCTGTTATTGGAATGGATGTAGATGTTTCTATTAAAAGATTTGAAACTGCACTTCCTGAAAGGTATAAAATTGCAGGAGGAAAGGCAAAATTTAATAGTTGCATGTTTGAGATAGATGATAAAACGAATCAAGTATTTAAAATTACAAGGATAAATGCTTAATATTTATAAGAAATTGACATATTTCGACAATAACTTTTTTGACAAACAAATGAAATGACAAAATATGACAAAATCCTTCTAATCCTCTGTGCCCGTGTCGAAAAAGCACGCTCAAAACTGGGAAAACTTTTTGAAAATATATAGACTTTATTAATAAAAAGTTATAAAATACTTTCATCGAAACACAAGATAAAATAAAAATAATAGGAGGAAGAAAAATGGAAGTTTTAAAAATTTCATCAAAGTCAAACCCAAATTCAGTTGCAGGAGCAATAGCAGGATTGGTTAAAGAAAGTACTAGGGCAGAAATGCAAGCAATAGGAGCAGGAGCTTTAAATCAAGCCATAAAAGCAGTTGCTATAGCAAGAGGATTTGTAGCACCAGCTGGAGTGGATTTAGTATGTATACCAGCATTTGCGGAAGTTCAAGTGGAAGGAGAAGATAGAACGGGAATTAAATTGATTATAGAATCAAGAAAATAGATATTTTAGGAGATATAAAATGAGCAACTACGATGTAGTTGTTCTTTTTTCGGAAATGGCAGCGCAAACTTACGCCTTGCCCAATAAAGAGGTTTTAGTAAAAAGATAATAATAAAGAATTTTGGGTTAGTAAAGATAGCGGTTATTTAGTAAAGACAACAAATGATAATGGAAATACTATTATAATTAAAACAGAAGTAGATAATGTTACTGACGATGAAATTAAATTACCAAATCTTTCAGAATATACTTTGAGTCAGTTACAATAAAATGGATTTATAGTAAAGTAAAAATGAATTTAAGCTAAAGTAAGAGTTTATAATTTTGGATAAATAATTGTAAACTCTTTTTGAATTATAATTATAATTTTATTAGCGTATTTTTTACATATAATCAAGAATGATTATAAAATAAATCCTATAAATCATACAAAAATGATTGACATTTTTTATAAATCGTGCTAGCATTATAGCAATCATTTATATAATCATAAATATTTTTATAGAAGTTTATTGTATTCTGAAGGTGATTCAACCAAAACAATCAAATATTAAATTAAAAAATAAATATTGAAATCCAAAATAAAAATTAATATAATATTAACAAAAAGAAAAGAATAATTTCAATCTTTAAATACAATATCGTATTTAAAGATTATAGAAGAAATAGAAATTTAATTTTTATATTGAAAATTTCGAAAAAATAATATATTATTGTTAAGAAAAGAAAGGAGAAATTCGTATAATAGGTATATTTACATTATACGAGGTAAAAAGATGGATAACAATAATGTTTTTAAATATATATTTGCGGCTGTTGTCGTGTTTTTAATTGGATATACAGCTTATATTTTATTAAATAATCATTCTGATGATAATAATACATCTTTAGATCAAACTTCTACTGTTAATACAATACAAACAGATTTAAGATTGGCTATTGCAGAATTGGATACGATGAATCCTATCTTAAGCCATAATAGAAATGTTCAAGAAATAACAAAAATTATTTTTGAACCTTTAGTGACATTAAATGAAAATTGTAAATTACAATATTGCTTAGCAAAGGAAATTGCCAAAACGGATGATTATAATTATGTTATTAAGTTAAGAGAAGGGATTTTGTGGCAAGATGGAACAAAGTTTACTGCTGATGATGTTATATTTACAATAGAAACCATTCTTAATCATGAAATTTCTACAATCTATTCTGAAAACTTAAAATATGTTACAGAAATAGAAGAAATAGATAGTACAACCATAAGAATTGGCTTAGCACAACCAGTACCATTTTTTGAATATTATTTAACTTTTCCTATTGTTTGTCAATCATATTATGAGGGTGAAAATTTTGCTACAAGTGAAAAAACGCCAATTGGTACGGGGATGTTTCGTATTGCAGAAATGTCTAGTAACATAATCAAATTAGAGAGAAATGAGCAATACTGGGATACTTCTAAAAATCCCATGGCAACACAAGTAATAATCAATCTATATAATTCTATTGGGGAAGTTTATAATGCATTTAAAAGTGGAGATATAGATATTGTAACTGTAAAAAACGCAAATATTGAAGAATATATAGGAACATTAGGATATAATAAAATTGAATACAAATATAGAGATTATGATTTTCTAGCATTTAATACAGAAAATCCAATTTTCATAGATAGCGCTGTAAGAAAAGCCTTAAGTTTAGCCATTGATAAAAATGCCTTAGTAGTAAATTGTTTAGGAAAGGGATATGTTGCAAGTAATTTTAGTTTGGATATAGGAAATTGGTTATATACAAAAGACTTAAATGTAGCAGTAGATAAAGAACAAGCAACACAAATTCTTTTAGATAATGGATGGACACGTACCAATAATATTTGGCAGAAAAGGATAAATGGAAGAAATCTAAAATTAGCTTTCACATTAACTGTCAATGGAAATAATGAAAGTAGAATGGCTGTTGCTGAAAGTATTAAAACAGAACTAGAGAATTTTGGTGTACAAGTAAATGTGAAACAGTTATCTTATGAAAACTATCTTGCAACATTAAATAATAGAGAATATGATTGTATATTAACAGGTATAGAAACAGGTTTTTCACCAGATTTAAGTACTTTTTTTGGTGAAGGAAATATTGCCAATTATTATAACGAAGAAGTTTTAGAAATTCTAAGAGTCGTTACACATTCAACAGATGAAGATACTCTATATCAAAGTTATAATCGTCTATATGATATCTATTTAGAAGAGGCACCGTATATAGGATTATATAGAAATACAGCAATGGTGATTTATAATCAAGGATTAGTAGGAAATATTACACCAAATATTTTTAATGTATACCATAATATTGAAAAATGGTATAGACAATAAATATAAAGTTACCAGAGGATTTGTTTAGAATAGTTTTAAAATTTAATAAAAAGTATTGACAAAAAATAAATTTAAGATATAATAAGAACATAAGTTTTACAAACAAACATTTGTTAAGGAGGAAAAAATGGAAAACAATTCAGAAAAAAGAAAAGCAATTGATGCAGCAATGAATCAAATAGAAAAGCAATTTGGTAAAGGATCTGTTATGAAATTAGGGGATTATAAATCTATGAATGTAGAAGCCATTTCAACAGGTGCTTTAAGTTTAGATATTGCATTAGGTATTGGTGGTATACCAAAAGGGAGAATTGTAGAAATATATGGGCCAGAGTCATCTGGTAAAACAACGCTAGCCTTACATGCTGTGGCAGAAGCACAAAAAGCTGGCGGAGAAGCAGCATTTATAGATGCTGAGCATGCATTAGATCCAGTATACGCTAAAAAAATAGGTGTAGATGTTGATAACTTAATTGTATCTCAACCAGATACAGGAGAACAAGCATTGGAAATAGCGGAAGCTTTAATAAGAAGTGGTGCTATTGATATTATTGTAGTAGATTCCGTAGCAGCGCTAGTACCAAAAGCTGAAATCGATGGTGATATGGGAGATTCTCATATTGGTTTACAAGCGAGGTTAATGTCACAAGCGCTAAGAAAATTAGCAGGTGCTATTAATAAAACAAATGCTATCATTATCTTTATTAATCAATTAAGAGAAAAAGTTGGCATTATGTTTGGAAATCCTGAAACAACAGCTGGAGGTAGAGCATTAAAGTATTATGCTTCTGTAAGAATGGATATTAGAAAAATTGAAATGATAAAACAAGATGGAGAAGTTATAGGAAATAGAACAAGAGTAAAAGTTGTTAAAAATAAAGTGGCTCCCCCTTTTAGAGAAGCTGAGTTTGATATTGTATATGGAAAAGGAATTTCAAAAGAAGGTAGTTTATTAGATTTAGCAGTAAGCTTGAATATTATTGAAAAAAGTGGTTCTTGGTTTAGTTATCAAGGAGAGCGAATTGGACAGGGTAGAGAAAATGTTAAAAAATATATAGCTGAGAATCCAAAAATGATGGCAGAATTAGATAAGAAAATTAGAGATAATTTTAATAAGGCTTTTGAAAATGCATTAGTAGAAGATAAAGACGAAATGCATGCTAAGGAAGACGAAGCAGCAGAAGAATAATTAGAAAGAAGTATTATATGAAATTTATAGAAAATTTAGAAGAAGCCGAAACATTTGATCAATTAAAAAGTAAGATAGTAAAATATATTTTATATAAAAAAAGAAGCGAACAAGAGGTAAGACAGAAATTCTGTAATGAAGATGAGAACTTATTAGAAGATATCATAGCATATTTAAAAGAAGCTGGATATATAGATGATAAAGCATATATAGAAAAGAGTATAAAAGAATTCATGACTTTAAAGAATCTATCCATAAAAGAAATATCTTATAAAATTTGTCAAAAAGGTATCGATAAAAACTTAGTAGATACTTATATTAGTCAAAATAAAGAAATGATGCTACAATATGAAATAAATTCTGCAAAGAAACTTATACTGAAAAAGATGAATGATTATGAAATAGCAGAAATTAAAAATGGTTTATATAAAAAAGGTTTTTTATCTGAAACAGTTAATATAGCTTTTGATGAGGTTGAAAATGAATCATAAATTAATATCTTTAGAATCAAAAAAATATGCATTACAATTAAATAATTTTGAAGGTCCATTAGATTTGCTATGTTATTTAATTGATAAAAATAAAATGGACATTTATCAAGTCAGCATATCTGATATCACAGATCAATATATTGCTTATCTAAAAGGACAAGAGCATTTACATTTAGAAATAGCTAGTGAATTTTTAGTAATGGCCTCCACATTGTTATTAATAAAATCAAGAGGTTTATTGCCTAAAGAAGTAGAAGATGAAGCAGAACTGACAGAGGAAGAATTATTATACAGAATTATAGAGTATAAAAAATATAAAGAAATTAGTCAATGGTTTAAAGAAAGAATCGAAACATATTCTCAGAGAATATATAGATTACCAGATAAAATAGAACTTCCTAAACCAGTTTTGGAGAAAACATTTAACCCCACAGATATCATTCAAAGATACAGAGAATTAATAGAAAAAAATGAAAATAAAAGAAATGAGAATGCAAAAAATATCAATAAAATTGCTATTCATGAAACATATTCTGTTTCAGATAAAGTGAAAGAAATCTTTAAAGAATTAGTAAGAAAACCTAAATTTGTATTTAATAAATTGTTTTCATTAAAAGAAAGACCAAAAGCAGAAGTGGTAACAGCTTTTTCTGGTGTTTTGGAACTTAGTAGAAGAAATAAAATAGTGGTTGAACAAAAAGAAATTTTTGGGGATATTGTTATATCAAAATTCAAAAAAGATAAAAAAAATATTTTTTAATCATTGCATAATCCATAAGATATTGGAAAAACTATAAACAGTTTAAAGGAGATAAAATTATGATAATTTTACTGAAACTTTTAGCTGTATATAGTTTTTTTATTTTTTTGGCTATAGGCATTTATTTTTCTAAAATTAAAATTCACATAAAATATCTAGAATATGAAAAGCTTCAAGAAAAGGTAAAATTACAATATAATATAAATTTAGGAATATTTTTATATGGAAACATAAAAATATTAGGAATTCGTTTTGAAGAAGATGGCATGCATTTTTTGTGGAAAAAAATTTCTTATGAAGTTATGAAAGAATCTCATATGTTTACTAAAATAACAAAAGAAAATGTAAGAGATTTTGAAAAAGATTTTCAATGGAGCGATTTAAAAAAACTAAAACCCAAATTAGAAAAGTTAGATTTAAACCTAGATTTAGGATTTAAGAATGTTTTGTTAACATCTTTTATGATTTTCGCTATATCTACCATATTGAGTATAGCAGTAAGAGATAGTGTAAAAAGGTATAATCCTGTAAAATATCAATACATTATCACACCATATTATAAAAATACGAATATTGTATCGTTAAAAGCAAATAGTATAATTGCTATAAAAACGGCACATATTATGAATATATTATTAAATTATAAGAAAAGGAGAGTAAAAAATTATGAGCGAACATCCTATAGAAGGTCTTATGAAAACAGCTATGAATAGTATTCAAGACATGGTAGATGTAAATACCATTATTGGAGAACCAATAGAAACTACAAATGGTATGGTAATTATACCAATCTCTAAAGTTTGCTTTGGATTTGCAGCAGGAGGAAGTGAATTTAGTGGAGAAACAATCGACGAATACAAAAAGAAAGATAAAGAAGAAGAAGTGCAGTATCGACTTCCATTTGGTGGAGGAAGTGGTGCAGGGGTTAGTATTAACCCAGTGGCATTCGTTGTAGTAACAAATGATTCTATTAAAGTAATGCCAATAGAACATAGTTCTGCTATAGACAAATTAATGGATTATGTACCAGATTTAATGCAAAGAGCAAATAATATTGTTAATAAAACCATAGATGCAAAAGTACAAGATAAGAAAAATGACGAAGAAAAAGAAAATAATGAGAATACTCCTAATAAGGTAAAAACTAAAAGTACCAAAAAAGGTCCTGTAGAAAAACAAGAAATTGAAATAGAATATGATGAAACAAAAAATAGTGATTATTTAGAAGATGAATAAAAATGAAGGCGCCGGTCCACGGCTAGAGGGTAATTCTCTCAATTTGTGGGCCGGCGCAGGAATGTTTGATTTATGAATTGAATCCTAAACGATTCCACATTTCCTCAATAAGAAGAAAATTATCGTTATCTATCTCATCATCCAGAAAGTGAAGATATACTTCTAATTCCATGATGATGGCTTCTGAACGATCAGGATATTGTTCCGCCTCTTTCATAGAAGGCAGAAAAATAGTTTCAAAAAAATCCTTAACTACATAGCCAACGTATTCTTGGCAGTCAGAAGAAACTCCTTTCCAGTCTTCCAAAACGGCATTCTGAAAGCTTTTTTTAGAGACCCTTGAAGCATCTTTTTCTCTTTGTTTTTTCGAAGAAGAACGATGATACGTTAAAGGTTGTGACGAAGTGGAAGCTACGGATGTAATCTGTCTGCTGCTAGCAGTTTTTGAATTACTTCTCACTCTCATACTTTCTTGCATCTTTTGGAATTTTTTTTCAAGAAGATGCAATTTTTTAAGATATTCTTCCTTTTGTACGGAAGAGAAAGTAAGGGATGAAAGGTTCTTTGTATTTGCTTTAAGAATTGCAGCTACAAATTTTGATCTTATCGCTTCCTCATCATTTACTTCTTCAAACTGTATCAGTCTTTTAATTTTTTGTTTTTGTTTTATGTCCAGAGAACTTGTTTTAAGTACCTGGAGTAATGATTTTTTAAAAGACTTGGGCATTTGATTACAGTAAACTACTGACCTTACTTGATGAATCTCTTTGCGGATTTTTGCCAAAATGATAGCTAGCGTTACATAGGATTCAGGAAATAACTCTTCTTTGTATAAAGGCATTATTTCTGAACAGCCTGAAACCTTCTCTTTAGCGATGACCATTTCCTTTTCCTTCTTTTCCTTTCTAGGGGACTTTTCCTTAGGATATTTCGAAGAAACTGAAGTCTTTTTAGGAGAAGACATGCCAGTGAAAGAAAAATTTGTAGCAGGTTTATGACCATAATAAGATCCATAACCAAGAAGCTCATGCGCTTTTTCTACAGAAGGATATGTCACTCCAAAGAAATCTCCAAGTGAAATCCGAGTATTATTCATAAAAATCACTCCCTATAAAAATGATAAATTAGTTTTTGGAGTATACCAAAAAACAAAATCATTATAACATAAAATGCCATATAAATCAATGAAAAGCATCAAAAAAAGTCACTTTAATATATTTTTAATTGTAAAAAAAAAGATTATATGATAAAATTTTATGAGTAAAATATAGGGAAAGATATGGAAATTTAAATGGTAAATTTAGACAAAGAAGTACAATATATTAAAGGCGTAGGACCAAACCGTGTTACATTATTAAATAAACTTGGAATTTATAACTTAAAAGATTTGATTACTTATTTTCCAAGAGTATATGAAGATCGAGGGAAAGTGAAAAAGATTAATGAGCTTATTGATGGTGAAGAAGCTCTGATTTGTGCATTTCCCATTGGAAGAATGAATGAAGTACATATCCGAAAAAATTTAGCATTATATAAATTGGTAGTACGAGATGAAACAGGTACTTGTTTCATTACTTGGTATAATCAACCTTATTTAAAAAAACAGTTTCAGCAAGGAACTAAGTATAAGTTTTATGGAAAAGTAAATTTTAAATATGGAAAAATTGAAATGCAATCACCTGTATATGAATTGGAAGATTCTCAGAAAAATACAGGAAAAATTATTCCTATTTATCCACTGACTTATAAATTATCACAAAACACTATTCGAAAAATCATAGAAAATGGTCTTGTGGAAGTAGAAGGAAAGTTAGAAGAAACATTACCGCAATATATGTTAGAAAAGTATCATTTATATGATTTAAATACAGCAATAAAACAGATACATTTTCCAGAAAATTTTGAAAAATTTAATTTGGCAAGAAAAAGGCTTGTATTCGAAGAGTTACTATCAATGCAATTGGCTTTACTTAGTCTAAAAAACAAATATGAAATTAAAGCAGAAGGAATTACTTTTTCAAAAGAAGCAAAAATGTCTGATGTAATAGATGTGCTACCGTTCAAATTAACAAGGGCACAGCTACGTGTATTGGAAGAAATCGATAAAGATATGGAGTCAATGAAACCTATGAATCGTTTATTACAAGGAGATGTTGGCTCTGGTAAAACGGTTGTGGCTTTAATTGCTGCTTACAAAGCAGTAAAGTCAGGCTATCAAGCAACAATTATGGTACCCACTGCGATACTTGCTACACAGCATTTAGAAAGTTTCCGTGAAATATTAAAAAATTTAGGAATACGATGTGAATTATTAATTAGTGGCATTTCGAAAAAGAAAAAAGAGGATATTCTACAGCAATTAGCAAACGGAGAAATTGATATTTTAATTGGAACACATGCAATTTTAGAAGAAAATGTTATTTTTAAAAATTTAGGATTAGTTGTGACAGACGAACAACATAGATTTGGCGTACGTCAAAGAAGTATTGTGACAGAGAAGGGAAAGAATCCAGATGTGCTTGTTATGACTGCTACACCAATTCCTAGAACACTAGCGTTAATATTATATGGAGACTTAGATATTTCTATTATTGATGAATTGCCACCCAATAGAAAAAAAATTGAAACGTATGCAGTAACAAAACAAATGGAGGAACGAGTAAATGCTTTTGTAGCTAAAAACATTAACGAAGGAAGACAGTGTTATATTGTGTGCCCTTTAGTAGAAGAGAATGAAGAGATTAATGCTAAGTCTGTTACGGAACTTTCAGAGTTTTATAAGCATCAAATTTTTAAAAACTACAGAGTAGAATATTTACATGGAAAGATGCGACCAAGGGAAAAAGATGCCATTATGGAAGAATTTAAAAATGGTAACATTGATATTTTAATTTCTACAACAGTTATAGAGGTTGGCGTAAATGTTCCTAATGCTAATATGATGATTATTGAAAATGCGGAAAGATTTGGACTTGCACAATTACATCAATTAAGAGGAAGAGTAGGACGTGGTGAATATCAATCTTATTGTATTTTAAAATACCAGGGAAATTCAGAAGTTATACGAGAAAGAATGAAGGTTATTTCAAGTACAAATGATGGATTTGTTATCTCAGAGAAGGACTTAGAATTACGTGGTACAGGAGAGTTTTTTGGAACAAGACAGCATGGATTACCAGAATTTAAGATAGCAAATTTATTTGAAGATGTTGAAATGTTAAAGCAAGTACAAGAAATTGCTATAGAAATTATAAATCAAGACCCTTTATTAGAACAAAAAGAACATCAAACATTAAGGAAGTTGGTTGATGAAAAATTTAAAAATAGAATAGAGATTTAAAACATTGACAAAATAATACAAAGATAATAAAATATATATGTTAATTTGTAAAAAAGAGGATGTTGAATGAAAATATTTCTATTATTTATTGGAACAATAGCATTAGTATTTGGCATTAAATTTATTTATGATGCAAGACCAATTGTTAAAAAATACTTTAGTTTTGGCGACAAAAATGATGCAACATTAGGATTAAAAATGTTTGGTTTTTTATTTGTTATTTTAGGTGGATTATTAGTATATTTTAATTTTTCATAAAAAAAGGTTTATGGGTAACCTTTTAAAAACCTAAATATAGAATACAAGGAAAATGGCATGATTATAACATATAAAGGAAAAGAATTTTCTGTAAAAAAAGGAACAACAATACAAGCAGCTTTTAAAGACCAAATAGAAAATAATGAAATGAAAGATATTATTGCGGCAAGACTCAACAATCGTATAGAATCACTGAATTTTCCCATTGAGAAAGAGGGAGAAATTGAATTCATCAATAGACAAAATCGTGATGGTCGCATTATTTATATAAGAGGTTTATTATTTCTCATGTGTAAAGCTTTTTCGGAAGTATATCCAGATGCACTATTAACAGTGAATTATCAATTATCTAATGCTATGTTTGGAAGTATAGATAATTTAGAAGTAACAAAAGAAATGATTGCTAATGTTAAAATAAAAATGCAAGAAATAATAAATAAAAATTTACCAATTATAAAACAAACGATGACGCAAGAAGAAGCTAGAATATTTTATAAAAAGGAAACCACTTTAAGAGGAAGATTACAAATAGACATTGATAAAGAAAAAGTTTCATTATATTATTGTGAAAATTATTATAATTATTTTTATGGCACTATGCCTACAACAACAGGTTTTGCAACTATATTTGATTTAGTGCCTTATGAAGATGGTTTTTTAATAAAATATCCTAGTTTATTAGAACCAGATGTGATACAGCCTAACGTAAATAATAAAAAATTAGTAGCAGCTTTGAGAGAGTACAATGAAATTAATAAATTGATGAAAATTAACACAGTTTATCGTTTAAATAAAAAAATTAAAGAAAAAGGTGGCACAAAAGAGTTAATTCTATTTTCAGAGGCTTTACATGAAAAGAAAATAGCTGAAATTGCACAAAAAATAAAAAATCGTCAAGATGTTAGAATGGTATTGATTGCCGGACCTTCTTCATCTGGTAAAACTACATTTGCTAAAAAATTAGGAATGAGTTTAAGAGTCAATGGCATCAAACCAATAACTATTTCCGTAGACAATTATTTTGTGGAAAGGGAAGCTACGCCAAAAGATGAACAAGGAAATTTTGATTTTGAGTGTATAGAAGCCATAGATGTTCATTTATTAAATAATCAATTAATTGATTTATTAAATGGAAAAGAAGTATTATTACCAACTTTCAATTTTACTACAGGACATAAGGAATATAATGGAAATACATTACAATTAGCAAATGATGAAATTTTAGTAATAGAAGGCATTCATTGTTTAAATGATAAATTAACAAATCAAATTGCAAGGAAAAATAAATTTAAAATTTATATTAGTGACCTAACAGTACTTAATATAGATTATTATAATCGTATTTCAACAACAGATACAAGATTAATTAGAAGAATTGTTAGAGATTATCAATTTAGAGGTTATTCAGCAGAAGAAACCTTAAAAAACTGGTATTCTGTTAATAGGGGAGAAAACAAAAATATTTTTCCTTATCAAGAAGAAGCAGATTGTATGTTCAATTCTTCTATTGTATATGAGTTGGCAGCTTTAAAAAGCTATGCAATACCTTTGTTAGAAACCGTATCAGACACTTCAAGGGAATATGCTGAAGCAAAGCGATTAATTTCTTTGTTGAAGTATTTTGAAAATTTTGAAGTAGAGATGGTTCCTAATAATTCATTATTAAGAGAATTTATAGGTGGTAGTATTTTTGAAGATGAATAAGATGTATTTATGAATTTTTATAGTATAGGAAAAAGAATATATGCGAAATTTTACAGTTATTGATGAAGAATTTATATGTGAACATTGTGGAAAACAAGTTAAAAAACTAGGATATTCTTGCAGAAATCATTGTCCATATTGTTTACATTCAAAACATGTTGATAAAAAACCTGGTGATAGAGCAGAAAATTGTCATGGAGATTTGGAACCAATCGGAGTAGCATTAGATAGTAAAAAGGGTTATGTTATTTTATTTAAGTGTAGAAAATGTGGTGCTATTCGTAAAAATAAAGCTGCTGAAGATGATGATATGGATTTAATAATAAAACTAAGTGCAATAGAATATAATAAGAAGTAAGGAAGATAAAATGAAAAAAATTAATATCATACGATTCATATTAGTTATATGTATTATTACTTGGGCTATTTTCGTATTTCATTTGTCTAATCAAAATGGAAATCAATCTAGTGGATTAAGTAGAAAAATAACAGCAATTTGGATTCATGATGAAGAAAAAATAGATACGGTAGAACCATATGTGAGAAAAATAGCACATTTTAGTGAATATACATTAGGTGGTATGCTATTCATAGCGTTATTTGTAACATATGATTGGACAGAAAAAAGAAAAATTATTACCTCTATATTGATAGGTATTTGGTATGCTAGTATTGATGAAATACATCAGGTATTTGTAGAAAGTAGAAGTGGTAGTATTAAAGATGTTTTTATTGATTCATTAGGCATTGTTTTTGGAGTTTTCTTTATGTTATTAATTATACAAGTCTTCCAAAAAATAAGAAAAAGAATAGGAAAGAATCGTCTTGAAGAGTAAAAAGCTTTTGCATATGGTAAGAATACTTCTAATCATTTTATTAATGATCTGGGCTACATTGGTTTTTCAATTTTCCAGTCAAAATGGTGCGCAATCTAGTGAATTAAGTGGAAAAGTAATTGAAATCATATTAACAATAAAGGATAAAATTATAGCAATAACAGAAAATTATAAAGAAGAACATGTAATTGATATGCATAGCACGTCACAAAACAAAGTTACCAATAAAAGAATCTTTCATTTACAAAAAATTACGAGAAAAATTGCTCATTTTATTTTGTATACAATAGGAGGAATGACGATTTATTTATTATTATCTGTTTATTTTACTCAAAAGAAAAGTATACTTTTAAAAATGAGTATGACATTAATTTTAGGTATAGGATATGCTATTAGTGATGAATATCATCAAAAGTTTACCTTAGGAAGATCTCCTAGATGGTTAGATATACAAATTGATAGTTTAGGAATTATAACGGGAATAATTGCTGCAATAGCAGTAGTAGGTTTAGTTAATAAAATAATTGATTATTTATATGAAAGAAGGAAGTTACATGATTAATTTGATACAATGGATTGGAGAAAAAATAGCAAATGCAACAAATATTTCTGTAGAAGAAATTGTAACATATATAGAAATACCACCTAATGAAGATATGGGAGATTATGCTTTTCCATGTTTTAAATTAGCAAAAACATTAAAAAAAGCTCCCATCGCTATTGCTACAGAATTAAAAGAGGCCATAGCACTAGATGAGATAATAGAAAAAATAGAAATTGTAGGAGGATACTTAAATTTTTATACCAATAAAATATTATTAACACAAATGGTATTAGAAGAAATAGAAAATAAAAAGGAAAATTTTGGTGCTAACCAAAGTGGAAAAGGAAAAACTATTTTAGTAGAATATTCTTCACCTAACATAGCGAAACCATTTCATATAGGACATTTGAGAACAACTGTTATTGGGGCAGCATTATATAATATTTATCAATTTATGGGATATCATACAGTAGGTATTAATCATTTAGGAGATTATGGTACACAATTTGGAAAAATGATAGAAGGGTACAAGCGATGGGGAAGGGAGTATACTCTGGGAGAAAATCCTATTGATACTTTAGTAGATATTTATGTAAGAATTAATCATTTATGCAAGGAAGATGAAACAGTTTTAGAAATTTGTAGAGAGAACTTTAAAAAGCTGGAACAAGGAGATCCTTACTGCGTAAAAATTTGGAACGAATTTAAGGATTTAAGCTTAAAAGAATTTCAAAAGACATATGATTTATTGGATGTTCATTTTGATTCCATAAAAGGAGAAGCTTTTTATATAGATAAAATGGACGAAGTGATAGACAAGCTTGAAAATAAAGGCGTTTTAAAAGATTCACAAGGTGCAAAAGTTGTTAATTTGGAAGAAGAAAATTTAGGTGTTTGTTTAATAAAAAAATCAAATGGCTCAACGATTTATGCTACAAGAGATTTAGCTGCTATTTTATATAGAGCTAGAACATATCACTTTGATAAATGCTTATATGTAGTTGCTTATGAACAAAATCTTCATTTTAAACAAGTTTTCGCTGTGGCTAAATACTTAGATATCCCTGAAAAATGTTTAAAAGGATTGGAACATGTATCATATGGAATGACAAGATTAACAACAGGAAAAATGTCTACACGTGAAGGAACGCTTGTTAAAGTAGATGCACTTTTACAAGAAGCAATCGATAGAGCAAAAGCAATTATAGAAGAAAAAAATCCTACAATGGAAAACAAGCAAGAAGAAGCAGAAAAAATTGGGATTGGTGCTGTTATTTTTAATAATTTATGTAATACTATCATAAAAGATCAAATATTTGATTGGAATACGATTCTTAATTTTAATGGAGAAACAGGTCCATACATACAATATATTTATGTACGTACCCAAAGTGTGGCTCGAAAAGTTACGCATTTACCGAATATTACAGATGTTCATTTTGATCTATTACAGGATAAGCAAAGTTTAAAGGTAATAACATTATTATATCATTTTGAAAATGTATTAATGTCTGTTATAGCAAAAAATGAACCATCACTTTTGGCAAGGTATTTAATTCATTTAAGTCAAGCTTATAGTAATTTTTATAATGAAAATAAAATCCTTAACGAAGATAAAAACATACAAAATGCAAGAGTATATCTTAACAATGCTGTTGGAACAGTTTTGAAAACAGGAGCAAAATTACTTGGTATAAAAATGCCAAATAAGATGTAATTCCATCAATATTGTAACAAAAGGAAAATAGAAATATTTTATGGAGAAGAATATGAAAATTTTAGTAACAGGTGGATTAGGATATATTGGCTCTCATACTAGTGTAGAATTAATGCACCAAAAATATGAAATTATTTTGGTGGATAATTTATGTAATAGTAACGAAAAAGTATTAGAAAATATAAAAAAAATAACACAAGTAATGCCACAATTCTATAAAATAGATTTAACAGATAAAGTAGCACTAGAGAAAATTTTTAAGGAAAATACATTAGATGTTGTTATTCACTTTGCAGGATTAAAAGCAGTAGGTGAATCCGTTAAAAAACCAATAAAATATTATACCAATAATCTAATAAGTACCTTAAATTTATTAGAAATGATGCAAAAGTATCATGTAAAAAAACTTGTATTTAGTTCTTCTGCTACTGTTTATGGAAATCCTGGAAACCCTAAATACACAGAAAGCATGGGAAGAGGACAAACGGTTAACCCTTATGGTAGCATTAAATCGATGATAGAACAAATTTTAGAAGATCTCTATGCTTCTGATAATAGATGGTGTATAGCTATTTTAAGATATTTCAATCCAATAGGAGCACACGAAAGCGGTTTACTAGGAGAAACACCAAATGGCATACCTAATAATTTAATGCCTTATATTATGCAAGTGGCATCTGGAAAAAGAAAATTTTTAAATATTTTTGGAAATGATTATCCTACCAAAGATGGAACTGGGGTTAGAGATTTTATACATGTAGTTGACGTAGCCAAGGGGCATGTTAAGGCATTAGAGAAAATTAAAAAAGAAGGTCATGGAATTTACACTTATAATTTAGGGAATGGTATTGGTTATTCTGTAATGGATTTAGTGAATACATTTGAAAGAGTAAATGGTGTCAAAATTCCATATAAAATTACTGCACGAAGAGAGGGAGATTTAGCGGAATATTTTGCTGACCCAACAAAAGCAAAAGAAGAGTTACATTGGGAAACAGAAAAAACAATTGAGGATATGTGTAGAGATTCTTGGAATTATGAGAAAAACAATTAATTTTCAATACTATTACAATACTAGAAATATAATGGTTTATTATATGAACATAAAATATAGATAAAAAATATGAAAGAGGTGTAAAATATGGATGAAAGAATGAAAAAGTTAGCTAAAAATTTAATTAATTATTCTATTCATGTACAAGAAGGAGAAAAAATTCTCATCGAGTATAATGGAGAAAAAGCAATTCCTTTAGTAAAGCAATTAATTAAAGAAATTTATGCGGCAAAAGCAGTTGTGTATACCAAAAGTATTGATATGACTTTAAGAAGAGAAATGCTTCTTGGTGCGACACAGGAGCAGATTGAACTATTAGCTAGAACAGATACGGCTTTTATGGAAGCTATGGATGGTTATTTAAGAATAGATGCGAGTGATAATTCTTGCGAAATGGCTGATGTACCAGTTGATATATTAAATATGTATAATACGTATTATGCAACACCTGTACATTTTAAAACACGCTTAAAGAAAAAATGGTGTATTTTAGAATTCCCAACAGGCACATATGCTAATAATGCTAATATGAGTTTGGAAGCTTTTGAAGATTTTTATTATAATGTTTGTACATTAGACTATCAGAAAATGTCTAAAGCTATGATACCATTAGTGGAATTAATGAATCAAACAGACAAGGTCAGATTGGTAGCAAAAGATACAGATTTAACGTTTTCTATAAAAGATATACCAGCAATTAAATGTTGTGGAGAGATGAATATACCAGATGGAGAAGTATATACTGCACCGGTTAAAAACTCTATTAATGGTACAATATCTTATAATACGCCATCTGTTTACCAAGGCTTTGAATTCCAAAATGTAAAATTAACATTTAAAAATGGAAAAATTGTTGAGGCAACAGCTAATGATAATGAAAGAATTAATAGAATTTTAGATACAGATGATGGAGCAAGATATGTAGGAGAATTTGCTATTGGTGTCAATCCTTATGTAGAAAAACCAATGAAAGATATTTTGTTTGATGAAAAAATAGTAGGTTCTATTCATTTTACACCAGGCGCTTGTTATGAAGATGCACCAAATGGAAATCATTCAGCGGTTCATTGGGATTTAGTATTGATACAAAGACCAGAATATGGTGGAGGGGAAATTTATTTTGATGATGTTTTAATTCGTAAAGATGGAAGATTTGTTTTACCAGAATTAAAGGGATTAAATCCTGAAAACTTAAAATAACAATATGGCATGAATATATATATTCATGCCATATTGTTATAATGATGTGTTTACATAAATATTGACCTTTAGAATTATTTGTGATATAATTATTGAGTATTTGGAGGAAAATTATGGAAATGAGGCCAGAAGAATTTCTATATATATTAAGAAGCAATTTAATTAAATATGGTAAAAGAGTAAGTATTGAAAATCCAGACAAGTTAAGTATAGCAGAATTACAAGCACTACTAGTCAAAATATTTGATGAATTAAATAAAATAGATATGGCATATGGATTTGAATATCATGATATAAAAATAAGAAGACCTTCTAAAATAAGTCCTCAAGAACAAGATTATTTATTTTCTGAATTTTTAGATTGGTATAATGTTACAACATTAGGAGACATAGTTTATAAATATGTATTAGAAAAATATCCTGTTAGTAAATACCCAAGAATACTTTGCGTAGGAGATGGGGAAAACTGTCATTTAGGAAGGAAATTAGCAGCACAGGGGTATCAGGTTTGTAGTGTTGATCCTGTTGCAAATAAAAAAGCTTTTCAAGGAAAAATTCCGAGAGCGGATGGAAGAAAAGATTTAAAACAAGGACGGACTTCATATTGTAAAAACAGAATTTCATAGAAAATCAACGCCTATGATTGAATGGGCAAGTTTAGTTGTAGGACAGAAGGTTCCCATGATTGCAGAGGAGTTAATTGCAATTGATAAACCAACAGTTTTTACAATAAGTTCAAATGCTGAAGAACATGATATTCAGTTTAAAGGTATTCCAATTAAATCTAGTACGCAATTAGAAAAACTAATTTTACAATCTCCAAAAGTTAAATGTGAAGAGATAGATGCTATGCTACGTATAAATGAAATAGATGAAAGAAGAAAATTATTTATTTGTAATGGAAAAAATAAGGAACAGAAGGAACATGATTTATAGGGAGGGAGTTTATGGAAACGAACCCGCGAAATTTTGTAATAGAATATAGAGATAACTTAATCAATTATGGAAAAAAAGTAAGTGATGAAAATCCTGATAAATTGGATGCTGAGCAATTAGTTGCTCTAACAGTAAAAATATTTGACGAATTAAACGACATCAATGAAAAATTAGGATTGGAAAAGTATGATATTGGTATGACAAGACCTGAGAGTATTGGTATTCAAGAGCAGAAACAATTATTTCTAGAATTTGTTGATTGGTATAATGCACTTCCTATGTCAAGTGAAGAGATATATAAATATGTAATGAAAAATTACCCTATTAGTAAATATCCTAAGATACTTTGTATAGGGGATGGTGCGAAATGTCATTTAGGTAGAAAATTAGCAGCACAAGGATATCAAGTTTGTAGTGTCGATACAAAAGCAGAAAAAAAGAATTTTCAAGGATGGATACCAAGAGCAGATGGAAGAGAAGATTTAAATGAAGGAAAGTTACATATTATAAAAAGAGAATTTTCAAAAGAAAAAAATCATATGATAGCTTGGACAAACCTTATTGTTGGAAATAAAGTTCCTATGTATGTAGAAGATTTAATTTCTATAGAAAAACCAAGTGTATTTACAATTGGAACCAATATTGAATCACATAATATTATTTTTAAAGAAATTCCAATACACTCTACTGAGCAATTTAAAAAAGAAATTTTAAATTGCTCTAATGTAATGGCAAAAACTATCAATCAAACTTTCTTGGGGGATGGTGTTAATACCATTTTTATACATGATAAAAAAGTACGAGAAGAGAAGACATTTTAAATGATATGTTTAAAAGTATGAAGATTTAAAAATAATTTTTGAGAATAAGAAAAAAGGAAAAACTTATGGAATTAATAAAAGTTGGAGAAAAAACATACTACATTAAAAACCCTACCAATATTGGCATTTATAAATTAGATGATGTAAATGTTTATATAATCGATACAGGAAATGATAAAGATGCAGGTAAAAAAATATTGAAGATTATTGAAGAACAAGGTTGGAAAGTAAAGGGAATTATAACAACGCATTCAAATGCAGACCATATTGGAGGCAATAAAGTCATTCAAAATAGGACCAACTGCGAGATTTTAGCTTATGAAATTGAAAAAAGTTTTACAGAAAATCCCATTTTAGAACCATCCTTTTTGTATGGAGGATATCCATTTAAAGAGATTCGAAATAAATTTTTATTAGCAAAAGAATCTATTGTTATTCCAATAGAGAAGAATCTTCCTGAAGGATTGACATTTTTTGATTTAAAAGGGCACTTTTTTGATATGATAGGTATTAAAACAAGTGATAATATCTATTTTTTAGCAGATGCATTGTTTAGTAAAGAAACAATTGAAAAATATCATTTATTTTTTATTTATGATGTAAAAGCATTTCTTAATACATTAGCATTTTTAGAAACGTTAGAAGGAAAGTTATACATTCCTTCTCATTGTGAAGCAACAGATAATATAACATCATTGATTCAGGTTAACCGAGATAAAATACAAGAAATTTCAAATAAAATCTATGATATTTGTAAAGAGGAAAAAACTTTTGAAGAGATTTTACAATATATCTTTAATATCTACAATATTACAATGAATTGTAATCAATATGTTTTAATTGGTAGCACAGTAAAGTCATATTTATCTTATTTATATGATGAAAATAAAATAAGTTTTATATTTAAAAATAATAAAATGTTTTGGAAACAAAATTAAATTTCATCCGGCAAAAATTTATAAAAAATACTTGCCTAACTTAAGGAAAATATGCTACAATATGTTAAGTAAATCATAAATGGTACATGGCCAACAAACAATGAAAGGAGAAACAATTATGTCAGGACATTCAAAATGGCATAATATACAAGCCAAAAAAGGAAAAGCAGATGCTGCTAGGGGAAAAATATTTACTAAATTAGGAAGAGAGTTATTAGTGGCAGTAAAACAAGGTGGACCAGATCCAACAGGAAATTCTAAACTAAAAGATGTTATTGCAAAATGTAAAGCAAATAATATGCCAAATGATACCATAAAAAATGCAATTAAAAAGGCATCCGGAGAAGGTGGAAATACGCACTATGAAGAATTAGTATATGAAGGATATGGTGTTGGTGGTGTAGCAGTTATCGTAAATGCTTCAACAGATAATAAAAACAGAACAGCTGCTGATGTACGACATGTGTTTGATAAGGCTGGTGGCAATTTAGGAACAAATGGATGTGTATCCTACATGTTTGAAAAGAAAGGTGTTATTGTGATAGAAAAGGAAACATGTTCAATGGATGAAGAAGATTTGATGATGCTTGCTATAGAGGCCGGCGCAGAAGATTTTTCAAGTGAAGAGGAAGTTTATGAAATAACAACACTGCCAAACGATTTTACTAATGTAGCAGAAAAGCTTAGTGAACAAAACATTACTTTTTTAGAAGCCGGAGTACAAATGGTACCAAATACATATATCTCTTTAGATGAAAATGCTTCTGTAAAAATGCAACGTTTAATAGATAATTTAGAGGAATTAGATGATGTATTAGAAGTATTCCATAACTGGGAAGAATAGAAATATTTTTTAGTGAATAACATAATATATAAAAAGAAATTATAAGAAAAACTAATTTTTAAGATAATAAGAACTTAAAAATTAGTTTTTTTCTTGTACAACATAAGAGTATGAATAAAATTTATAAAAAAGAAAAAAATAGAATACAGAACAGAGCAAAGGAATCGATAGAATATGGGGGGAAAAAATATGTTTTTTAGAACTGATATGGCAGTAGAAAGACGTGATTTATATAAAAAGGCAAATAAGTTAGAAGAAGAGATTGCAGGAATTGAAAGTGAAGAAGAAAAACAGGATGATATAACCATTACAAGAGTGAAAATTACAAATCACGAGGGAGAAATAGCTCTTGATAAAAAAATGGGGAATTATGTAACTATAGATGTTAAAAAAATACAAAATATTTCTATAGAAAAAGAAGATAAAATGATTCAAACTTTTTCAAAAGAATTATCTAAAATAATAGATAAGCATGTTAAAAAAACAGATGAAATTTTAGTTGTTGGTCTCGGAAATTTATATGCTACACCAGATGCATTAGGCTCAAAAGTAGTAGAAAATATAGAAATTACTAGACATATTAAAATGTATTTGCCAGAAGCAATAGATAAAAATACAAGAAGTGTTAGTGCTATTACACCAGGTGTATTGGGAACAACAGGAATTGAAACAGCTGAAGTAGTGAAAGGAATTGTAGATAATATTAAACCCAAATTAGTTATCGCCATTGACAGTTTATGTTCAAAAAATATTGATAGAATTAATAAATCCATTCAAATATCTGACACGGGTATTATACCAGGTGGTGGTGTAGGAAATCGTAGAGCAGAACTTTCAGTAGATACATTGCAAATTCCAGTGATAGCTATTGGCGTTCCTACTGTTTTAGATGCAGCAACTATTGTAATTGATGCATTAAATGTGTGCGAAGTAGATGTATCAGAAGAAGAAATGATAACAAAAATGAAGTTAAATAATTTTAATTTTATTGTAACTCCCAAAGAAATAGATGAATTGATTGAACATATGACAGCAATTATATCAGAAGGAATTAATTTAGCCCTGTAGTAAAATAAAACATAAAAAACCGTATTGCAAAATATACCTAGATTATATATAATTTAGGTATATTTTGTTTTAAATAAAAAGTGAGGAATTATGAAGAAATATAAAATACTACCAAAAGAAGCAATCATTAGATTTTTTATTTTAATCATTCTATTAATAATAATGCTAATCATAACAGATAACATTATGCCACAATATGAAAATTGGTCACAAGATGATGAAACCTTATCTAAAGAAAGAGAATATAAAGATTATATGAGAGTTAAAGATTATCCACTTATTGAATTAACAAGAAAAGCTCCTAAAATACAAGAAAACAAAAAGAAGATATTAATAATTGGAGATTCATACATAGATGGAGATGGATTTAGCAATATAAATTATACATGGTGGAGACAATTAGAATTAGAATTATATAATAGAGGTTACTATGATGTGGAAGTATATGCAGTAGGAAAAGGAGGAGCATCCACCTATGATGAGATGAAATGGTTTACCGAAACAAAAATGATAGAGGAAATAAATCCAGACATAATTATTATGGGATATGTTATCAATGATCCAGAAATCGATAATGAAAAAGGAGAAACAGTTGTTAAGCATGCTCAAGAAATAGATTATTTTAGTATTAATAACTGTACTAAAAAAATAAAAAAATTATTTCCTAATATAACTTATAAGATAAATAATATGATAAATGAAAAAGTCGAGCAAAAAATGCAATATAATGATGAAACAGGATATCCATATAATATGTGGTATGATGTTATCATAAATGAAAAATGGAGGAAAATATATGATGACATTGCCATTAAACCATTAGGAGAATATTTAAATTCATTAAATACACCATCTTTTATTGTTACTACACCCAATAATACAAATGACCAATATGAAGAATGGTATAAAGTATTAGAATTATTTGAAAATTCAAATATTAAAACCTATAATTTGTTTGAAGAATTTAAAAATGCAATGAAAAATTCTAAAGATAATTATAATAAAAAAGCAAACCCTGTAAATGGTCATCCTGGTACACTATATACCAATTTTTTTGCTAAATATATAGCTAATATTTTAGAAAGTGATTATTCAGAAACATTAGGAAAAAAATACGATGAAAAAATAGAATATCCAATATTCATTAATAATTCTTTTCCATCATACAACTTAAATTTAGAAATTACTGAAATGGAAGATGACTGCATAAAATGTACGATAACTTATCCGCAAGAAAATAATATGTTAATGATGCCCATTAGAGATAAATATATAAAATTGTCCTTACAATATCCAGTTTCTATTAATGAGATTAAAATACAAGGTGAAGCACTTGAAAATACTAAATTATATATTACTACCATAAATCAAAAACTTGGATATGATGATCAAACAATGAAAAAAATAGGAACACAAAAGGGCAGTGAAGTAACATTTGACTTAAAGGGAGAAAATTTAGTTACATCAATCTGTATTCATACCAATATTCCAGAAAAGGAACAATTAGAAATAATCATAAAAAAATAGTAAGAAGGGAGGAGATTCATATTAGTATAACAATATTAGGAATATCTGCTTATTATCATGATTCGGCAGCAACAATTCTAAAAGATGGAAAAATCATGGCTGCTGCACAAGAAGAAAGATTTACAAGAAAAAAAGGAGATTCTAGTTTTCCTCATAATGCCATTAATTACTGCTTAAATGTAGTAAATAAAAAAATAGAAGAAATTGATTATATAGTATTTTATGAAGATTCTTTTATGAAGTTTGAAAGACTCCTTATGAGTTATCACATTATGGCTCCCAAAGGTATTTTGTCTTACTTAAGATCAATATCCAAATGGATATCTTCTGACTTATGGATGGAAAGCAAAATTTGTAAAGATTTAGGTATAAAGAAAAAAATATTATTTTGTCATCATCATATGTCACATGCAGCAAGTGCATTTTTTCCATCACCATATGAAGAAGCAGCCATACTAACAATAGATGGAGTAGGGGAATGGGCAACAACAACTTGGGGAGAAGGAAAAAATAACCATATAGAATTGAAGGAAGAATTAAAATTTCCAAACTCATTAGGACTATTATATTCTGCATTTACTTACTTTACTGGTTTTAAAATAAATAGTGGAGAATATAAACTAATGGGACTTGCACCATATGGAGAACCTAAATATGTAGATACAATAAAAAAAGAATTAATACATATAAATGAAGATGGAACCATTAATCTAAATCAAAAATATTTTAATTATATTACAAGTAAAAAAATGATAAATAAAAAATTTAATACACTTTTTAAAGGTCCAGAAAGAAAACCAGAAGGCAAGATTACAAAACGCGAAATGGATTTAGCAGCGAGTATTCAAGAAATATGCAATGAATGTGTAATAAAAATGGCACAATATATTAAGAAAAAAACAAATCTAAAAAATTTAGTATTAGCAGGCGGTGTAGCCTTAAATGTTGTATCAATGGGTGAACTCTCAAGAAAAAATATATTTGAAAACATATGGATACAGCCAGCAGCAGGAGATGCGGGAGGAGCATTAGGTGCAGCTTATTGGGTTTGGTATGAAATATTACATAAAGAAAGAAAAACAGAAAAAAATGATTCCATGATGTCTTGCTATTTAGGAACTGAAATAAAAAATGATGATATAAGAGATTCTAAAGTATTGGAAAATTTAGGAGCTACATGGGAAAATCTTGAAGAAGATGCATTAATAAATAAAATTTCATATCTTTTACATAAAGGAAAAATTATAGCAATAGCAAGGGGAAGAATGGAATGGGGACCAAGAGCATTAGGAAATAGATCAATTTTAGGTAGTGCGCAAGATGAGACAATGCAATCAAAAATGAATTTAAAAATTAAAAAAAGAGAAAGTTTTAGACCATTTGCTCCAATAGTATTATTAGAAGATAAAGATAAATACTTTAATTGCAAAAAAGAATCTCCCTACATGTTAATGACCTGTTATGTAAAAGAAAATTTAAGGTTAGATACTAAGAAAAAGCAAAATATAATAGAAATAATAAATCAAAAGAGATCTCAAATACCTGCAGTAACACATGTAGATTATTCTGCAAGAATACAAACAATCAATAAGGAGAGAAATCCATTTATATATAAATTGTTAGAGGAATACAAGAAAATAACTCATTGCAGTGTTTTAATTAATACCTCTTTTAATGTTAGAGGAGAACCCATTGTCAATACAGTAGAAGATGCTTACATGTGTTTTATGAATACAGATATAGATTATTTAGTTATAGGAAATCGATTATTAAGTAAGGAAAAACAAACAAATTGTAAAATAAATAAAAAAAAGAAGGTGAAATACGAACTTGACTGATGCATATATCAATGAATTAAAACAAAAAAAAGAAAACGAAGCGTTAAAAGAAGAAATACTTTTTGGACAAGGAATGGGAATTGTTTTGATTATCGTAGCAGGATTAAAGTATTTAACAACAACGCATTTGATAGTCGAATATATATCAATATTTTTGATGGTATTTGGATTAACGATATTGCTTTTAGGTATAATATATCCGTATGCATTATATTATCCAAGCAAATTGCTAAAAAAATTTATCAATAAAATTTTTTTGGCAATATTATTAATTATATTAACAATTATATACATATTAGTATTATTACCAGTTGCACTATTAAAAAAGAAAAAATGGGCAAGTGAGTATGGATTTTATTTATGGAAAAATAATACAAATAATATAAACTGGAAAGGATTTTCACCTAGAATCAATACAATAGAAAATATCTCAAAAAATGAAAAAAGAGCAAATCGTATAAGCATAATAATAAAAATAGTAAGTTACTTTATAGAAAGAAAAAATTTTATATTAATACCATTACTATGTTTATTATTACTAACAGGTTTACTATTCTTTTTTGTAACTTCAAGTGTAATAACACCTATGATATATACACTATTTTAATATTTTGTATACTCTCAATCATAAAAATCATATATACCAAGTAGATAAAAAACAAGATGCATATAAAAAAGAAAAATGAACATTATATGTATATATAATGTTCTATATTATTAAAGGAGAAAAAATCAGTAATTCATATATGGAAGTAGTAGGAAAATAAAAAATTAAAAGAGTCATACACGTATGATACGTAAAATGAATACAATAGTATATAAATGAAAAGTAACATGAAATAAAGATGGATTTGCGTAAAAGGAGAGATTTGTGAAATCAATTTGCATTAAAACGATTAGTCAAGAGAAAAAGAATTTTTTGATAGAACAATTTGAGAAATTTCCTATGAACATTTATTTATCGCATCATCGTTTTAAAACATATGACAATATAATTGTTCATTACACAGAAGAAGATATTTATGGATTTTATGATATGGTAGCTATTGTCATAAAAAGGTGTATTGTTAAATTTTATGAAGAAGATTTTATTAGAAAAAATATTAAAAGAAATTATTTTTATTTGAGTAGTATAGAGCAGGAATATATTTGCGAAATTACAAAAAAAATATTAGAACTTCCAGATTATAAAATAGGATATAAAAATAAAATGCTGAAACAAATCATTGGAAATTATATAAGAGAAAATAAAGCAATACTGTTAGAAGGTTTTGTTAATTTTAGACTACAAGAATATAAGAATATAATAGATTATATTGTCGAAATTTCTGTTTTTAGTTATTTAGATTTAACTTCCTTTTAATTCTTGCAATAGAACAATTATATGATAAAATAACAAGTAGAAAAGAAATTGAAAGGAGAAAAAGGAGAAAACATATCATGTCTATTTATATACTAAAGATAATAGCTTGTTTTACAATGGTTTTAGATCATATAAAATATGCTATTCCTAGCACAAATAATTTTATAACAATGTATTTCGGAAGAATAGCATTTCCACTATTTGCCTTTATGATTACAGAAGGATATATACATACTACAAATTTAAAGAAATATTATGGAAGGTTACTAATCTTCGCCATAATATCCCAAATTCCATTTATGTTTTTCAGAACCTTAGTAGGAGAATATCATATGTTAAACATTCTTTTTACATTATTACTAGGGTTAATTGCTATTCAATGTTATGATAAAATACAAAAAAAGTATTTTTCTTTTGTTTTAGTGGCACTTATAATATATTTAGGACATATATTAAAAGTAGACTATGGTTGGTTTGGGGTAGCAACTGTTTTTCTAATGTATTTGTTTAAATATAATAAATTATGGTTATCCATCAGTTATGCCGGCTTAATTATTATATATTTATATTCACGAAATTTTTTGTATACAATACAAATGAGTACAATATATACATTTGTCTTTACCTGGTTACCTATGGTAGGTATCATTTTGTATAATGGCAAGCAGGGAAGAAAAAGTAAGTGGTTTTTTTATATATTTTATCCCGCACATATGATAGCATTATATGTGATACATATTTTTATGATTGGATAACCATTCTACCTAAAAAAGAAAGACTTTTAAAAACAAAGTCTTTCTTTTTTTATGTGATGCTTATCATTTAAGCATAAGCCTGTCGATTCTTTTTAAAGCTTAGTAAATTTGTAATTTCATTCGATTTTTTAACATGCTTTTTTGCCTCTTCTTGCGCAATCTGTTTTGCTTGTCTATCCGCAATTGTTTCACAAATGGCTTTTTGATAAGTAAAATGTGTATCTTGTGCAATTTTTGTCCAGTTATATTCTGTTTTTACTTTTTGTTTTGCATTTTTAGTAACAGTATCACATAGTTTCGGATCAAATAAAAGAGAAAGAATAGAATCAGCAAGAGAATTAGCATTTCCCGCATAACTTTTCATTCCTGTTACACCATGTTCAACAATTTCATTTAAGCCACCAATATCAGATACAACAATTGGTGTACCAGAAAGCATTGCTTCTAGTGCTACAATTCCAAAAGGTTCATAGGTACTTGGAAATACAGATACATCAGCACATTTATACATTTTTTGAACATCCTTAGAACCTAAATATCCAGTAAAATATACTTTTTCTCCCAAACTTAGTGCGTTTGCTTGTGCTTTGAGTTCATCTATCATACCACCTTTACCTGCAATTAATAATTTAGCATCATGATAATTAGCTAAAATTTTAGGCATGGCTGCAATAAGATGCTGTATTCCTTTTTCATAAACTAATCTTCCCATAAATAAAATTATCTTTTCATTATCCATGGCGAATTTTCTTCTAAAGTCATAATCTCTATCAATATCTGAAAATAAATTCAAATTGACACCATTGGGAACAACATTTATTTTTTCAAAAGGAAGTCCAAAAAGTCTTTGTAATTCATTTTTCATATAATTGCTATTGACAATTACTTCTGAAGATTCATAAGTTAACATCCATTCTGTATCATTAATATATTTTTGCATTTCGCCTTGAATACCACTATTTCTACCAGCTTCTGTAGCATGAATGGTAGAAACAAGAGGAGTATTATATGCATATTTTAATGTTTTTCCTGCATAAGCAGTTAACCAATCATGTGCATGAATAACATCAAATTTTCCTTCTTTTACTATAATTTCTCCTACTTTGGCAATCATATTAAAGTTTAATTGCATTACCCAATCGATAAAATTATTCGGAGCAATCATAAAATTATCTACACGATAAACCTTAACTCCATCATCATCCTCTATATACGGTACATCTCCATCACGATAAGTAACCACTGTGACATCATGACCATCTTTCATTAAGCGATGCGATAAATCGTATACAACTCTTGAAATGCCACCAATAACTCTTGGTGGATATTCCCATGATAGCATTAAAATTTTCATTATTTTAAGATACTCCTTTCAATCTTTTGTTAAATGATATATTCTTTTATAATTATTTTATATAAAATCATTATAAAAGTAAACAGATTTTTTACAAAAAAAGACAAAAAAACAATAAGATTTCGTAACAAAAAGATTACATTCTTATTACAAAGAAAAATAGCAAGAAATAAAATATTATACTGTGCTGTTTTGGGGAATTTTAATGTATAAATTGTAATATTTATAAAAAAAGTGAATTTTTTTATATTTTTACTTGTAATTTTATTGTTTTATAGATAAAATATATCATATTATAGATTTGTATGAAAAAAGATGATAAAATTTAGAAACAATAGATAGTTTCACTAAGGAGGAAAAAGAATGCCAAAGAAAAGGGAAGAAATGGAAACAATTGAAAAGTCTGATCAAAGAGAAAAAAGAGAAAAAACTCCTAAAAAAGAAAAAAATAAAAATAATCTTCCAAAACCATCTTCACCGAAAAAAACTGAAAAGCAGGTATCTTCTCCTATAACCTCCTCTACCGTTAAAAATAAAATTATTTCTAACAAACAGAATAAACCTGAAGAAGTTAAAATACATGAGGCAACAGTAATTGAAAAAATAAAAAATTTTATTGCAAAAGTTATTGCTATGCAAGAAGAAACCCAAAAAGAAGAAGAAAAAGAAATAGCTAAAACAAAAACCATAACCAAAAAACAAAATAAAAATGAACATGAAAACAAAGAAATAGAATACTTACCGGAATATTATGATTTACCTTATCGATACAATGAAACAACAGTAAAAATATTAGCACAAACACCTAAAAGATTGTTTGTATATTGGGATATATCTGATAAAGATAAAGCAAAGTATATCAAAAACTTTGGAGAAGATTTTTTTGAGAAAACTTATCCAGTATTATTATTATATAATACTGATAATCATACTACTACAGAAATTCCTATTAATGATTTTGCCAATAGTTGGTACATTGATGTAAAAAATCCCAAAACAAAATATACTATACAATTGGGGAGAAAATTTAAACAACCTCCTACCATGGTAAATTTAGAAAAATTGCAACAAGAACATATTATTTTAAGAACAGATTATTTACCTATTGCAGATTCTAACGTAATGGAAGTACCAAATGATCACATTTTATTTGAAAAGCAAAATCAATGGATTACTTTCCGCAATGTTAAAACACAAACAGAAACGGTAAAAGAAATAAAAACATTTTCTAAAGAATTTGGAAAAACGTATCACATTAAAGCATTTTATAAAGAAATGTATCAAGAAGAAATTTTTGAAGATGTGTTTGAATGGCATAATCCAACTTCAGGTGGATTATCAAGTTCCACATTTAAATAGAAACTTTTATATTGTTTTTAATTAGGATAAGGGAGAATTTATGAAAAATATAAAAGGATATGTTAATTTTATATTACATGCTCATTTGCCATATATTCATCACCCAGAAAGTGAAGGTTATCTAGAAGAAGAATGGCTATTTGAAGCTATATCAGAAACCTATATTCCATTGTTGCTAAACTTTCAAAAACTAGAAGAAGAACATGTAGATTTTAGAATCACTATGACTATGACTCCTCCTTTATTAAATATGTTAGATAATGCATTATTGCAACAAAGGTATATAAAATATTTAAAAAAACATATTGAACTTTGTGAAAAAGAAGTAAATAGAACCATATATGACACTAGATTACATGCTTTATCCCAATATTATTTAGAGAGATATACAAATGATTTACATGTGTTTCAAGAGGTTTATCATTGTAATATTATTACAGGGTTTAAACATTTTCAAGATATAGGTGTTTTGGAAATTATTACTTGTGGGGCAACACACGGTTATTTTCCAATCTTATATATTAACGAGAAAACAGTTAGAGCACAAATTGGTGTCGGTGTGGAAACATATAAAAAATTTTTTGGAAGAAATCCAAGAGGTATATGGCTTCCAGAATGTGGTTATATTCCAGAAGTAGATAAATACTTACGCGAATTCGGTATAGAATATATTATTACAGAAACACATGGTGTATTATATGCAGATCCAACACCAATATATGGAACATATGCTCCCATAGTAACACCGAACAATATTGTGGCTTTTGCCAGAGATTTAGAATCTTCTAAACAAGTATGGAGTTCTATTTGTGGTTATCCAGGTGATTATAACTATAGAGAATTTTACCGAGATATTGGTTATGAAGCCGATTATGAATATATTAAGCCCTACATTGCTCGTAATGGTGCAAGAGTTAATACTGGTATAAAATATTATAGAATTACAGGAAAGACAGAACAAAAGGATTACTATGATATCCAATGGGCCAAGGACTCTGCAGAAAAACAAGCGGGTCATTTTATGGATTGCAGAAATGAACAAATAGAGCAATTAACCAGTTATATGCATATACCACCTATTATTACTTGTCCCTATGATGCTGAATTATACGGTCATTGGTGGTATGAAGGTCCATATTGGCTTTATATATTATTTAAAAAAATTTATTATGATGAATGTAATTTTAAATTAATAACACCCAGTGAGTATATTGACATGTATCCGGAAATGCAAGTTTCTACACCTTGTCGTTCTAGTTGGGGAGCAAATGGTTATAGTGAAGTTTGGTTAAATCAAACAAATGATTATGCACATCGACACTTACATAAAGCAGGGGATAGAATGTGTGAATTAGCGCAAATGTTCCCAAATGAAGGAGATACACTTCGAAGGCAAGCATTAAACCAATGTGCTAGAGAGCTTCTATTAGCACAAAGTAGTGATTGGTTATTTATTATTACTAATGGAACAATGGTGGAATATGCTCATAAAGCAATTAAAGATCATATTGGTAGATTTACAAAATTATATTATCAAATTAAAAAAGATAAAATTGATGCAAAATTTCTATTAGATATATTGAATAAAGATGATATTTTTCCGGAAATAGATTATATGATTTATTATTAATACAATATGTCGCAACTTAAATGAATTGTTAAGAAAGGATGTTAAAATGAAAGTATATGATGAAGCAAATAGCTTGGCAAAAGCAATCAAGGAAAGCACAGAGTATTTAGCTTATAAAAAAATAAAAGAAGAAATAACAACTGTACCAGATTTAAAACAACAAGTAGATGAATTTGAAAAAATCCGCTACGAAGAGCAATTGCTTGCGATGCAAGGAGAAAAACAAAGCGATGAGAAGATGAATAAATTACAAGATTTATATAAAATATTATTTCAAAACCCAAAAGTAAAAGAATATTTTGATAAAGAAGTGCGTTTTAATGTGATGATAGCAGATGTTAATAAGATTATTGGTGAAGCAATTAAAGATGTTTTATAATAAAAAAGATATATAAGATGTTTTATCTTATGTATCTTTTTGTCTTTTATTTTCAAAAAAGGCTATCAATTATGAAATAAATAGTATATAATATGTAGAAAAGTATTTTAGGAGATATGGAATGAATAGAAAATGGATTTTTTATCATTCAGATGAAAATGTCGTAAAACAAATTAGGGAAAAGCATAACATATCTGAATTATTAGCAACAGTTTTGGCAAATAGAGGAATTGTTGAAGATAAAACAATAGAGGCCTTTTTAAATCCAACAAGAAATGATTTTCACAATCCTTATTTAATGCCAGATATGGAATTAGCAGTGAATCGAATCATAAAAGCAATTGAAAAAAAAGAAAAAACGATTATTTATGGTGATTATGATGTTGATGGTATTACAAGCATAACAGTACTTTCTAAATTTCTGAAAGAATGTGGACTAGAAACCGGATATTATATTCCCAATCGCTTAAACGAAGGATATGGATTAAATAAAGAGGCTATCAAGAAAATTGCAGAAAAAGGTTATAAGTTGATTATTACTGTAGATTGTGGCATTTCAGGAACAGAAGAAGTTGCTTATGCTTACGAGCTAGGTATGGAAGTAATTATAACCGATCATCATGAACCTTTAGAAGTGTTACCAAAAGCAGTAGCTGTTATTGATTGTAAAAGAAAGGACAACCAATACCCTTTTAATAGTTTGGCCGGGGTAGGTGTAGCTTTTAAATTAATACAAGCAATTGGTATAAAATTAGGATTAGAAGAAAAATCTTATTTAAAATATCTCGATATTGTTTGTATTGGAACCATATCTGATATTGTTCCTTTAATAGACGAAAATAGAGTAATAGCCAAATTAGGATTAAAATTAGTAGAAGTTACTAAGTCGCCAGGATTGCGAGCTTTACTAAATGTGGCAGGATATCAAGAGGTAAATTCTAATGCAGTTTCTTTTGGTATTGCACCTAGAATTAATGCATGTGGACGAATGGGACATGAAATAGATGCCTTAAAATTATTTTTAACAGAAAATATTGTAGAAGCAAATTCTATTACAAATACATTAAATCAGTATAATAAAGAGCGCCAAGACATAGAAAAAAAGATTTTTACAGAGGCAATTACTAAAATAGAAGAAGAGGGATTAGATAAAAATAATGTTATTGTACTAGGGCATGAGGGGTGGCATCATGGTGTCATTGGAATTGTGGCATCCAAAATAACCGATTTATATTTTAAACCAAGCATTCTAATCTGTTTTGAAGGAGAAGAAGGAAAAGGATCGGGAAGAAGTATACCAGGTTTTGATCTGCATGCGGCATTATGTAAATCAAATAAATATCTTGAAAAATATGGTGGACATGAAATGGCTGTAGGGCTGAGCGTGAAAAAGAGTAATTTTTCTAAATTTACAGAAATGTTTGAAAAGATTGCTAAAGAAGCCCATACTGAAGAAATTGTTTCTTTTATTCATATTGATAAAGAAATTCACTTAAAAGATATAACCATTGAAAATGTTAATAGTTTAAAATTGCTAGAACCTTTTGGAGAAGCTAATAAAACACCTATATTTATTTATAAAAATTTAAAAATTAACTCCATTAGAGCGCTATCAGAAGGAAGACATCTTAAATTAACATTAAAGGATGGAAATAGCATGATTAATGCCATAGGGTTCAATATGGGAAAATATGCAGAAGAATATTTAATTGGAGATAAAATTGATATTATTGGAATACTAGAGATAAATTCTTATAACGGTACAGAATATATACAAATCAATATGAAAGATATAAGAAAATCTTATTAAATAAAAACGAGAAAAAGGGGATTTTATTGTGGAGGCAAAAGAAGTAACAATCGAAATGATTATCGATAAACAAAAAGAAAATTATCCAAGTGCCAATATAGAAATTATAAAAAAGGCTTATACATTTGCCAAAAGCAATCATGGGGAACAGTGTAGAAAATCAGGTGAACCTTACATCATCCATCCCATGAATGTTGCTTATATACTAGCTAATTTGGAATTAGACGATGAAACATTATGCGCAGCTTTGTTACATGATGTGGTAGAAGATACCAGTATAACACATGAGGATCTCGTTAGAGAATTTGGCGAATCAATAGCCAATATGGTAGCCGGTGTTACAAAACTTAGTACACTGCGCTATACTACCGCTGAGGAAGCACAGGTAGAGAATTATAGAAAAATGTTTCTGGCAATGGGAAAAGATATTAGAGTAATACTCATCAAGTTAGCAGATAGGTTACACAATATGAGAACATTAAAATATTTAACAAGAGACAGGCAAATTGCTAATGCAAAAGAAACACAAGATTTATATGCACCATTGGCTAACCGATTAGGTATTTACTCTTTAAAATGGGAATTAGAAGATTTAAGTTTTAAATATTTATATCCAGAAACATATCATGAGATTGTTATAGGATTGGATAAAAAAAGAGAAGAAAGAATTCAATTTTTAGATAAAATTAAAGATGATTTAACTAATGAATTAAAAAACCAAGGCATTAAAGCAGAAATTACAGGTAGAGCTAAACATTTGTATAGCATTTTTCGAAAAATGCAAAGGGACAATAAAACATTAGATCAGATTTATGATTTATTTGCGCTTAGAATTTTAGTAGATGATGTAAAAGATTGTTATTCTGTTTTAGGTATTGTTCATGAAATGTATACACCTATGCCAGGAAGATTCAAAGATTACATTGCAGTACCCAAAAAAAATATGTATCAGTCTATTCATACAACTTTGTTAGGACCAAAAGGAACACCATTTGAAGTTCAGATACGTACAAGAGAAATGCACAGAACAGCAGAATTCGGTATTGCAGCGCATTGGGCTTATAAGGAAGCTAGCAATAAAGGAAAAAAAGAGGCAGTTATAGTAACAGATGATAAATTATCTTGGTTAAGAGAAACTTTAGAATGGCAAAAAAATACAGAAAATCCAAATGAATTTTTAAATACATTAAAAACAGAATTATTTGAAGATGAAGTTTATATTTTTACACCAAAAGGTATGATAAAAGTATTACCCAAAGGTGCTACACCTATTGATTTTGCCTATAGTGTCCATGAGCAAATTGGACATAGAATGATAGGATGTAAAATTAACAGTAAGATGATGCCGATTATTACACCACTGAGAAATGGTGATATTGTAGAAATATTAACATCTGAACAAGCCAAAGGGCCTAGCAGAGACTGGTTAAAATTTGTTAAGAGTTCTTCTGCAAAAACAAGAATTAATCAATGGTTCAAGAGAGCACAAAGAGAAGAAAACATTGAAAAAGGTAAGGAAGCTATTGAAAAAGAAGTTAAAAAATTAGGAATGAAATACAATGATATTGTTAAACCAGAATGGCTCGCACTTGCAATGGAAAGATATAAATTTGCAACACAAGATGATTTATATGCTAGTATCGGTTTTGGTGGTATTTCTGTTAATAAACTCATGGCAAGATTATTAGATGAATACAAAAAAGAACATGAAGATGAAGATTTAGAACAGAAAATAGAAGAATTATCTCATGCAAAACCAATAAGAGAGAAACCTTCAAAAAGTGGTATTATTGTAAAAGGAATTGATAACTGTTTAGTAAAACTTTCTAAATGTTGTAATCCTCTTCCAGGTGATGAAATTATTGGATATATTACAAAAGGAAGAGGTGTATCTGTACATAGAACAGATTGTGTTAATGTAAAAGAATTACTAAATGAAGAAAATAGAATGATAGATGTCTATTGGTTTGATGATATAAATGGTACTTATAAAGTAGAAGTAGAAATATTAGCAAATGATCGTAGTGGCTTACTAAAAGATATTATTAAACAAATAGAAAATACCAAAGTAAAATTATTAGGTGTTAATACAAGAACAACTAAAGAAGATATTGCTATTATTAATGTGTCTTTAGAAGTAGAAAATACGACAATTTTAAATAAGGTGCTGTCGGCTTTTAGAAATGTAGAAAGTGTCTATGATGTTAACAGAAAAAGAGGATAATAAAAATAAACGAAAAGAAATAAAATAGGAGAGAAACGAATGATATTAAAAAGATTACAAGTACATACATCACAAAAAAACCTTTTAACAAATGCTTATATCGTTTGTGATGAAGAAACAAAAGAAGCCATGGTAATTGATCCAGGCGGAGAACCAGAAAAAATAGCACAAATCATTGATATTTTAGGTGCTACACTAAAATATATTGTCATCACACATTGTCATGCTGATCATATTGGTGGAGTTGCAGAATTAAAAAAATTAAAGAATGGTAAAATATTAATTAGCAGGGAAGATAGTGAGGGATTATATAAGCAAGAAATCAATTTAGCATATTATATTCATATGGATCCTCCTGAATTAGAGGCAGATTCAAGACTTGACGATGGCGATTTGATTCATGTGGGAAATATAGAATTTCAAGTAATTGCTACACCCGGACATACCAAAGGAGGAATATGCTTATATGCTAAGCAAGAAGGATTCGTATTTACAGGTGATACATTATTTTCTGGTAGTTGGGGGAGAACAGACTTGCCAACAGGGAATTTTGAACAAATTATTCAATCTATTACCAATAAATTAATGGTTTTGCCGGATGAAACCATCGTCTATCCGGGACATGGAAAAATTACAATGATACAAGATGAAAAAAATATCTATTTTGAATTAAAAGGAAAAGATTTTTAAAATTCTTATTTTACAAATATTGAAAATATAACATAATATAAATTGATTTTAGAAAGAAGGGAAAAAAATGATAATACAAAAACCAAAGGGGACCAAGGATTTATTGCCAGAAGAAACTTACCAATGGCAAGAAGTGGAAAATAAAATAAAAAAAGTACTAGAGAGTTATTGCTATAAAGAAATAAGAGTTCCTGTTTTTGAACATACAGAATTATTTCAAAGAGGCGTAGGAGAAACTACAGATGTTGTTCAAAAAGAGATGTATACGTTTGATGATAAAGGAGGAAGAAGCATTACATTACGACCAGAAGGAACAGCAGGTGTTGTAAGAGCTTATTTAGAAAATGGAATGGCAAGTAAACCAAGCCCTGTAAAACTTTGGTACAATATGGCAATGTATCGTTATGAAAATGTACAAAAAGGAAGATTTAGAGAATTTCACCAAACAGGTGCAGAATTAATAGGAACAAGTAGTTATCTAGCTGATGTGGAGATTATATTAATGGCTATACAAATATTTAAAAAGCTTGCTATTCCTAATATTACATTAACGATTAACAGTATTGGCTGTCCAACCTGTAGAGCAAAATATCAAGAAGTATTAAGGGAATTTTTTTCCCAAAATATCGGTCAGTATTGTGAAACATGTAAAACAAGATTTGAAAAAAATCCCATGAGAATTTTAGATTGTAAAGAAAAGAAATGTAGAACATTAAATATTGGTGCACCTAGAATGATAGATTATTTGTGTGAAGAATGTAAAGAACATTTTGAAAATGTAAAAAATACATTGACAGCACTAGATGTAGATTATGAAATTGACACTAATATTGTAAGAGGATTAGATTATTACACAAAAACAGTTTTTGAATTCATTGATAATACATCAGGGCTTACTGTTTTGGGTGGTGGAAGATATGATGGTTTAGTAGAAGAATTTGGTGGGCAACCAACACCTGCAATAGGATTTGCAATTGGCATGGAAAGGCTAATAGAAATGTACTGTGAAAATCACAAAAATTTAATAGAAAGCATACCTGATATCTATATACTTTCTATGGAACATGAAAGTATAGAAGCAATTCGTTTAGCAGAAATACTAAGAAAAGAAGGTATCATTGTTGAAAAAGATATTTTACAAAGAAGTTTTAAAGCACAAATGAGATATGCAGATAAAATAAAAGCCAAATTTTTATTGGTGATAGGAGAAACAGAAATTCGAAACCATAAAGCCAAGATAAAAAATATGCAGACTGGTGATGAAATAGAAGTTTCTTTAGAGAAAGACGAAATAATTCAAAATATTTGTCATTAAAAGAAATACACTATGATAATAGAAATAATTGTCATAAATCATATGATTTCCTAATATATTTGAAATATTAGGGAGCAAGTAAGCATGATTAATTTAGCAGTTATTAATTTAAAAGAAATCGGTAAAAAATTGTTAAAGACAATGATTATTACATTAACTATCGCAATAATAATTAAATTAATTCATATGATTTATAGTAGCAATTTGATAGGCAATATGCTTTCAAATTTACAATCTAGTCATACAGAATTCATAGAAGAGACAGTTTGCTTATCACATTATATGAATCATAACAATATAAAAAAAGAGAGTAATCTAAAAAAAATATTACTATCAGAATTAGCTGTTTTTCATAAAGAAAAAGAACTTATGGAAAAAGAAAATCAGGAAGAAATTGCCAATTTTGAAAATATAAATCATGAAGGAAATGCAGAAACTTCTTCTAGTGAACCAGAAGCACAAAATCAAGCACAAGAAGAAATGCAACAAACAGAATCGAATAGTGGTCAAACTGCAAACAATGCAAATGTACCTTATACAGCACCAACGAAAATACTAGAAGCGAACAACAAAACAGATACATTTACGAATAATTATGAAAGTGTTAAAATAAAAAACGAATCTCAATATGATTTAACAGCAGAAATGATAACACCTAATATAGCATTTACCAATAAAACAGATATTATTATCTATCATACACACACTTGTGAGAGTTATATGCCTACAGAAATAAACCCGTATCAATCAAGTGGTAATTTTCGAACTACTGATTTAAATTATAGTGTTGCTAGAGTGGGAACAGAATTAACGAATTGTTTAATGGCAAAAGGATTGCAAGTTATTCATGACACCACATATCATGATTATCCAGCTTATACGGGATCTTATACCAGATCCCTTTCAACAATCAAAAACATTTTATCACAAAAACCAAATGCTCAATTGGTAATTGACTTACATAGAGATGCTTTGGGAAGTAATAGTAATTATGCACCTACTGTTCAAATTGGAGATGAAGTTGTAGCGCAAGTAATGTTTGTTATGGGAACAGATGGTGGTGGATTAGAACATCCTCATTGGCTAAATAATTTAAAATTAGCTATAAAAGTACAAGAGAAAGCAAATGCTATGTATCCAGGACTTTTCAAGCCTATCATTGTTAGAGATTCAAGATATAATCAACATGTCACAACAGGTGCTTGTATTATAGAAGTGGGCGCAACAGGAAATACACTTGAGCAGTGTAATGCTAGTATGAAATATTTAGCAAATGTTTTAGCAGAAACCTTACAAATGGAATAATTCTTAAATTTCAACAACTTTATGCGTATAATCTAAATTGGCTAGCGACTCACTACCAAAGCCAAGTGTATACACATTGGTAGCAAAAATATCTTTAGATAACATTTTGCGTAAAGCATTATCATTCGTGCTTTCCATAAATCGTTTAACAGAAACAATAATTTTTAGTTTTGGATTGGCATTAGCAATAGCAGAAATAATGCGTTTTCCGTGTTGATTAAATCCCAAAATACGTATATAAGGCATTATACGTTTAGCGGTATGCATATCTTTTTGTGTAATATTTAATAAAGCATATAAAAGGATTCTTTGAATTCTGGTTTGTGTATAACGTTTAGACTTAATAGCATGTATCATATCCGGCAAATGGTTACAAGTATTAGCTGCTACTTTTATTTTATTTTCTAATCCTTCTGACACATCTGGGAGTAGTGCAATTTCTTGAAGTGTCATTTTTCTTAATGTATAGATAATTTCTTTTTCAAAAACTGATAAATCTTTTATCAGTTTTCCGTTATGTTTTCTATCTTCTATCAACTCATATGTCTCGTAAGGAACTACATAATGAATATTCTTATCTTTTTGTATCATTGTACGAATTGCTGTAGCACTGGCAATACCTTTTTTTATATTTGTGTTGCTGCAATCACTGTAATCACGCTTAATGGTTAATGGTTTTATCTGACTTTTTTGACGTTTTAAAGCTTTTAAATATTCTACGCCTAATAGATTATTAGGATTATTCAAAATTTCAGAATGTATTTTGGAAGTTCTAAAATATTGAGAAAGTGCTATTTCTCTAGCTTTAGGGTAAGATAATCCCGATTTTAATTGTGTATGAATAAGAGAAGAAAGATCTTTGGGTTCTTTGTATAATATATTAGCCACTTCATTAAGAGGATGAATTTCTCCAATCTCACTACCAAAAGATACATAATCTACAATGCCAAGGCTATTTAGAATTTTAATAGCGCCATCTGCAAAATTTTCGGCACTGGAAATAGCATAAAGAGTTGGTAATTCAATAACCAAATCAATACCAGCTTTTAATGCCATTTCTGCTTTCGTCCATTTATCAACTAAAGAAGTATCTCCACGCTGTACAAAGTTTCCACTCATAACAGCAATTGTAAAATCGGATTTTGTTAGTTGTTTTGATATTTCAAAATGTTTTACATGTCCGTTATGAAAAGGATTATATTCTGATACAATACCTAAAATTCCATTCAAATAATATCACTACCTATCTTGTAATATTTTTTATTTATTGTTATAATATCATATATACATAAAAATAACAAATGATTTTTATGGTTTTTGAAAGCTGTTAAACAATCTTGTACAATAAAAAGGTTGATAAGAAATTAAGTTAAATTTTAAAGTAAGGAATTAGAAAAATTGAAACATGTAATCATTTATACGGATGGTGCATGCTCTGGAAATCCAGGACCTGGAGGATGGGGAGCTATTTTAATGTGTGATGGAAAGCAAAAAGAGATTTCAGGAGCAAGTGCTAACACAACAAATAATATTATGGAAATTACTGCTGTATTAGAAGCACTTAAACAACTAAAAGTCATGTGTCATGTAGAAATATATAGTGATAGTGCCTATGTAGTAAATGCTTTTAATCAAAATTGGATAACCAAATGGAAAAATAATCATTGGAAAACAGCCAATAAAGAACCTGTTAAAAATAGGGAAATTTGGGAAGAATTATATGATTTAACACAAAAACATATTGTTAAATTTATTAAAGTAAAAGGACATAGTGACAACCAATGGAATAATCGTTGTGACTATTTGGCAACAACAGCAATTTCAAAATTATAACAGAATTCTTCAAAAAATGCACAAAAAATCTTGATTTCAGAAAAGAGGAACATTATATTGAAGATAATAGGGATTACTGGAACATCTGGTTCTGGCAAAACGACTTTAACATATGCATTAGCAAAGAAATGTAATGCTAGTGTGATTAATGCAGATAAAGTTGCTAAAGAATTGAGCACGCCAGGAACAGAATATTTAAAAGCAATTGAATCTAAATTGGGAAAAGCTTTTTTTTATAAAGATGGTTCATTAAACAGAAATCTATTAGCAAAAACGATTTATGAAAATCAGAAGGCATTGGAAATGCTAAACGCAATAACATTTCATTATATAGTTACAGAAATTTTACATAGAATTCAGCAATTAAAAAAAATTTCTACCAATATTGTGTTGATAGATGCACCATTGTTATTTGAATCAAAACTGAACGAGCATTGTGATTGTGTTATAGCCGTTATAGCAGATGAAAATATAAAAATAGCAAGAATTTGTCAAAGAGATGGTATAGACATACAAATGGCTAAAAATCGATTGGCTATTCAGTCTACTAATGAATTTTATCAAAGCCATGCTAATATTGTTGTGACAAATAATCATGAAAATATGGAAACACTTTTAAATGATGTCTATCATAAATTAAAAACCTATTTATAGGATACTTGTATAAAAATAAAAAATAAAAGGAAAGATTAATGAAAGTAAAAGAATTTAATTATGAATTACCAAAAGAACTAATTGCACAACATCCCTATGAAAAAAGAGATGAAGCACGATTAATGGTATTGGATAGAAGTTTAGAAACCATAGAACATAAAACTTTTAAAGATATTATCCATTATTTCAATCCTGGAGATTGTTTAGTAATTAATAATACAAAAGTTATTCCTGCAAGACTTTATGGTAAAAAAGATACAGGCGCCAATGTAGAAGTATTATTATTAAAAAGAATGGAAAATGACATATGGGAAACAATGGTATATCCGGGTAATAAATTAAAGCCAGGTGCAACCATATACTTTGGAAATGGTTTATTGAAAGGAGAAATTTTAGAAGTATTAGAAGGTGGTAATAGAAAAATACAATTTACCTATACGGGAATTTTTAATGAAATACTAGATAAAATAGGATTAATGCCATTACCGCCTTATATTACAGAAGAATTAAAAGATAAAGAAGCATATCAAACCGTATATGCAAAATATAGTGGATCAGCTGCCGCTCCAACTGCAGGTCTCCATTTTACAGAGGCACTGTTGCAAAAAATTAGAGAAAATGGAATTGCTATTGCCAATGTAACACTTCATGTAGGCATTGGAACATTCCGCCCAGTAAAAGTTGAAAATATCGAGGAACACCATATGCATTCTGAACACTTTAGCATTAAGCAAAAAGATGTAAAGATTATTAATCAAACAAAAGAGCAGGGGAATAAAGTAATTGCTGTGGGCACTACTTCTTGTAGAGTACTAGAAACGATTGCCAATGAAAATGGAAGCGTACATGAAACAGAAGGAGATACGAATATTTTTATTTATCCGGGATATCACTTTAAATGTGTTGATCAACTCATTACTAATTTCCATTTACCAGAATCAACCTTATTAATGTTGGTTTCAGCTTTTGCAAATAAAGAATATATTTTAAGTGCCTACAAAGAGGCAATAAAAAGGCAATATAAATTTTTTAGTTTTGGAGATGCCATGTTAATAAGATAAATCATGTGTCAAAAAGAGAAAGGAATGAAAAAACATGAAACAAGCTGTAACTTATGAATTGTTACATATTTGTAAACAATCTGGCGCAAGGAGGGGCGTTATTCATACACCACATGGAGATATTCAAACACCTATTTTTATGCCAGTTGGAACACAAGCTACTGTTAAAGCTATGACGCCAGAAGAATTAAAAGAAGAGGTAGAAGCACAGATTATTTTAGCAAATACTTACCATTTATTTATTAGACCAGGCCATGAGCTTATAAAGGAGGCTGGCGGTTTACATCAATTTATGCATTGGGATAGACCAATTTTAACAGATAGTGGTGGTTTTCAAGTATTTAGTTTAGGAGATTTAAGAAAAATTAGAGAAGAAGGGGTAGATTTTCGTTCTCATTTAGATGGTAGCAAAAAGTTTATTAGTCCAGAAATTGCTATAGAAATTCAAGAAGCACTTGGTTCAGATATTATGATGGCATTTGATGAATGTTGTCCATATCCTTCTAGTTATGAATATACAAAGCAATCTATGGAAAGAACAACAAGATGGGCATATCGATGCAAAAATGCACAACAGTATCAAGAGAAACAAGCCTTATTTGGCATCATTCAAGGAGGTTTTTATAAAGATTTAAGACAGCAAAGTGTTAATGATTTAATACAAATGGATTTTCCTGGTTATGCAATTGGAGGAATCAGTGTTGGTGAACCTAAAGAACAATTTCTAGATATTTTAAATTTTACAACACCACTTATGCCTGATGATAAACCACGATATCTTATGGGAGTTGGAACACCAGATTATCTGATTGAAGCAGCCATCGCAGGAATTGATATGTGTGATTGTGTATTACCAACAAGAATTGCAAGACATGGTACTGCTATGACAACCTACGGAAAAGTAGTTGTTAGAAATGCTGTTTACGAGAGAGATTTTACACCATTAGATCCAGAATGTGATTGTTATACTTGTAAAAATTATACCAAAGCTTATATCAGACATCTGATTAATACAAAAGAAATTTTAGGAGTCAGATTATTGTCTATCCATAATCTAAGATTCTTGACGAAATTGATGGATAGCGTTAGAATAGAAATTGAAAAAGATAATTTATTAACTTTTAGAGATACATTTTATCAAAATTATGGCTATACAAGTAAATAAAATCATTCGTTTTAGTAAAAAAACGCATATTAATAACTGAATGAAGCGTTTAGGAGGAAAATATGAATTTAGAAGAAAGCAATTCTTTTTTAGAAGAAGAAGAAATAAAAAGTAAAAAAAAGAAAACAATTATTATTTCTATTATTATTTGTGCAGTGATAATTGCTTTATTATTTATCATTATTGTTATATTAAAATATCAAGATTCTTTAATATTGAAGATGTATATTAATGGAAAGCAAGTTAACATACCTTCAGATTTATACATTGAAAAAGAAGGCGTTACCTATGTCAATATAAAAGAAATTTCTTCATTTTTAGGTTATCATTACACCAAAGGAGATTATAATCAATATAATGAAGAAGAAACTAGTTGTTATTTAGAAAATGATTATGAAATTGTATCACTTTCAGCAGATAACACAAAATATAAAAAATACGCAGTAGCAAGTCCTGTGGCAGAAAATAAAATAGCAGATTTAGAAGTTGTAGTCAAATCAACCAATGGAGATTCACAATCTTATTTATTAGACAATCCGATTCAATATATAAATGGATCTTTATATGTGCCATTTAATCATATACAGGATATGCTTAATATTCAAATAGATGTATCACAAAAAAATAAAATTAAAATTTACAATTTAGAATATTTAGTTAACCGAGCTAAAAATATACTATCAAATTCCAATTATCAAACAATTAGTGGTACATATGAAAATTTAAAAGCTATTTTATATAACTTGGTAGTTGTCAGTGATGGTAATACGTATGGTGTTATCTCTTTAGAAAATGGTGAAGAAGTGATAGGGTTAAAATATAAAGAAATAACTTTTATTCAAAATGTACAAGAATTCTTAATTATGGCAGAGGATACGGTCGGTATTCTTGCAAAAGATCGGAAGTACAGTTATCAGACCAATGGAATATGACCAAATTTCTATTTTTGATGAAGAAAATCAATTGTATTTAGTAGAAAAGGGTTCAAAACAGGGTGTTATCAATGGAAAAGGAGAAGTTGTTATATATGCTGACTATGATCAAATAGGATACACAAATGAAACAGAAAAACAATCTGATACAAGCAATGAAGATAACTTAAATATACTATTGGGAAAATGCATTCCTGTAAAAAGTGGTTCAAAATATGGATTATACGATTTAGATGGTAATGAAAAATTAGAACCAGTTTATGATGGTTTAGGTTATGAAGTAGATTCAGAAGAAGATAGTGCAGAAGAAAGCGTACTAATGATTCCTGGTTCTGTGGGTATAAAAGGAATTGTTATACAATTAAATCATCAATATGGCATTTATGATGTAACAGAAGGAAAAATTGTTGTACCTTGTGTATATACAAAAATATATGCCATCACTAAATCAGCAAAAACAACTTATTATATGGAATATAACGAACAAAAAATAGAATTAGAGGCCTATTTAGAAGAAAATAATATGAAAAATGTTTTTGAAGAGGATGCTTCAGAAGAAAATGTTTCTGAAGAGGATATAATAAAAGCAAATACTAATGATAAAAATGAAAGTAGTAATACTAAAGTTAACACAACGAATATAAATTAGACATATAAACCTTTTTAATACTTATTAAATTTTTATCAAAAAAATCAAAATATAAGCATAAAAAGAAACTTTTTTTAATACAATATTTTAAGAAGTTTCTTTTTTGATAAGGAGGTTTTATGGAAAATTTAGAAAGTAGTAGTGGGGAAGGTATACAATATTTTAAATTATTTATAAAAAGTCTTTTTGTATCTTTATTATTAAGTTTAGTAGGCATTTTTATTTTATCTTTATTAGTAAGCTTAACAAGTTTAAAAGAAAGTGTTATTGGTCCTGTGGTCATTTTTATATCAACTATTAGTATATTAATCGGCGGGTTAATGATAGCACAAAAAACGAAAAAAAAAGGTATTTTACATGGCGCTTTAGTAGGATTATCCTATATGTTACTCTTATATGTCATTTCTAGTTTAACAAATATGCATTTTATCTTAGAATTTAACTCCATAATAATGATACTATTTGGAATTTTGGGTGGTGCTATAGGAGGTATTTTTGGTGTTAATACATAAATCTTGTCAGAAAACTTTGCTATCAAAAAAAATATAAGAAACATCTAGCAACTTTTTACAATAAATTTTATAAAAATAGTTGCTATTTTTTGTTTTTTAATATACAATTTACAAACGAGGAGAAAATATATGGTAACTTTTGAAGATGTTGTTCATAATGCTGAAGTTAAAGAATTAATCAAAAATGCCCAAAAACAATTAGATGTATTAGGCTATACAGAACATTCTGCTCGACACGTTACTTTAGTAGCAGAAAGAGCAGGAGAAATTCTACGTACTTTAGGATATGATGAACATAGAATAGAACTTGCTAAAATAGCAGGATATATGCATGATATTGGAAACTCTGTCAATAGAGTAGATCATGCACATACAGGAGCAATTTTAGCATATCATATTTTAAAAGATCTACACATGGATATAGCAGACAGAACAGAAATTATGATGGCAATAGGAAATCATGATGAAAGTACAGGAACAGCTGTGAGTGATATATCTGCAGCACTTATTTTAGCTGATAAGTCTGATGCTCATAGAAGTAGAGTCTCTAAAAAAGACAGAAGTTTATTTGACAAACATGATGAAGTAAATTATGCTGTTACTCATTCAGAGTTAAAAATCGATAAAGATGAAAATAAAGTTGTTTTAAATTTATCTATTGATACAAAGATTTGTCCCGTTATCGATTATTTTGAAATTTTTATGGACAGAACCAAAATGAGTAAACGTGCAGCAAAATATTTAGGATTATGGTTTGAACTAATTATTAATGATACAAACTTATTATAGGAGGTAGTAATTTTGGAAAAGAATTTGAAAAAACTAAAGATAGTAACAATTGTCATTTTTATTGTTCTTATAACAATGATTGCTTTTGTTGGTTTTTATGTAAGACAAGCCAATATATGGAAAAATGTATTACCAGATTATAATTTTGGAATGGAAATAGCAGGATTAAGAGAACTGAGATATACATTAGATTCATCTTCCGAAGAAAAAGAAGTTTATGTTGATGAAAATGGTAACATAGCAGGTGTTGTTAAAAATGATGAACAAGATACAGCAATATCACTAGTACAAGAGGACGAAAACACAGAAGAGCAACAACCCAATACAGAAGCCCAAACAGAAAATGAAATAAGTGGTTATACAAAAGAAACGCGAACCATTAAAGCAAATGAAGATAGTGCTTTGACAAAAGAAAATTTTGAATCTGCTAAAAAGATTATACAAAAGCGTTTAGAATCAATGGATTTATACCAATATAACATTCGATTAGATGCCATAACAGGGGACTTAGTAATAGAAATTCCTAATAATGATAATGTTGAAACAATAGAGTCTCTTATCACAACAGTTGGAAAAATAGAGGTGATTGATGAACAAACAGGACTAGTCTTAATGCGTAATGACGATATTAATAAAGCATCTGTTTTAGTATCTAATCAATCTGGTTACCAAGTATATCTACAATTAGCATTTAACGAAGCAGGAAAAGAAAAATTAAAAGAAATTAGTAACAAATATATTACAACAGTCAATGATGCTGGAGAAGAAACAACAGAATACATTACCATAACGTTAGATGATCAAACGCTAGTAACAACTTATTTTGGTGAAGAACTTTCGGATGGTATTATTCAAATTCCAATGGGAGAGGCAACCACTGACTATCAACAATATACAGAGATTTCACAATCAGCTAACCAAATTGTTAAGATAATAAATGAAGAAAAAATGCCAGTAGTATATCAGTTAACTTCTGATAATTTAATTAAATCTCAAATTACAGATAAAATTATGTATAGAGCAGAAATCATATTTCTAATTATAATGATTGTCATAAGTATTATAATGACAATAAAATATAGAGCGAATGGATTATTAGGTGCTATTCTTAATGTTGGATATATAGCATTAGTAACTCTAATTATTAGATATACAAATGTAAATATTACATTAAATGGAATAGTAGCATTCTGCATTGCTACACTAATACAATATATTTTTATGATGCAATTACTTTATGAACTACAAAAAAGCAATAATGCTAAACATGCTTTTGGAAATGCCATGAAACGATTATACTTAAGTATTATACCAATATGTATTATAGCAATCATATTTACCATTATGTCAAGCATAACAATTAACAGCATTGGTATGATATTATTCTGGGGCATTTTTATACAAGCTATATATAATACAATTGTTGTATTCATTTTGAATATATTTGAGAAGCAATAAGTAGAAAGGAAAAAAGGATGAAATTGAGTGGTAATAAAAAAATAATTATGTTTGGAATAATTCTTTTAATCATAGCAGGAATCGTTGTGGTAGCATTAAAAGGATTTAATGTAGATGTATTATTAAAACAACATGAATCTATTCATATGGTAATAGGAAAAGAGATTGACATATCTAATATAAAAGCTATATGTAAAGATGTTTTTCAAAATAAAAGAACCGTTATTAGAACATTAGAAGTTTTTGATGATTCTATAAATATTAGCGCTATCTCTATAACAGATGAAGAAAAAGAAAATCTAGTTTCTAAAATCAATGAAGCATATGGAACTGAGATATCAGTGGATAGTATTACTGTTAATACAACACCCAATATTCGCATTCGTGATTTAATTAGACCATATATTAAACCAATAATTATATCTGTTATATTAATAGCGGTTTATATGATTATACGATTTAGAAAAATGAATACAATAAAATTATTAGGAAATATTCTAATAACAATTATTGTAACACAGGCTGTTTTAGCAAGTATCATAGCTATTCTCCGTATTCCTTTATCATCATTATTAATGAATATTATGCTAGTTATTGCATTAATAGAATTAATTTTATATATTTCTCAAAAGGAAAAAGAATATAAAACATCTACAGAAAAACAAAATAAATAAAATGAAAAAAGAAATTTAAAAAGCTACCTTTAATGGTTTAAGTAATACCGTTAAAGTAGCTTTTTAGGTTATGATTTTAATCAATATATAAAAGTTTATTTATTCTTATTTATTAAAATATCTTTTTAATAAACCATCAAATCCTCTACCATGACGTGCTTCATCTTTTGCCATTTCATGAACAGTGTCATGAATTGCATCGTAACCTAACTCTTTAGCTCTTTTAGCTAATTTCAATTTACCTTCACAAGCACCGCATTCTGCTTCTGCTCTTAGCGTTAAATTTTGTAAGGTATCCGGATGAACAACTTCTCCTAATAATTCTGCAAATTTTGCAGCGTGTTCAGCTTCTTCAAAAGCATATCTTTTAAAAGCTTCAGCAATTTCAGGATAACCCTCTCTATCGGCTTGACGGCTCATTGCTAAATACATACCAACTTCTGTACATTCACCAGAAAAATTCATTTTTAACCCTTCAACGACTTCTGCATCTAATCCTTGAGCAACACCAATTTCATGTTCGCATACATAAGCCTTGTTAGACGCATCTACTTTTTCTTCAAACTTATCTGCACCAGCACCACACTGAGGGCATGTAGCAGGTGGTTCTTCTCCTATATGAACATATCCACATACTTTACATACATAAGCTTTCATAAATTTTACCTCCTATTTATTATTTTTAAAACCAATATTATTGTACAAGTATTTGCTTTGAAAGTCAATGATAAAATCTATTTTCATTCTATAAAAAGTTTTTAAGATAAGTTGTTTCCAAACCTATTATTTGATATAATATATTCAAAATTATTAAATGTGAGGAAAACATGAATGTAACATATAATGCTTTAGATAAGAGTATCAATCAAAATTTAATTTCTTTTTATTTATTATATGGAGATGAATCATATCTAATAGAAAAAAGTATAGAAAAAATAAAAAAGAAGTTTGGAAATTGTCTACTAGGTATCAATTATATTTTAATAGATGAATCTAATATTAATCAACTGATAGCTAATATAGAAACGCCTTCTTTTGGTTACGATAAAAAATTAATTATTGTTAAAAATTCTGGATTATTTAAAAAAGACGGCAGGAAGAAAACAGCTACACCAATACAAGAAAAAGTGTGTGCCTATATTAAAGATAATCTAGAAATAATTGAAGAATCGGTTATAGTAGTTTTTGTTGAAAAGGACGTAGATAAAACGATAGTATATGAGCAAATAGATGCCAACGGTGTCATCTGTCAAATCAATGAATTAAAGCCGATACAATTAGTAAAAAAATTAAAACAAATTTGCTCTTTATATCGAGTAAATGTAGATGATACAACATTAAATTATTTCATAGAAAGCTGTGGAACCAGTTTACAAAATTTAATCAATGAAATACGTAAACTTATTGAGTATGCAGGAGAAAATGGCACAATTACATTAGAAGATATCAATCGATTATCTATAAAACAAATAGATAGTATTATATTTGAACTAACAGATAATTTAGCCACCAAAAAAATTAATAACGCTTTACAAGTACTAGATAACCTTATTTATCAAAAAGAACCACCACAAAAGATATTAGTTACTCTCTATAATCATTTTAAAAAATTATACTTATGTATGTTAGCCATGCATGAAAATAAAGATATTGTAGATAGCTTAAATTTACGACCAAACCAATCTTTTTTAATTACAAAATATAAAAAACAAGCTTCTTACTTTCAACCAGAAACTTTACGAAATCTGCTAGAAGCGTTTGTCAAACTAGACTATGATTCAAAAAATGGAAAAATGGATATGGATATTGGTTTAAGAAGTATTTTATGTCATTATTGTAGTTAAAACTATTCTTAATAATATGGTTTATAGATACTGGTAGAAAAGTCTGGGGGAGTAGTATTAAAAAAAAATTGACAGAAACCCAAAAAAAGAGTACAATAATACCATAATATATAAGAACGATGAAGAGGAAAAGTAAAATAAAATTACTACAAGAGAGAAAGTGCCATAGGCTGAAAGCACTTTTTAGTGAATTTATTTGAAAAACTACCTTGGAGTTTCCACTCGAAAGAGTGGCGCGTAAGATGGCGTTAATATCGAAATGAAGTTAAACAATAGGGTGGAACCGTAAGAAAAGAACTTACCCCTATAAGTGCATTTGTACTTATAGGGTTTTTTGTATTTTATAAAATATAAAAATCCTATCAATTTCAAAGCACTAAAATAAATTTTAGAAAATCTGTATCAACAGACAAAGGAGGAATTTATTATGTTTAAAGTAAAATTACACGGAGGAAAAACAATAGAAGTGGAAGAAACATTATACTGGCATACCACTTCTCATATTATGGCACAAGCAGTAAAAAGATTATTTCCGAATGCCAAAATAACAATTGGTCCTGCAATCGAAAATGGATTTTATTATGATTTTGATATAGAAAAACCATTCTCAGAGGAAGATCTAAAAGCTATTGAAACAGAAATGAAAAAAATTATAAAAGAAGACTTGCCAATTGAACGTTTTGAACTTTCTAGAGAAGAAGCAATTCAGTTTATGAAAGAAAAAGAGGAGCCTTATAAAGTAGAATTAATACAAGAATTACCAGAGGGAGAAGTCATTTCTTTTTATAAACAAGGAGATTTTACAGATCTTTGTAGAGGACCTCATTTACCTACAACAGGAGCTGTTAAAGCAATTAAATTATTGTCATCTTCAGGCGCTTATTGGAGAGGAGACGAACATAATAAGATGCTACAAAGAATCTATGGTATTTCTTTTCCAAAGGCGAGTCAATTAGACGAATATTTGAATATGATAGAAGAAGCTAAAAAAAGAGATCACAGAAAATTAGGAAAAGAATTAGATTTATTCTTTTTTGATGAAACAGCACCAGGAATGGCATATTGGTTGCCAAAAGGATTTAAAATGATGAATATTTTAATAGATCTTTGGAGAAAAGAACACGAAAAAAGAGGTTATCTAGAATTTTCTGGACCACAGCTAAATAGTAGTGAACTTTGGAAAACTTCAGGCCACTGGGATCACTATAAAGAAGATATGTTTATTTTAACAGACTCAGATGGAAAAGAGCAGGCATTAAAACCAATGAACTGTCCTAATGCTATTAAAATTTTTGCATCAAAGTTAAGAAGTTATAAGGATTTACCATTACGTTTTAATGATATTGACGTTATTCATAGAAATGAAAAATCTGGACAATTGAATGGTTTATTTAGAGTAAGAATGTTTCGCCAAGACGATGCGCATAATTTTATTACAGAGGAGCAAATTGGTTCAGAAATTAAAGATATTATAGAAATTGCAAAATACTTATATGGTATATTTGGACTAGATTTCGAACTAACTTTATCAACAAGACCAGATGATTATATGGGAGATATTACACTTTGGAATAAGGCAGAAGACAATTTAAAAGAAGTTTTAGATGAATTATGTGGAAAAGGAAAATATCGTATTAATGAAGGAGACGGCGCGTTTTATGGTCCTAAAATTGATATAAAAATGAAGGATTGTTTAGGAAGAGAATGGCAAATGGGAACAGTACAAGTAGATTTTCAATTACCACTACGATTTAATTTATCTTATATTGATAGTAATGGTGAAAAGAAAACACCTATTTTGATTCATAGAGCTCTATTTGGATCTTTTGAAAGATTTATAGGTATTATTACAGAACATTTTGCAGGTGCTTTTCCAACATGGCTTGCTCCCGTGCAAGTTAAAGTATTACCAATAGCAGATAGTCAAAAAGAATATGCTTGTAAAGTGGTGGAGAATTTACAAAATCAAGGCTTTAGAGTAGAGCTAGATGATAGACAAGAAAAAATTGGTTATAAAATCCGTGAGGCACAATTGCAAAAAGTACCGTATATGTTAATTTTAGGAGAAAAAGAAGTTACAGCAAATACAGTTGGTGTCCGTGCAAGAAAGGAAGGCGACATAGGTGCTATGCCACTTGAGAATTTTATAGAAAAACTAAAAGAAGAAAGCAAAATTCAGTAGAGTAGAAAAGTAGCATTTCCTAGAAAAAAGATATCTATTTTTAAGAGTAGATATCTTTTCTTTTTTATACATAAAAAACTAGTACACACATATGATGTAAAAGAATGAAATAAGCTTATAAGAAGTGTAAGGAGGAAAAAATATGTGGTGTACAAAAACAGTGAGTCAAATAGAAAAAGAATTAAAAACAAATATACATGATGGCCTTTCCGATAAAGAAGCTCATAAAAGATTAAGCAAATATGGTGAAAATAAATTAAAAGATAAGAAAAAAGAAAGCCTTATTGTGAAATTCTTAAAACAATTTAATGATTTTATGATTATCATTTTAATTATAACTTCTATTATTTCAGCAATTACTACAAAAATTCAAGGTGACAAGGACTATATAGATTCTATTATTATTATTGCTATTGTTTTCTTTAATGCATTAATGGGACTTATTCAAGAAAGTAAAGCAGAAAAATCATTAGAAGCATTAAAGAAAATGTCTTCTCCCACAGCTACTGTACGAAGGAATGGAAAAATTCAAACTATTAAAGCTACAGAAGTTGTTATAGGCGATATTGTGTTACTAGAAGCAGGAAAATATGTACCAGCAGATTGCAGATTAATTTATACATCACAATTACAAGTAGAAGAGGCAGCACTAACAGGAGAAAATCTTCCTGTTACTAAAAATGCAGATGTATTGTTAAAAGAAAACATTCCTTTAGGCGATATGAAAAACTGTATTTTTTCAACAACAATTGTGGTAAATGGTCATGCTGAGGCAATTGTTACAGATACAGGAATGCATACAAGAGTAGGAAAAATTGCCAAAATGATTACCAATGATGTATCTCCTCAAACGCCAATTCAAAAAAAGCTTGAAGAAGTAGGAAAAACTTTAGGTATCGTATGTTTAGTTATTTGTGCTTTCATATTTGTTATAGGTGTTTTTAAACATATTCCCATTAATGAGATGTTTATGACTTCTATTGGATTAGCAGTAGCTGCTATTCCAGAGGGATTACCAGCTATTGTAACAATTATGCTATCCATTGGTGTTACGAAACTTGCCAAAAAGAATGTAATTATTCGAAAGTTACCAGCAGTAGAAACATTAGGAAGTAGTAGTGTTATATGCTCTGATAAAACAGGTACATTAACACAAAATCAAATGCAAGTAGTAGATATTTTTAACATAGGTCAACAAGATAAAAGATTTACATTGCAGTTAGGTACAATGTGTACAGATTGCAATGTTGAGAAAACAAAAGGTAAAATTCGTATTATCGGAGATCCAACTGAAATAGCAATTGTAGATGCTGCTATTCGAAATGGAGATGATAAAAAAACATTATATGAAAAGAGGGAGAGAATCCAAGATATTCCCTTTGATTCTAATAGAAAGCTTATGACAACAATACACAGAAATAAAAATGAATATCGTATTATTACAAAAGGAGCACCAGATGTTTTACTAAAAAGGTGTAATAAATACTATGAAGACGGAAAAATAAAAGATATGACAACTATAATGCAATCATTTATTCAGCAGAATAATGAAAAAATGGCACAAAAAGCACTAAGAGTTATTGCTGTTGCTTATGCAGATGTATTTTCAATTCCCAATAAGTCTAAATCAGAAGATATAGAAAAAGATTTAATATTTGTGGGATTAATAGGAATGATAGATCCACCAAGAGAAGGGGTAAAAGAAGCGATAAATACCTGTAAAAAAGCAGGAATACAAACTGTAATGATAACAGGAGATCATATCGCTACTGCGGAGGCTATTGCAAGAGAATTAGGAATTTTAGAAGAAACAGATTTAGCAATTACTGGTAGTCAACTAGATAAAATTCCACAAAATGTATTGGAAAGGGACATTGAAAAGTATCGTGTATTTGCAAGAGTTTCTCCAGAACATAAAGTACGAATTGTAAAAGCATATCGACATACAGGTGCTGTAGTAGCAATGACAGGGGATGGTGTTAATGACGCACCTGCCTTAAAAAATGCAAACATAGGCATTTCTATGGGATTAAATGGAACAGATGTAGCTAAAAATGCTTCTGATATGATTTTAACAGACGATAACTTTGTTACTATTGTAGAAGCTGTAAAACAAGGTAGAAATATTTTTGACAATATTATTAAAGCAATACATTTTTTAATAGCTACTAATATTGCTGAAATTTTTACAATTTTTATGGGATTGATATTAGGATTTAATGCACCACTAGTTGCCATCCAATTATTATGGATTAACCTAGTTACAGATTCTTTACCAGCTATTGCACTTGGATTAGAGCCAGCAGAAAAAAATATTATGAATAGAAAGCCTAGAAGTATTAGAAAAAGTATTTTTGCAGATGGATTATGGGCAGATATTTTTTTAGAGGGTGTTATGATTGGTACTTTGACATTAATTGCTTTTTGGTTTGGCAATAGTCAATATAACTTAGAAGTGGGAAGGACAATGGCATTTATTGCTTTAGGGATGTTAGAATTAGTACATAGCTTTAACATTAAAAGTAAACAATCTCTCTTTCAAACAAATTTGTTTCAAAACAAATACTTGATAGGTGCTTTTATAATATGTTCTATTTTACAATTAGGAATTGCTTTTCACCCAATAACCATTCATATTTTTAAACTAGCAAAATTAAATCAATTTCAATGGTTATTTACCATGCTAATTTCAATATCACCAATGATAATTGTAGAATTGCAAAAAATGTTCTCAAAAAATTGAGAAATGACTAATCCTTTTTTGTTCTTCTAAAATAAAATATAAGTATTCTTTAAATAGTAAATCAATAAGAATATAAAAAATGGAGTAACAGGGTAGTTTTATGTTACTCCTTTTTCTTTAAGTCTAATGAAGAATAAAATATCAGAACGTTTTAGAAATCATTGATTCGATTTTATTATAGAGATCTACCGTGTCACCAACTATTTCTTTAAGATTATGCGACCAATATTTACTTTCACCAACTTTACCAAAATCATAATCATCCCTTTGTAAGGGAGGATTAATTACTTTAGAACTAACTAATTCTTTTTGCATAAAATCACACTCTCTATTGTAGATTTTTGTAACACTTATTAAGTTATTAAATAGTAAACTACCCCTTACTATTAAATAATATTTATTATATCACATTATTTTATTTTGGCAAATAAAATAGTAGGACAAAATTTTTATAAAAAAATTCTTTAACGGATTGATTAAAAATATAGGTTATGATATACTTTAAAAATAGAAATTAGGAATGTTAGGAGATGAAAATTTGGAAACCATTATTAACGAAGACTTACTTTCAAAGTTAAAATATATCAATTTAGATTTAGAAAATATTCCAGATTTTCTAAATACTTTTCATGCGCTTAATTTTAATGTTTCCAGATTAAATAATGACAAAGATCATAGAATATATAGATATGTTCCAATTGATAAGATTGAAATATTATTAACACCTTGCTTAAGAAGTGATTCATTAAAAGAGAAATATGCCTCTGCAGTACCACTTTACAAATTTTTACATCCTGGTGAAGAAATAGAAGAAATTGAAAGATACACAACATTTTTAAAAATATTACAAACAATTTCTATTCCAGATATTGAAAATATTACAGCAAGACAAAAAAGTTTAGAAAAAAATGTACCTTTTAAAGTAAAATATACCAAAGATAACTTGTGGCAAATCTATTATTCTGAAAGTACAGACCGTTACTTTATGTTAGTTTGCACAAAAGAGAAAACATTCTCCGAGTTTTTTTATTTATTGAAGAAAAAAATAGAATTTTCTAAAAAGAAAACAAAAGTAGCACCTAAAATTTATATTCCTATTAACGCAAAAGGTTATAGTGAATTATTATTAAATAACTCCGAAATAACAAATTTGGAAAATTATATTTGGTTATTTACAAAAGAATGGCCACTAATTTTTGAAGTATATAATAAAGCAAATGAAATGTCTCTTCAAATTGTAGGAGATACATTTGTATATGATAAAGTAAAAAGTAGTTATAAGGTAAAATTAACCAATCCAGAAGGAGCTATTACATTTTATAAATTATTTAAAGCTTTATTTATCATGCAAACAGAAATTAAAAATCATTTTCAGTTTACTACACAAATTGATAGTAAAAATGTTTTAGAAATGTATATGGGAAAAACTAAAATGACATATGAAATGCTAACAGACTTTATCAGAAGCGAATTCAAAATAGCGGAAGAAGAAATAAAAGTACAAAATAACAATATTATCGAATTAGAAGAAACATTAAATGATTTGAAAAAGTCTGTTAAAGAAAAAGAACAAGAATATTTAGTTAAACAAAAAGAAATTTCAACATACTTGGAATATAAAAAAACATTTTTAGGAAAAATGAAATACTTTTTTAAATCTGGTAAGATTAATAAAAAAATAAAAGAAGAAAATGAAGGAGAAAAGACAAAAGGAACCGATATAACTACCAAAATAAACATTGAACCTTTAAATGCTGCTATGCAAGATAAAAAATATTATACGATTGAAGACTTAGTAACTATTTATGCTTTATTAGAAAAAGGTGAAAGAAATTATAAAAATTTATCTCAAGATATTGATGCGCAAACTTTAAAATTAGAAAATTTGACTTCAAAAGTAAAAAATGCTAATACCTATATAGCAGAAATTGATAAACATAAAAAAAGTATTTTTGATTTTTGGAAATTTGCCAATAAAGATGAAAAACTTAGTTTAGAAATGGGAGACAAAATAAATCAAGATGAAAAGGAAAAGTTATTGAAAAAGGCTTTTGATATTGAAATGGATTTAGAAGAATTTGGTGTCAGTATCGATCGTTTACAGAGGAAAAAACTATCAAAAGAAGAAACAGACAGTTTGTTTATTGCTCAAACCGATTTATTGTACTTATTAAATATGTTACGTGCCAATAATATGAATAAACCGGTTTTACAACATGCTTTAAATACTTTAAAAGAAGAATTTAATCAAAATCGATTATATATCGATAGTGAAACTTTTGATATATTTGGTAATGTAGAAGATGATAGCAGAAAAGTTAAATATATTGGTAACAGAAGCCATAGAGAAAATGAAAAAAATAAATTTAAAATTTTAAATATCAATAAAAAAATTGACGTATTTGATTTTACAGAAAAAATGCAAGAAGTGTTACATTATATAGAAGGGGCTATTCCTAAAATAACATCCGAATATGATTTGTCATTATATAAAACAGTTCCTATAATGGAAAAAGTAAATGAACAATCTTTAGACATATATAACATGAATATAGAACAAGCATTAGAAGAATATCAAGATAATGGAGAAGGAGCTTTAAATTTAATCAAACTAAATTATAAAGAAAACTTGCCATTACTATACTATTCTAATATTTTATATTATGATAACTATAATAAGACTTTACCAGAGGGAATGAATTTATCAACCAATGTATTAATAGATTGTAGTAGATTAGATTTTAAACTAGTTAAAAAGACGAAGTTTAGAACAAATAATTACTTTACAGAAAAGAATAATTTAATTCAACCGAAATCAAAAGATGTTTTCGTATATGAATATGATGTTGCTTTAAAAGAAAAAGAGAACCATCATTTGTCTAAGGAAAGCAAAAATGAAAATTAAAAAACCAAAAAAATAAAAAGAAAAAATATGGACAATATGTAAATTATGTGATATGATAATTTACATATTAACATATTATTTTAAAATTATATGAAACTAGTAAAAATGCCGATGTGGCGGAATTGGCAGACGCACACGACTCAAAATCGTGCGGGAAACCATGTGGGTTCAAGTCCCACCATCGGTACCATTGATGAGTCTGTTCGAAATTTTGAAAGTTTGGATAGAAGATACAAAGATCAATCAGAAATGGTTGATTTTTTATTACGAAAAATTATCAAGATGCAAAAAAGATGGATATGACAATTCAAGATCTTTTAAAATCATTTTTTGAGTTTCAATTCTATAAAGTTCATTCATAGAAATAGGAATACCCCTTTTCCTTTCGATGCTTTTTTATCAATTTGCCGTAAGTATCACTTTTGTCTCTAACTTTTTTTATAAATTTCTCCATTTTTCAACATAAAATGGGAAAAAATTTTTTATATTGACATTAAGACTTATATTTTATTATAATAAAAATGTAAAAATATTATTTACTATTAACTGGCCAGAGTGTTATTAACATTTAAAAATAAAATAAAAAAAGAAAGGAGAGAAGAAAAATGGAGGAACACAAGAAAAATCTAAAAATAACTAGTTACATAATCATTATTTTAGCAATCCTTAATATAGTTCTTATGGGAATAAGATTTGCAACTGGGGAATTAAGAGAAAATGCAAAAAAATTAACGGAAGAATCTATAAGTCAAACTGAAGGAGCATCTGAAGAATTAGATGGAATGGAAGAAAAAGTAGTAGATATGGCAGTTTATGGAACAATAGGAGGAGTAGCAATTGGAGTGTTATTTGACGTATATCTTGGAATTGCAGGTTTACACCAGGCAAAAGGAACAAGTAAAGGAAAAGCTAATATAATATTAGCAACAATAGTTTTCGTAATAGGTCTTATAGGTTTAATACCTATGATTATCTCTTTGACAAAAGATCAAACGAGTATCAGTTCAATTTTTTCTAGTTTAGCAGGTTTGATAATAATGTTCTATTATATTAGATATGCTAAAAAAGTAGTAGAATAAAAATAATAAAAAAAGAAAAGTAATAAAAATTGTAAAAACAATAAGAAAATATCCAATAGTGATAGCAATTATTGGACTTATAATCGGATATTGTGGAATTAAATTCCTTCCTTATAGCAATGATGATATATCAGGAATATTAGTACGTTTTGGGTTAGGTGTTGTTTTAGTAGGAATTATGATTTTAATGGGAGCAAAAGAATCTTTAAAAATATTTAAGAAAGGATTTGGATTTTCTTTGCGTACAGGTTTATATTTTTTGATTATTGCAATAATCATTGGAGTAGGTGCAATAATAGCTGGAATTAATCAAAATCATGGTATACCAAATAATTTGGTAATGTCGGAGATTTCTACTTTTGTATTATGCCTTACGATAGGAATTTTTGAGGAAAGTATGTTTAGAGGAGTAATGCTACAAGGAATATTGAAGAAAACAGGAAAAACATATAAAGGATTATGGATAGCAGTAATAGTTTCATCACTTTTTTTCGTAGCTTTTGCTTGCACTTTGCCACACCATTATTTACCATAACAAATCTAACAAAAATTTTGCTTTACGAGTAAAATTTTTTATGTTAAAATAAAAAAATTGAAAATAATTGGAGCAATTAATGAAAGAATATTTTTATAAAAAAGAATATAAATATATGTACTTAAGTCTCTTTTGTTTTAATTTTGCTAATGCTTTAATTGAAACTTTTGGAACAGTTATGCTTTATAAAGCAGGATTACCAATTTACTTGATATTACTAATTTATGGACTTAGATTTTTAATAACAGGATTAATAACGCCTTTATTTATAACAATATCACATAAATTTGGAATAGCCAAATGTATATTAATCTCAAATATATTTAGTATAATAAATTCTTATTTTATGCTAAATAGTAGAAGTATATATGCCAATATCGTAGTATTTATAATTGTAATGGGATGCATGGGACTTTCTAATCCGTCTGCAGATGCATTATCTAGTAGATATGTAGAAAATGAACATAGAGGAAGGTTTAATAGTTTTTATTTTATCTCAAAGATATTAGGAACAGTTTTAGCCAGTTGTTTAATTGCATGGGGAGTAATAAGTGATAACAACATAATTCTATTTAGTTTAATTATTGCTTTCTTTATATTACAGTATATTATTATTATAAAGATTGATTATAAACCAGAAAGTAAGGCAAATACATTTAAAGCAAGCATAGAATATTTAGTACATAGCAAAAGTAAATATAAAATTATTTATGCATTAAGAACAAATCATATAATAGAAAGGCTTTTTATACCGTTATATTTATATATAATATTACAAGATTTTGCTATGTTTTCAGTAGTAATTATAGTATCTTTGTTATTTCAAATTATAACTATTACTTTAATTGGAAAATATGCTGATAAAAATTTAAAAAAGTCAAACAACTTAGTATCAAACATAAAAATAGTGATAACAGCAATATATTTATTTACAAAAAATAAAATGATAATTTCTTTTAATAAAACCTTGAGTGATAATTTTGAAAAAGTATATGAAACTTCTATACAGACATCAATTCAAAATATTATCAAAAAATCTACAGAAGATAAGGAATTATTATCAACTGTTGGGCAAATGAGTTTATGTTTTACAGAAGTTTTTGTATTTTTGTTGTTAACTCTTATGGCAAAATTTATTGGAGAAAAAGTATTTTATATAATATTCATATTATCAATCATTTCTACGATTGCTATAAACTTTGATATTAAATCAGAAAATAAAATGTAAATACACTTTTGAGTGTACTATACTTTAATCGGACAAGTAATTATTTGCCCAAAAGGAGATTTATCTAAAATTGAAGAAGGAGATATACTAGAATTATATAACCAAGAAGATATTATTGGACATTATAGAATCCTTAAAATAATAATTTGTACTAAACCTAAACAAAACATTAAAACAATTAAAAGAAGAAAAACACGAAAGGTAGGAAAAGAAAAATGAGTAATATATCAAGAGAAGAAGCATTTAAATTATTAAAAGAATATAATAAGAATAGTTTTCATATTAAGCATGCTTTAACAGTAGAAGGTGTTATGAAATATTTTGCAGAAAAATTGGGATATAGTGAAGAAAAAGATTTTTGGGGAATTGTAGGGTTATTACATGATTTGGATTTTGAACAATATCCAGAAGAACATTGTATAAAAGCACAAGAAATAATGAGAGAAAAAGAAATCGATGAGAAAATTATACATGCTACAGCAAGTCACGGATATAATATAACAGTAGATATAAAACCAGAACACGAAATGGAGAAAATCTTATATGCTACAGATGAGTTAACAGGACTAATTGGAGCAGTAGCTATTATGCGACCTTCTAAAAGTGTACAGGATTTAGAACTAAAATCAGTGAAGAAAAAATATAAAAACGAAAAATTTGCAGCAGGATGTTCAAGAAAAGTAATAGAAGATGGAGTAAAAATGCTAGGATGGGAATTAGATAAACTAATAGAAGAAACAATATTAGCAATGAGAGTAGATGAAGAGAAAATAAATAACTTCATGAATACATTATAATTATATGTTTTTAGCGTCTTAAAATCGTTTTTAAGGCGTTTTTATATTTTATTAAATATGAACACAATTTGATTGTATTTATTGTAGAAATGTCTTTTCTCATACTAATACAGAAGGAATAAAAGCAGATAATAAAGGAATTAGATAGAGTAATGAAGCATGGTAGCGAATGTTATTTGACATTAGGTTCAAAAGATACATGGGGATTTAGACAAGAAAATTGGCCTTTAATTGATGAAAATACAAGATTAAGAATGGAAGAAGGACCAGAATATAAAACACCACATTTTTATGCTGATTACAATTTAGCAAAACAGTTATTTAGTAATTTCAAAATAATTAATATACATCAAGAGATTGATTATTATGAAAAACAAAATGGTATAACAGAATCATATCATTATCATATTTTAATTCAAAAACATGAAAGAACATAATTGCGACAACTTATAATCTATGTAAGAGTCAATATAAAATTTTAAAATAATAAAAAATCTATGGAGTAGGAGATAAGAAAAAGGTCGTCATAATGACGACCTTTTAATTTTTTTAGGCCAGTATCTTTTTAACAGCTTCTGCAATTTTGTTAGATTTGCAATTGGGAAAGAACAGCTCGTTGAAATTTTTTCCAGAAACGGCGCCTTTGACAAGCTCGGGATCGAGGTTTTCAAGGATGTAGATTATGTCTGTATGCGTAACTTTTTTAACCTCGTCGAGAATCTTCTTGTTTCTCTGCTCAGGAACAGCTCTCTCCTTGGGATAGCCACCACCCCACTCTTCAGCAAAGAGTTTTTCAAATACATATTTAAGGTTCAGCTCGGCGCCCCAGCCCCAACCCTTTGCAAAGGGAAGAGCGATAGCATTACCGTTATTTACCTGAGTGAACTGATAGGCATCAGTTGGGTCAACCACGTGACCGCAGAGAACACCAGGGAAGGAGTTGCAAGCAAGCATTGCGCCCTCACCCGTGCCACAGCCGGTGATTACCAAATCTGCTGCACCGCTGTTGAGAATTATCGCCGCAAGGATGCCTACCTGAACGTAAGTAAGCTGAGCTGTATCGTCAGCGCTGTACATGCCATAATTAAAAACCTGATGTCCCAAAGGTTCAACTACAGAGCGAAGAGCCTCTTCAATAACCTCGTTTTTATTTGCCTGACTGTTTTCGTTAATAAGTGCAATTTTTTTCAAAATGACTTCTCTCCTTTTCTTTTTAATGCATTAGCCAAATTACTAAATTAAACTATAGTGCTGCTAAATTTGTGAATACGCTAAATAATATTAAAGTATACCTCTCTTTCCAAAAATAGCACCTCTAGTCTAACCCACCCCAAAAGGGCGTAACTGAAGTATTCACATATAATTAATATATCATATTTACATAAAACCGTCAAGGTGTTAAATAGATGAGTAGATAAAATCAGCCTAAAAGTTTGTAAGCAAAAATTTCATAATGCAAACCACCCCTATAGGTCAAATTTAAGCTTTGAAAACTTTTTAACATTGCATCAAATTATTTATTGTAAAATATTCATTTTATGTGGTATAATATAAAAGAATATATTACTAGTTAATATTTTAGGAGATAATATGAATAACTTTCTTTGGTTTCTAGGACAAATATTAACTTTCATTAGTTATTTATTTTTTTGGATTTCACGTTTTGTAAAAAATAAAAATGATATACTTATATTAGATAATACAAGTAGAATCTTTGCAATAATTGCTTTCCTTTTTTTAGGAACATATGATGGTATAAAAAATACAATGTATGTAATTTTGAGAAATATATTAGGGCAAATTACTAATTTGAAAAGTAAAAAGAGTAAAAATGTGGTTTTCTATATAATGCTTTTATTATTAATATTAATATATTGCTTTGATTTTAATGGGATATCTACGATATGCATAGCAATTTGTGGTATACTGAATTTGTATGGTGTCATAATGTGTGATGAACAAGGTATAAGAATATTTGGAATGATTGGATCATTTTTTTATATGTCTTTTATGTTTTTCACAGCTAATATAACTGGACTTATATGTGAAATAATATGTTTTATAGTTATGCTATTAAGTTATATTAAGTACAGTAAAATTAAAACTAAAAAATTTGTTGATTAATAAAAAATATTAAATTATGAGTCAATATAAAATTTCAAACAAGCAAATAAAAATTATACATGTTTTGAAAATATGCATAATTTTTTTAATTTTTATACATATTTATTGAAAGTATATAAAACTTGTAAGCGATTAATGGCATGAAATAGATATAATTTGAAATTATGTAGTTTTATTCCTACTCCTATTTGCATACAGAGTTTCTAAATTATATAATCAAATTACTATTAACTAATGTAAACTTTAAGTTGCATTTTATATTTTTTATAAAGTGCAACTTAAAGTTGATAGAATTTTAAGAAAAATTACACTATAATTAGAGTTGGAGGAGAAGTAGTCTGATGAAATTTGGAGAAATTTTATATAACTTAAGAAAAGCAAATAAAATGAGTCAAAATAAATGATTTGGTACACGAAGATATGATTGATATAGATTTATTCGATGAAGATATAAAAATGAATGTAGTTAAATTTAAAGAGGAAAAACAAAGAAAAATCAAAGGTATAAGTAAGGCAATTTATATTCTTGCAAGAATTGGAAAAATTGCTTTAACAATAGAAATTCCGATAATGTTGCTTTTGATAATAGTTACACCTATATTCATAAGCAATATAGAATTCAAAGATAACGCTGTCGTATTTAATGGAGAAAGAATAGATAACAAAATAACTATAACAGAAGAAAAGTCAAATGATAATATAACATTAAAATTAAAAGTAAATGATGTTACAGTCTCAGATGAAAAAGATCAAGAGACAATTCTACAAATGAAAAGCGTATTAGAAAACAATTCTAAAGGAAAAATAATAACTTTTATAGAATTAGGATATTTATTTTTTATGATTTGTGTGGTGTTGTATAGAATAACATTAAGTAGGTTAGAAAAACTTTTTATAAATATAAATGAGGGAGACACTCCTTTTACATTAGAAAATGTTAGATATATAAAGCAAATGGCATTTTTAATGATAGCATCAATAATTTTGCCTAATATATCAGGAATATTATTTGAATTGATTTTAAGGTCAGATTTGGGAATTAAATTTGAATTATTTGATGTAATGCAAATATTATTCTTGTTTGGAATGTCATATATTTTTGAATATGGATATGAATTACAACAAGAAACAAAAGCAAAAATGTACGGAGAAATATCTAATAATGAATAAATTACATGATTAAAAATTTAAAAAATCTGAAAAATATAATAATTTATAATCAAAGGAGGTATTATAATTATTTATGTTATATGAAGAAATAGAAGATAGATATAAAAAAATTATAGATATAGCTAAAAATTATATAAATACTATCAAAGATAATGAACATGACATTAACCACATGAATGATGTAGTTAAATATACAAAAGAACTTTTAAATATTGTAAATGTAAATATAAATAAAGAAGTTTGTATAATAAGTGCTTATTGGCACGATGTTGGTAGAATAAAACAAAATGTAGGGCATGAAAAAATATCTGCTGAAATGCTTAAAGAAGAGTTAGAAAAAAATTTTTATGATAGTTTTTTTATAGAAGAATGTGTTAAAGCAATTGAAAATCATAAGTGGAATATGAACCCCAAAACTACAGAAGGCTTATTAGTAAAAGATGCTGATAAATTAGCCTGGCTAGGTCATGGGAGATGGGAGTCTTGTCTTAAAAATAAACAAAGATTAGATTCATTAATAGAACTACTTCCTAAACTAAGACAAGATATCCTTTATTTTGAAGAATCTAGAATAATATATGATAGAGATATTGTTAATTTAGTTAAATTATTATATAATGCAAAAATTGACGAGAGTAAATAAAATTTTAAGGGTTTACCAGAAATGGTAGGCTCTTAAATATTATAAGGAGTAACAAGAATGCAAATAAATGTAGGCTTTTTTTATTTTATAAAAGATTCATTTTTTGATATTATAGATGATCCAAAGTTGATGAAAAATAAAGAAAATGGAAATAAACGACCATGACAAAGATATGGTAAATTTAAACTATATTTGGGATAAATTTCAAAAGATAAATGTGCCTTTTTATTCTTGTATAGGAAATCACGATTTGCGTTCTATGTCATCAAGAAAAGAAGTAGAGCGAATAATGGGGTATAATCATTCAACTTTTTCTTTTAATATAGCAGGTATGCACATAGTTATTTTAGGAACTTTTGTAAATAATGAAATGGGAACTGCAGAGGGTGGAATATTTAAGACACAATTTATATCAGATGAAGATTTAAAATGGCTAAAAAACGATTTAGCAAAGAACAATTTACCAAGTATAGTATGCGTTCATTTCGGAGTTGCAGAAGATGAAATGAAAGGTAATTGGTGGTTTGAAAGTTGCCCTGAAACAGCATTATTAGGAAATAGAAAGGAATTAAAAGAAATATTAAAAAGTGATAAGAATTTATTAGCTGTATTTTCAGGACATCAACATTGGACAAAGAAAATAGTTGAAGATGGAATATCTTATTATGTGGTAGGATCTATGGCAGAAAATATAAACAATGATGGAATACCAGATGGAGTATATTTTATTGTTGAATTTGACGGAGAAAAATTAGATGTTATTGAAAAACATATAAGACTATAGACAAAGGGACGTAGTTTTTGTCTAGCGAAGCTGAAATAGGAGAGAGGGAGTGTTTTTCAAAATCTTGAAAATATAAAAATGAAATAAATTATAAATTTTTCTGAAACAAAATTTAAAAATTAATATTATAAAATCTTAAAAATAAAATTTATAATTTAAAATTATGATTTTAAAAATTAAAAATTTTATATTGTTACGAATATCAAATTTCAAAACTGAACATTTGTTATAATTAAAATTTTTACAAATTTAAATGTAATTTTTTATATTTTATAAAATTTTAAAATAAATTTCTAATTACAACATTATAAAATAATTTCATTTTATAAAGCTTCAAAATCAATTTTAAGACAATTTTGTTGTCTAAATATACAGATAAAGTGGCTAATAGTAAAGAATAGCAGTAATTTATGAATATATAGTTTTATTCCTACTCCTATTTGCACAAAAGTTTCATAATACAAACCAACATGTAAGTTAAATTTAATCTTTAAAAGAAATAAAAATTATACATGTTTTTAAGATATGTATAATTTTTATTGTTTTTTATACACATTTATTGAAAATATATAAAATTTATGATATTTTATATATAATGGAGGTTTAAAAAATGAAATTAGAAATGCTACCATATAAAAATGTTGATTTAAAAACTAAAAAAATTTTAGAGCAATTAACCATTTCTTCAAGAGCTTTAGCAGAATTAAAGGGATATGCAAATGCTATTCCGAATATGCATATTCTAATAAATGCTGTAACGATAAATGAAGCCAAAGATAGTAGCGCTATCGAAAATATAGTTACTACTCATGATGATATTTATAAAGTACTTACTGAAAGTGGTTATAAAGAAGAAAATGCTAAAGAAGTTGTTGACTATAGAAATGCTATTTGGATTGGATTTGAACAAATTAAGAAAGATGGCTATATTAATACAAATACGATTATTAAAATACAAGGTATTATTGAACATAATAATGCTGGAATTAGGAAATTACCAGGAACTGAACTTAAAAATTCTATTACTGGAGAAACTATTTATACTCCTCCTCAAAATGAAAAAGAAATAAGAGCTTATTTAAAGAATTTAGAAGATTTCATCAATGACGACAAAGATAATATAGATCCATTAATAAAAGTATGTTTAATTCATTATCAGTTTGAGAGCATACATCCTTTTTATGATGGAAATGGAAGAACTGGAAGAATTTTAAATATCTTATATTTAGTACTGAATAAATTAATAGATAGTCCTATTTTATATCTAAGTAAATATATAAATCAAACAAAACAAGAATATTATAGATTATTTAGTGAAGTTAGAAACAATAATAATTTTGAAGATTGGATTATATATATCTTAAAAGGAATTGAAATTACATCTATAGAAACAATTAAATTAATAGAAAATATTCAAAATGAAATAAAAAAATATAAAGAAGAATTTAAAACAAAACTACCTAAAATATATTCAAAAGAACTATTAGAAAGTTTGTTTTATGAAGTTTATACCAAAATTGCTTATATTGAAAAAGCTTGTGGAGTTACAAGATTAACTGCCTCATCTTACTTAAATCAATTAGAAGAAATCGGACTTTTAGAATCTGAAAAAATTGGAAGAGAAAAAATATATAAAAATACTAGATTAATAAATTTATTATCAGATAAAAAATTATAGTGGGTGAAAATATGAACAAAGAAAGTATTATAGAGAAAGTAAAAAAATACATATCTCAAAATTATAATTGTTCTATTGAGGAATTAGAAAAAAGTGGACTAAAGATTATAAAAAACAATAGTCAAAATAAGCTAAAAATATTATTACTTTATGATTTAGTTTTAGTATCTTCATCAGAAAATTTATATGAAATGGTAAAAGAAAATTAAACTATTTGATGAAAATACAGAACAAATAGGATTATCAAATGGTTTTGAAAATGCAATTACTTTTAATGAAAATGGAAAATGTATTTCTAATATAGCATACTGTGCTTATTTGTAGCTTATTGTAACGGAAAGATTATAGGAGTTGCAGGAGCAGATAAAAGAAATGATGATATTTGGGAAGTTGGAATTGAAGTATTACCAGAATATAGAAAAGATGGACTTGCAACAATATTAACAAAAAATCTAACAGTGAAAATTTTAGAAAGTTGTTACATTCCATTATGGGTTGAATCCTTTGGGGATATTTATGATGATAACTATATTTATAAAGAAATGACATTAAAAACAACAAGAAAAATGGAAATTTAATTGTATAGTCAAAAATTTTAAAAAAGTTAAAATCGCTATGATAGGAGAGAGGGCTAATTTTCAAAATTTTGAAAATATAAATTTTAAAAAAATTTTTGATTTCAAATTTGTTTGTATAATTTTATAAAAAACCGAACATTTGTTATAATCAAAATTTTCGCAAAAATGTAAATTTTTTTATTATTTTATAAAATTTTTAAAATAAATTTCTGTTTATAACATTATTAAATAGTTTCATTTTATAAAGCTTCAAAATCAATTTTAAGACATTTTAAAATTTAACTAATAAAAGTTATCATTTAAAACTTATTTTGGATATTTAAGAATTACTATTTGTATAATGTAAATTTATTAAAATATTGTAAAATCAATGGCTTTTGAAAAATACTGAAAAATGGCTAAAAAAGTGACGCACGAGAATCGATTTTAAGGCGTTTTTAAAAATTAGACATATAGTTTATCATCTAAATAATAAGCTGAAATGGGCTTATTTAAAGGAACAGCAAGATTTTAAAGATAGAACCTGAAACATGGTTTTATTTTTGGATCTCTATTCCTATTTGCACAAAACTTTGATTTTGCGCAATGTTATATATTTCTTTTTATACTAATTTTAATCTATTTCTTTATGCTCTCTCCTGTTGAATTGACTATATCTTGTTAATTATTTATATTTTCATAGGTTTTATTTTTTTCTAATAATTACATTTCCTACACATTCCATAATAGAATCTTTTTTTATAACTTCTCCAACTGAATCTACTGTAATTATTCCTGATTTTGGATTTTTTATAGAAACTACATTACCTTTTATATCTGCTTCAACATCTGAATATTCAAAAGATAAATCTGTATCTATCATTTCACAATTTATTAATTTTAAATTTTTGCAATAGCATAAAGGTTGTGTACCTATAATTTTACAATTAATAAGTGTTAATCCTTCTGAAAACCATGCCAAATACTCTCCTTTAACAATTGAATTTCTGACAGTTACATTTTTACTATGTCAAAAAGCATCTTTGGTATCTAGCTCACAGTTATCTATTTCTAAATTTTCTACATATTGGAAAGAATATACTTACCTTGAAATTTTACATTGCTTAATTTTAAGTTTTTACTATCTAAAAAAATATATTCTGAGATAATCTCTATATTTTGCAATTCAATATTATTACATTTCCAACCAAACTCCGGAGAATTTATTTTTGAATTTTTGATAATTCATATTTCCTTGCATGCCATAAAGGGTATCTTAATGAGAATTTACTGTTTAATACTTTTATATTTCTTGTTTCTTTTAAAACTGATTCTCCATCTTGCTCTCCTGCAAAGATACAGTTATTTACTTGTGTATTTTTTAAATTATATAATGCTCTTTCTTCATCAAAAGTTTTATTTTCAATTACTTCTTTTACTTTCATAAAATCCTCCTCTCAATAGAATGCTTATTCAAATTAAAAACTTACCATTTCTGGTAAGTCTCTAATGAATTATTCTTTTTCAAAAACACCAAATTCTGGCACTTTTATGTCCTTTATAATATGTGTTGCTTTAACTAAAGCAGGAACATATAACAGAAATTGAATAATATAACTTATAATTGCAATAACTCCTGTTTCTCCAGACGATACATAAGAACCCAAGGATGTATCTGTAAACATAATAACCTGCATTAAAAGAAAATCATTTAAAGTATGAACTAAGGCAACTGCCCAAAAATTTTTCGTCTTCAAATATACAGCAGCTAGGAGTACACCAATTGCACCTGTTTGAAGTGTTTTTCCTATTGATTCTATAATTCCTATTAAATCGTAATTACCTCCTATAACATATGTATAAACATGAACAAATCCAAAAATAAGAGAAGATATTATTATACTAATCCATATTCCTTTATGAGTATCTCCGGTTTTTCTTAATAAACCTTGAAATACTACACCTCTAAATAATCCTTCTTCAAATAATCCTATTGTAATACATAATATAAAATAAGATAACTCTTTTATTAGCAAATCTTTAGAAAATCCATAATTAAGAAATCCTGGAATAAATACAAGCATTCCTAAAAGAAAAGCAAGTATCAAAATATAACTAGATTTACGTAGTGTAAATCCAAATCCTTCTTTCACCTTTTGTAATGACTTTTTAGCCCCCATTACAAGCATAATTCCAATCATAATAGCAGCTAAAACAATACGCAACAAAGTCATTTGTAATGGACCATCATTAAAGGGAACATATAGAATTCCACCCACTCCAATTACTAATCCTATTATTGCTACTAATATTGAATGTTTTCTTATCTTCTCCAACATTATTATTTCCTCCTTTTTTATATTTTTTAACTTCTTAATAGTATTAGCTATTAATATAGTTTCTTTTTATTATCGTTATTTAAAATTTTAAAGATCACATCCGAAAATTCTTTATTATTCTTTGTTTTAGACATTTGATTAATTAATCTTTCTGTTAAATCACCAGTAGATAGATTACCTAAATTTTTTCTGATGGTATACACAGCTTCTAATTCTTTTTCTGATAATAATAAATCTTCTCTTCTGGTTCCTGATTTATTAATATCAATAGCAGGAAATATTCTTTTTTCTGAAAGATTTCTATCTAAAACTACCTCCATATTTCCTGTTCCTTTAAATTCTTCAAAAATAACTTCATCCATTCTACTACCAGTTTCTATTAAAGCTGTTGCTAATACTGTTAAACTTCCTGCATCTTCTGTATTCCTTGCTGCTCCAAAGAAACGTTTGGGTTTATGCAAAGCACTTGGATCAAAACCTCCCGATAATGTTCTTCCAGATGAAGGAATAACAAGATTGTATGCTCTAGCCAATCTCGTGATGCTATCTAATAATACAACCACATCTTTATGTTGCTCTGTTAATCTTTTAGCTCTTTCTATAACCATTTCTGCCACTTTAACATGATGTTCTGGTTGCTCATCAAATGTAGAATAAATAACATCTCCTTTAATAGAACGTTTCATATCCGTTACTTCTTCTGGTCGTTCATCAATTAAAAGAACAATCAAAATAACTTCAGGATTATTTTTACTAATACTATTTGCAATTTTCTTTAAAATTGTTGTTTTACCAGCTTTTGGCGGAGCAACAATCATTCCTCTTTGTCCTTTTCCAATAGGAGCCATTAAATCCATTAAACGCATAGTATATTCGTTGGGATTTGTTTCTAAATACAATTTTTCATTAGGATAAATTGGTATTAAATCATCAAAATTTTTTCTTTTCATGGATCTATCAGGAGATTCTCCATTTACTTCTCCTACATAGATTAAGGCTGGAAATTTTTCTCCTTCTTTTGGTGTTCGTTTGATACCTTTTATCATATCGCCTGTATCTAACTTAAATCTTTTTATTTGAATAGGAGAAACATATACATCTTTTGGCGTAGATAAATAATTATCACCTCTTAAGAACCCATATCCATCAGGCAATAACTCTAGTATACCTTCAACATATTCATCTCCCTCACTTGTTACCTTATATTCTTTATTAGACAAAATATTTTTATTTTCAATTGATTCCATATTGAGTTGTTCTTTTTCTGTAGTTATTATATCAACTTCCTTTTTTTTATTAGAAACTTCTAATATTTTTTGGATTAACTCAGCTTTTTTTAGTTTGGATATATTGTGAATCCCCTTACTTTTTGCTAAACTCTTTAAATCAACCAGCGATAATCCTTCTAGCTCCATATATAATTAGCCCCCTTATTTATATTTAAATCATTAATCATTGGAAAGTTACTTCAGAAAAGATTATAAAATAGAAAATATAATTCAAGAATCATGCATCCAAATAAAATAATTATAACAATCGAAAAAACAACTATTGACTAATATCTATATAAACTCTTTCATTTGGTAAATACATATCTAATTTTTCTCTAGCAACCTCTTCAATATATTCAGGAGAATTAACATTCTCTTGAACTGCCAATAATCTTTCTTTTTCTTCTTCTAAATTCTCTTTTTGTTTTTCAAAGTAAGCTATGTCTTTTTGATAAGAATTTAGTTTTACTTGCTGATGAATAAAAGTAAATATAGCATATACAACAAATAAAAGTAATAAAAGATTCATAATTTTATTAGATTTAAAAAGGTTCATCTTACGTATCTCCATAAAAAAACTTTATAATATATTATTCTATAAATTTATATAAAACCCTTTTTATTTCTATTTTTTTATACAATTCTTTATATTTTTGAAAAGAAAAAATGGAATAAAAAGTATTTTTTTACATATTTCTACAAATCCAGTCAGTATTATAACACACATTTTGCTAATTGTCAAAGAATATATAAGAATACCTAAGAAAATTGCAATAAAAAGATAAAATCGAATTTCACCATTATTTAGTTTGATAATGCTAATAATTAGTAAGAAACCTGATATCATAAGGAAAAGAATATCTTCGATAAGTGTAAGATTATCTGATGTTTTAAAAACTTTTCTTGAAGCTCTAAAAATATCAAAAATAATGCCTATAATAATACCAATGATAAAGAAAAAAATAAAAATTTGCTCTTGTGAAAAATGATACATTTTGTGTTAACCTCATTTAAAAATTTTACTAAGTATACTTTGATTTTTCTTAACACCATCAGAATTAGTATAAGTTAGACTATTAATATATCCATCAACAATAAAATCAGAAGTATCCAAACTTAATTTACTTATTTTGAGATTTTCTCCTTTAATAGTTAGTAATCCCAATTCTGTTTCTATAATAATCATTTGATCATCAAAGCTAAAAACATCTATAATCCCTGTGACATTGAGTTTCTCTCTATTTTCTAAAATAATGTTTTGATACGTTGTTGTTGTCTTTTTTAACTCTTCCATACATCTCCCTCTCTTTTCTTTTATTAAATTTATAAGATATATATATTCGGAAAGGCTTTATTTTAGAACTAATTCACAAGTATTTGTACATTTTCACTAAAACTAATCCATAAAAAAAGATAAATATAGTATAGATTTTCTATATTTACCTTTTTTGTGAATGATGATTATAGCTTTACCTTTATTCATAAAATAAATTATGTTTCTCTTTTAAGTATTATTGAAAAATTTTTTATGAATTGCTCTTACAGCAATATCAGCTTCATTACTATTGACTAAAACTGAAATTTTTATTTCTGATGTTGTAACCATATGCATATTGATATTATTTTCATAAAGTGCTTCAAACATATCGGAAGCTACTCCTGGTTTATTAGCAATGCCAACACCTATAATAGAAACTTTTGTTAAATTTTCACAATGTAAAATCTCTTTAGCATTCAATAAGTTCTTATTTTCTTCTAATACTTCTAAAGTTTTAGGTAAATCATTCATTTTTACAGTAAAAGCAATATCTTTGGTAATATGCTCTCCAAAAGATTGAACAATAATGTCTACATTGATATGATATTTAGAGAGTAATTGAAATAATTGATACGTTCTACCAATTTTATTTTCTATTCCTACAATTGTTATTCTAGATATATAATCATCTTTTGTAACACCATTAATGACTAAATCCTCTAAATTTGAATCTGTTACTAAAGTGCCTATACTCTCTTTTTCAAAAGTAGATTTTACATAGATAGGTACATGATATTTTTTTCCAATTTCAACACATCTATTGTGCAATACTTTCGCACCCATACTAGACATTTCAAGCATTTCATCATATGCTATTGTTTTTAACTTTCTAACATCTTCTACAATTCTTGGATCAGAAGTGTACACGCCATCGACATCAGTAAAAATGTCACATCTATCAGCTTTTAAACTAGCAGCTAAGGCAACAGCAGTTGTATCTGATCCGACCTCTTCCTAAAGTTGTGATATTACCACTCTCATCAATTCCTTGAAATCCAGCAACAACAACAATGTTTCCAGCTGCTAAATATTCTTCAATGGTATCATTATGAATATAACGGATACGACTATTTGTAAATTCACTATTCGTTAAAATAGGAATTTGCCATCCTGTTAAAGATACCGATTTATAATTTTTTTTATTTAATAGCATAGCCAGTTTTGCTATTGTAATTTGTTCTCCAGTTGACACTAAAACATCATGTTCTCTTTTAATAGGTGTTTTTGTAATTTCTGATTCTTCCGCTATTAGTCTGTCCGTAGTTTTTCCTTGTGCAGAAACAACAACAACAACTTTATTGTTATGCTCAACTTCTTTGATAATATGTTCAGCAACAAGTTCTAATTTTTCTGTATTAGCAACAGAACTTCCTCCAAATTTCTGTACAATGAGTCCCATAATTTGTACCTCTTTTGCTATTGACTTAAAAAACAAATTTTAAGTTTAAGATTTGTTTTTTATAAAGTAGAATAATATTTTATCGTTATTATTTTTTTACCAATAATAACGAAATTTGTTATTTTCAATTCGTATATGAACAAAGATATGACACATGTAACACTTGAAAATAAAAAACACATGCCGTATTTGTTCTATTATATTATATCTATAAAGTACGATAAATGTGCCAATATTATTACTATTTTTTTGCCATCATTTTTAAATATTCTTGCATAAAATCATTAATGTCTCCATTCATAACAGCTTCAATATTACCAACCTCATAATTCGTACGATGATCTTTTACTAAAGTATAAGGACAAAATACATAGGAACGAATTTGACTTCCCCATGCGATATCCTTTTGTTCTCCTTTTAACTCAGAAATTGTCTCTTTATTTTCTTTTTCTTTTAAATCTAGTAACTTAGACTTTAACATTTTCATCGCTGTTTCTTTATTCATCGTTTGCGAACGTTCAGACTGACAAGAAACTACCGTATTAGTAGGAATATGAGTAATTCTTACAGCAGAATCTGTTTTGTTAATATGTTGTCCTCCAGCACCTGACGCTCTATACGTATCAACTCTTAAATCATCTGGATTAATATCTATCTGTATATCATCTGTTATTTCTGGTAATACTTCTAAAGAAGCAAAAGAAGTATGTCTTCTTCCACCACTATCAAAAGGAGAAATTCTTACTAAACGATGGACACCCATTTCACCTTTTAAATAACCATAAGCATTATCTCCTAAAATAAGAGCAGTAACGCTTTTTATCCCTGCTTCTTCTCCGTCTAAATAATCTAGTTCTTTTAATTGAAATCCGTTAGAAGATGCCCATCTAGCATACATACGATAAAGCATCTGTACCCAATCTTGCGATTCAGTACCACCTGCACCAGGATGTAAAGTAATAATAGCATTATGACTATCATATTTACCTGAAAATAATGTCTGTATTTCTAATGCAGCAATCTTATCTTCCATTTTTTGAGAATTTTCTAATATTTCTTTTACCAAATCTTTATCAAATTCCTCTTGTAATAACTGATTCATTTCTAAAAGATTTTTTAATTCCATTTGTAAATCTTCATATGTACGAATCTTTTTTTGTAAAGATTTCATTTTTCCGTAAATTTTGTTAGAATTTTCTGCATCATTCCAAAAACTACTATCTAATGTTTTCTTTTCTAATATAGAAATTTCTTTTTTGATTTCAGAAAGTTTCATGGAATCATATATTTCATCAAGCTTTGTTATTAAATGATTTAAAAATTTTAGATTTTCTTCTAATTCTAGCACAACCTTTATATTCCCTTCTTTTCAATAGCATCTATTTTCTTCAATTGATTATTACAAACTCTAGCATGTGTCATATTTTTATCTTTTAAATCTTTTCTAAGAGTATTTTGTACAATTGTTTTTAACTCTTCTATTTTTTCTGGATTACCCTCTGCTTCAGATAGTTTTTTTTCAAAGTCACTGTCACTGATAAAAATAGGTGCTTTTTTTCTTTCCGCCTGTTTTTTTAATAAATTATCCTCTTCTTCTATTTCTTGTTCTTGCTCGACAATTTGGCTTTGCTCTTGAATAATTTTAAACAAGATAAAGAAAATAGCAATAATAGCTACGACAATTACTACAACAAAAAATATAAACATCAAAACGATCCTCCTTCTTTTATTTCAAGCATGATTTTTTAATCTATATTGATGCATTCATATTGCGTTGTTCCAAGACCAATTTTCTCTGCATAAGGTAATATGTGTCTTCCAAGTTGGCGATCTATTCTTTCTTGTAAGAGATGTGCACCTTGATCTTTTGAAGCCCATATCATATCAATAAATGCTTGATCATTTGCTACGGGATCTAAAGATGCTATTATTCCTAAATCTTCCATTACAGGATCTGTTTGATGTGCATCACAATCACAGTCAACTGACAAGAAATTCATAACAGTTATATAAACTATTTTTTTGTTATTTACTTCAAAATAATCTACAACTGATTTTGCTGCTTCTGCCATTGCCTCAATAAAAGCTTCTTGTTTTGGTAATTTTTCCCATAATTCATCTGGATTTTCTGTTATTCCTGCTGTGTGAATGTATGCTTTGCCATTCCTTGAAGCAATACCTATTGATTGATTTTTTATATTTGCTCCAAAACCACCCATAGCATGCCCTTTACCATGAGCTAAATTTATCATGGCATCATATCTATCTAAATGTGTTCCGACAATATTATATTTTAGATGTTTACCATTATTGACAGGTATTTTCATTTCTCCCTCTGCATCCATAATGTCTACATCAGCATAAGATGTAAATCCATGTTTTTCTGCTACTTTTATATGATCTTCTGCAGTATTTCTTGCACCATCATAAGCTGTATTGCATTCAATAATTGTTCCATTTAATTTTTTTACGAATGGTCCGATTAAATCTGCTTTTAGATATCCTCTTGCCCCATCTTCTCCCGTTGACACTTTTACTCCAATTTTTCCTTTTAAGTTAACTCCAAGAGCTTCATATATTTTAATTAAATTTTCAGGGGTTATCTTCTTTGCATAATAAACTTTTGCTTTTTCCATATTTTTTCCTCTCTTTCTTTTTTACCTTTATCATTATTTTACCGATATTTTTTCTTTTTTTCAAGACATTCATTCATCTTTTCTCTTATAAATTTCAAAGTTATTATACAATTTTTATGTTAATCTGTCAATTTATGAGTTGATATCAAAAGTAAGTTAATAGTTTCATGCTACAATCCCATTATTCCCTATCAGTATACTAAAATCATTTATATGAATAATTGATTTTTTTTATATTTATGTTATAATAATTAAAATAATACTTTTGCATAGGAGATACAAGTTTATGAATAAAAAGGGTATAACCTTATTATTTTCAGATTTAGAAGGAACTTTACTCCAAGAATCTGATAGAAAATGCAATTCACATAATTTTTATTTATTTTTAGATAAGATAAATGAATTCGAAAAAGAAACAAACACTAAAACTATTTTTAATATAGTTTCTCCTCTTGAACCTAGAGCTATGCTAGATGTTATAAAAAAATTTAGAAGTTTGTTTGGTAATTATAATAGAATTCATAATACTTGTTATGGCATAAATTGTGCCGCATGTGAGGACAACCCTAATGATTTTTCTAGATATCCTAATTATATTTTTCCATGTCTTTCCTTTCGCAAATCCGATAATCTATCATTTTATGAAATTGGAAAAGAAAATTTTGTGAAAATCATAGTGGAATCCTTTCAAGCAAAAAACAATATTGATTATTGTTTTTATATGGGTAATGATATAAATGATGTTAAGGCCATGGAATATGTCAATAGCGTTTTTAAAGAAAAAGGTATTATTCTCTGCCCTGAAAATAGCAAAACAATGATTAAACAAAATCTCCAATATTTTTGCGGAAAAGGTCATGATTTAGCTGGTATTGTAGATGCTTTTAATCAAGTTACTAATAAATTGTTTAAAGAGAAAAATAAAGAAGATGATGGCATAAGATAGTCTTATGCAAAGTATCTTTTTTGACATATCTTTACTTCCTAACTTCTATATTTTCTATTATTCCATCTTTGTTTATTCTAAAGTTTCTATAAAACATTATGTTTACAACTATATATTGTTCTATCATTGAAAATGTTTGTCCTATTGCAGTACAGAATGGTGTTTTTAAAAATGATGCTGCAACTCTTATTCCAGATACTACTACCTTATTTGACGTTACTTTACTTTCAAATTTATCTGTTAATTGTAAATAGCATATTTTTAATTCATAAAGTGGCTCTACTAAAAAATTTATAATTTCTACACTTAAATACATTAAAGTTATAACAAGATTTAATTCATAATATCTATATGAAAAGGCTATCATTAAGAAAGTTGTAAATAATAATATTTCTAACAGTTTATAAGCATTTCTTCTGTGTTCCTTATAATTAAATTTTCCTTTACTTATGTCAATTTTTGCAACTGTATCTATTGCAAATAAAGAATCCCATTGTGTATCAGTTACTAATGCTACAAAGTTTAGTGCAACTATATATTCTTCTCCAAATTTTAAAACATTACTAAAACCAAATAAATACGTTATAAAGAAGAAAATATCTTTTACTATAGAAACTGATTCATACTTTATATTTTTTAATAAATTAATTTTAAATGTAAACTTTTTATACTGTTTTATTGTTATTAGTAAAGTATACATAAAGATTAAAAACAATGTTATTGTTACAATTATTGTTTTATTTTTTATAAGTAAAGATAATCCTATCAATACTCCAAAATTCAATATGTTAAGAGTAAGCATATATTTATTTGCTATTTTCTCTTTTCCTTCAAAATATAGTTTTTCTATCACAAAAGAAAAAACTAATTGTATATATAATTGTATTACTGAATAAATTGTAAATTCTTTATATATACTATAATCCATATTCATAAATTCTATATAGCTTTTTATATTGATTGCAATAAATATAAATACAATAAATCCTATAATTATTCCTAATGTCATTCCAGACAATACTGCGTTTTCATTTTTATCTTTTTCTTTATTGATATTAGCTCCTGTAGCAAAAATAGATCTGAAAATCATCCAAATAAACTGTAGCGGATATGTAAGTGAAAAAACATTTGCCAAATTCTTGTCTAATATCAATCCAAGCATAATCCAAGATAGTATAGGTATAAATGAAAAAATCGCTTGATTAAAACTTATTCTTAATAGTCGCTTCATCGATTATTACCCTTCTTGTTCTTTATTTTCTAACATGGTTTATTAATCTTAATTGCTCAGTAAATGAATCTTAGCAATATGCATTTGTAAATTTTCTGGCAAATGATATTTGTTTATATATATCTATAATATTCAAGAAAGATCCTCCTCACTATATAATTTACATTGTTCTTTTGACCATGCAGGAGAACATACTATTCATTTTGTTTCCTCCAATTCATCTTTTAAAAATTTATTAACAAATTCCCACCTATGCTTTATAAATTCTCCTCTTTTAACTAATGTATTTATTTCTTCCCAAGTTGCCCATTTTGCATCAGAAACTTCATCTTCTTGGAATTTCATTTTGGATATATCATAATCATGTTTTAAAATATATGTATCTATCCATACATTCCCTGTTTTAAATCTTGTCATAAATTTTAATTCGTTAGGATTTATATCTATGTCTAATTCTTCTTTTGCCTCTCTTACTATTGTTTCTTTAGATTCTTCTCCCAAGATTACAGAACCACCTGTCATAGCCCATACATTTGGCTCTAATCTTTTTTGTTCTGATCTCTTTTGAATTAGTATTTTATTTTCATTATTTATAATCCACACATCTGAACCTAAATGATATAATCCCATATCAAATACCTTTTGGTCATACTTTTCCACTATCTCCCCTGTTGGATTTCCGTTATTATCCAATATTTCCCATTGTTCAACCATATATTACATCTCCAATTTTATCTATTTGTCAAACATTATATCATTTATAATTCTATTTGTAAAATCTATATTCTCCCATGTTAAACTGCACATCTCTCCTGTTTTCATTCCTGTAAAACATTTAATTTGTTATTTTCCATTAGATGTACCTCCTTGTATAATTGTCTTAATATTATTAGCGAACATTTGTATTGTATTTTTAAAAATTACTAAGAAAACCCCTAGAATTTTTCTAGGGGTTTGTCTACACTCCGAGTATACTTTTATCTTACAAATTCATATAGCATATAAAACCTACTACTTTCCACAACAATTTTTGTATTTCTTGCCACTACCTGATGAACTATAACCTTTAATATTATGAATATTTATAATATTTGTAATATTATTGATATTTCAATACTTTCAAGAACAA
>CANQTX010000001.1 GCA_947626885.1 uncultured Clostridia bacterium | reverse complement strand
GAACAGAAAATGTTTAATGATTTTGATGCATCTATAGCAGGGATAGAATCCATAAAAGGGGGAGAAGCAGTAGATAAGAACACGACAATTACAGAATTTGGAAACGATAAAACCGTAACAATACCGGCAGGATATCGTGTAACAGAAGATAGTGGAAATACGATAGATGAAGGAATAGTCATTGCAGATTCACATGGTAATGAGTGGGTATGGGTGCCAGTGCCAAATCCAAGTGACTTATATGAAACAGTAGCAGGTAATGCAACATTATTTGATGGAACAACGTCATATACAAAATATAGTAAGACGATGACAATAGGAAGTAATGGTAATACAAGAGAGATTACTAGAACTACACCAGGAAGTTCAACAAGGGATAGAGAGCCAGACATACTAGCAGAATACGTAGTTTCAGAATATAATGAAGAAGAAAAAGTTTACTATGATTATTACGAAAATGCAGCAAGAGCAGGGTATAACCCTGGAGAAAAAATGGCAGAAAAAATAGTACAAGAATATGATGAAATGATTGCGAGTATAGAACAATATAAAGGATTTTATGTAGGAAGATATGAACTTAATGGTACTATAAATGCTCCAACAGTCCAAAAGAATAAAGAAGTTATAACTAGTCAAACTTGGTATCTTCTCGTAGGTGCTTGCAAAAGATTTAGTGGAAGGAGTGCAACAAGCGGAATGATATGGGGCTGTCAGTGGGATGCCATGTGTAATTGGATAGCTAACTGCGGAGATAGGAAAAACATAGTGAATTCAAGAGATTGGGGAAATTACTCCGATAGCACAGGTGCTGCAGCTGCTTTTAGCCATTCTTTGCGAAATTCAGGAAAGAATGAAGCTTGGAAAGCAAATAACATATATGATGTAGCAGGTAATGCTAGAGAATGGACTATGGAAGCGTCTTGGGGAGCCACTAGGACGTATAGAGGTGGTTATTATGTCAATAGCGGTTCAGATAATTCGGCGACGGACCGCAACGAGTTTAGCCCTACCCGAAAATTTGACTATATTCGGGTCCCGTCCCACTTTAATAGTTAATCCTGTTCCCTGAAAAGATGGAGTATCACTGAATGATATAAAGGAGTCATTCAAAAGATAAAAACTGAAAGACATTTTTATAGAGATTGTATAATAGGTGTGCTTTTTATTTCACACAATCCTATTGTACAATCTCATTTTTTGTAAGTTTAATTATTCACCTAATTTATTGACAATCATTCCAATAACTAGTTTAGGTGTCGGTTTTTCGAAATTATCTAAACAAAAATAATCATAAACAATTTGAATTGATTTAGTTGTATGATTTAAATACATACTATTGATAGCTCTTGTAATAGACCATTTTACATTTTTAATTTTTGTATTATGCTTTTGTGCCACATATGGATAAACTTCTTTTTCTAAATTCTCAAAACAATAAGTATTTCTATGTGTGTAGGAATATAAAATGGCATCAATAAGATATTGTGTTCCCACATGTTTAAAAATAAATCCTAAATGAATAAGTATTTCTATTGATTTTTTTCTAAGAACTTCTAAATTTTGAGCCTCAGTAAATTCAGCCAATGTTTTTTGCATAAAGGCAAAGTTTTCTTTTTTAGAGATAGTAATTCGATTTTCACTTTTTCTAAAATTTGTAGACTTTTTTGATATCATTATTATAGGAATATTGCGATATTCTAAAGGTAAAGATATTATTTCATCAAAATCAAAAAAAAGTATCATATCAGGTTTTATTTTTTGAGTGGAAAGGTAAAATTCTTTTAAAGAATTTGAAAGTCCAATAATACGAATAGTGTCTATTTTTCCTAAAACTTTATTAATAAACGTTTGTACTTCTTCAAAATTTTTATAAAAAATAAATAATTTGTGCATTTTGATTCCTCCAATGATATATACAAAATAAATCGACAAAAAGTGACAAAAATCGACAAAAATAGAAACAAAGAAAATTAAAGCAATTTGCCTTAATTTTCTTTGTTTCTTATAGAATAAAAAACTTATTCTAACAAATGCAATATGAAAATTTATGAAAAAAAATTTTCATACAAGAATGAATGTGTTACATACCTTGTTCGCCAGGCATAATATAGTCTATCACACCATATATTAAAGCACCTATTATAGCGGCCATCCAAGAAATTGTATAACCAGATACAAAGAATTGAGTGGCATATAAAATAACAACTGCAAGTACAAAACCTACAAAACCTTTACCAAAGGCCATAGCATGTAGACCTGTAAATTTAATAATTAAATAATCCATAACGGTTAATACTATAGCGGAAATTGCTAAAGCCCATATATTGTTGATAGAAAAGCCAGGTGTAAAAAATGCAGTAATTCCTAATATAATGGCAGCAACTATAAATCTACCCAAAACTTGACCTAGTGTTCCCATGGAACTACTAGATTGCGTATTTGCATTATTACGATCCATTTTGCAAAACCTCCTTGCTTTGAAAAATATTTATTTATATAAAGTATTTCATACATTTAAAAAAATAAAAAATATAAATAAATATATAAGTATATTTTAATAAATTTTGCAAAAAATATTCATATAAAATTTGTATAAAGAGGTATAACATGATTCTAATTTTTGTAAGAACAATTTTTTTATATCTTTTAGTTTTATTGGTAATGCGTTTTATGGGAAAAAGAGAAATTGGACAAATGCAGCCATTTGAGTTAGTGATAGCTATTATGATTGCTGATCTAGCTGCCACACCTATGGCAGAAGTAGGAATTCCTATTTTATATGGTGCCATTCCTATTTTGGTTTTATTATTCATGCATATTATTATTTCTATTTTGAATATTAAGAGTATTCGTGTGAGAGAAATTATTTGTGGAAAGCCAAGAATATTAATTAATAAGGGTGTCATAGATGAAAAAGCGCTTATAAAGGAAAATTTTACTATTAATGAACTACAAGAGAGATTGCGTGTGAATAATGTTTATAATATTGCAGATGTGGAATATGCTATTTTAGAAACCAGTGGACAAATTAGTGTTATTTTAAAATCACAAAAAAGAACAACAACGCCAGAAGATCTTGGTATACAAACGCAACCTGCCAAAATATCGTATGATTTGGTTATTGATGGCAAAATTATGAATGATAATTTACAAAAATTGAATAAAACTTATGGATGGCTGAAAAATGAATTAACAAAATATAAACTAACACCAGAAGAAAGCTTGATTGTTGTATTAAATGAAGATGGCACTTTATATTGTCAGAAAAAAATGAATCATTCATAATCATATAAAAAAAGAAGCATAAGTGAAAAAATGGGGGTTAAAATTTATGAGATTTGTAAAAGAAACAATAGCGATGATATTTATTATTGTTTTTATTTTGGTGGCAGAAGTAGTAACAAATAAAATTATAAAAGAATCGGTTGAAAGAATTAATGAAGAAGTTTCACAAATTCAAGCAGATTTAAATAATCAAGAAAATTTGCATAAAGATGACATATATGATCAGGTCATAAAACTAGAAAATGATTGGAAAGAAGAAGAAGAAAAACTGTCTTATTTTGCAGAACACGAGGAATTAGAAAAGGTTAGTACAAGTATTGTCTTACTAAAATCGAACATTGCATCTGAAGAAATAGCCAATGCAGCTGAGAGAGTAGAGGAACTACAGTTTAGAATTGAGCATATAAAAAACAAGCAAAAATTAAAATGGAATAATATTATGTAAGATAACAATGAAATACTAAAAACATAAAAGCAAAGAATACATTTTTTTCTTTGCTTTAGACTCCAGACACGATTATAATGAAATGCGTCATTTCATAAGTAAAAAAATAAACTGTTAGTTATCTGATGGATGAATATTTGATTCACGAACAATATAAATAGGTCTTTTTTTTACTTCTAAATAAGTTTTAGATAAATATTGTCCAATAATACCTAAAGAGAATAATTGAATACCACTAACCATAAAAATAATACAAACAAGAGAAGGCCAACCACTTGTAGGATCTCCTAAAATAAGAGTCTTAAAAATGATGGTAAGAATCAGTAAGAAGGATAGAAGGCAAAAAATAAGACCGATAATAGAAGAAATAATGAGTGGTGTTGTAGAAAATGCAGTAATTCCTTCTAAAGCATATTTTGTAAGCTTCCAAAAAGACCATTTTGTTTCTCCTGCTACTCTTTGTACATTTTCATATTCAATCCATTTAACATTAAATCCAACAAAGCTAAATAGTCCTTTAGAGTATCGATTATATTCTTTTAAAGATATAATGGCATCAACTACTTTTCTATTCATAAAAACATAATCTCTAGCACCATCAACCATTTGAAAAGATGTCATTTTATTAATAATTTTATAAAACATTCTTGCAAAAAAACTTCTAATAAGCGGTTCCCCTTTTCGATTTACACGTCTAGTGCCAACAGCATCATAGCCTTCTTCTATAATGGCATGATACATTTCTTTTAGAAGAGAAGGAGGATCTTGAAGATCAGCATCCATTAGCGTAACATAATCTCCAGAGGCATGTTCAAGACCAGCAAAAATTGCTGACTCTTTTCCAAAGTTTCTAGAAAAAGAAATATATTGTACTCTATTATCTTGATTGGCTAATGTTTTGATAACTTGTAATGTGTTATCTTTAGAACCATCATTGATAAAAAGAATTTCAAATGCAACATCTTGCGGAAATGTATTCATATTTTTAGATAATTCTTCATAAAATAATGGTAGTGCTTTTTCTTCGTTATAACAAGATACGATTACGGTGATTTTTTTCATATATACTCCTATCATACATAAATTTTATAGTTATTATAGCACATTCATTTTTTTTATACAATATTTATGTAAAAATTCAGAGTGTTAGCGTATTTTTGTTGTTGAAAATCATCTTACTAACAAACAATTGGCGGAAAGTGAAAAAATTAATATGATTTATCTTAAATTTATTTAGAAAATAGGTTGCTATTTTAAGAAAAATGTAATATAATCGTAACAGAAATGTAATAAAAAACAAATCTTTTAGAAAGGAAGAGATAGATGTTCGGACAAGATATAGGAATTGATTTAGGAACTGCTACAGTAATTGCATATGTGAAAGGAAAGGGAATCGTATTAAGAGAACCTTCTGTAGTGGCAGTAAATAATCTTACTGGTGAAGTATTGGCGGTTGGCCATGAAGCAAGGCGTATGCTTGGAAGAACACCTGGAAACATAGTAGCAATAAGGCCTTTAAGAGATGGTGTTATATCAGACTATACTGTAACAGAGAAAATGTTAAAGTATTTCATTTCTAAAATAGGAGGAAAGTTTTTATTTGCACCTAGAATTATGATTTGTATTCCTTCTCAAGTAACAGAGGTTGAAAAAAAAGCTGTAATTGATGCAGCATCAAATGCAGGCGCTAGAAAGGTATATTTAATAGAAGAACCAATAGCGGCAGCAATAGGAGCTGGTATAGATATATCCAAACCATGTGGCAATATGATAGTAGATATTGGTGGAGGAACAACAGATATTGCTGTTATTTCTTTGGGAGGTTCTGTTGTGAGCTCTTCTATAAAAGTAGCAGGAGATAAATTTGATGAATATATTGTAAAATACATTAAAAAAAGACATAATGTAATGATTGGGGAAAGAACAGCGGAAGAGTTAAAAGTGCAAATAGGATGTGTATTTCCTAAGATACAAGATATGGAAATGGATGTGAGAGGAAGAGATTTAATTACAGGTCTTCCTAAAACCATTACCATTTACTCAAGTGAAATGATGGAAGCTTTAGATGAACCAGCTATGCTAATTGTGGATGCTGTACATTCTGTTCTAGAAAGAACGCCTCCAGAATTAGCAGCAGATATAAGTAATAAAGGCATTTACATGACAGGAGGAGGATGTTTAATTGATGGACTAGATAGATTATTACAAGAAAAAACGGGTATCAATGTTATGATAGCAGAAGATGCTATTTCCTGTGTAGCAAAGGGAACAGGAAAGGCACTAGATAATCTAGATAGTATGGATAAAATGCGCAAATAATTCTATAATAAAATCTTATACACTTACTAAAAAAGCCTATATAAAGAAACCTTATATAGGCTTTTTTCATTGTATTTATTTGTAAACAAAATTTAACTTACTTGTTATTGAAGTTTTGTTGAGAATAGTCTATGATAAAAATGAAGAAAATGATTTATAAAAAGAAAGGTGAAAAGAATGAAATTAATAAAAAATTGCAAAAAGGATTATTTTGAAAAAGAAAAAATAAATCTTAAGCAGAATGGTATTACATTAGTTGCATTAGTTGTAACGATTATTGTATTATTAATTTTGGCAGGAATCAGTTTAAGTTTAGTAGTAGGAAATAATGGTGTAGTAAAAAAAGCGCAACAAGCTATAGAAGAAACTGAGTTTGCAAGAAAAAAGGAAGAAGAAGAATTTAAACGCGCAGAAGCAACCATGATGACACCTTGGAATGGTAGTATTGCAGAAAGTTTTGCAGGGGGAATAGGGACACAAAGTGATCCTTATATAGTAAATAATGGAGAACAATTAGCTTATTTAGCACAACAAGTAAATAGTGGTACTTCTTATGAAGGACAATATATTGAAATAACACAATCCATTAATTTAGGAAATATTAAGTGGACACCGATTGGCGTTGGTTCTCAAGGAGATAGAGATGAAACTGTATGGAATATGCCAGACGAAAGTAATTTTAGAGGAATTTTAAATGGGAATAATAATGTTATAACGGGTATAAATATAGAAGAGCCAAATATGCATGGTGTTGGACTAATTGGTGTTCTTTCTGAAGAAGGTGTAGTAGAAAATATTTATATGGATCAAGGCAAGATTTTAGGAAGGAGTTGTGTAGGTGGTATTGTTGGAGCAAGTACAGGAACAGTAAGAAATTGTATAAATTATGCAGAAGTGATAGCAGAAGATAACGATAGTAATGATAGTGGTCAATTTGCTGGTGGTATTATTGGATGGATGTATGCAGGATTAGTTGAAGATTGTACTAATACGGCATCTGTTATAACAAAAGATGATTTGTTTAAAGTAAGTAGAGGAAAGATATGTGGCCGGAATTGTTGGTTTTATGGGACAATTAGCGGATGAAGAAACAATGGAGGAAATTATCATTAGAAGATGTATTAATCGAGGAGATATTACAGCAGTGTATCAACAGGCTGGTGGAATTGTAGGTGCTTGTTTTTCTCCTACTTGTAGAATTGAAAAGTGTACCAATGAAGGAAATATTTTAGTTTTGGATCATAAAGATGAAGGTTTAACATCTTCAGGATTAGGAGCAGGTGGTATTATTGGAAGGATAGCTGGACCTGCTATAGTAAAAGATTGTGTAAATACAGGAGAAGTTATTGCAGGAACGCAAAAAGCAGGAGGTATTGTTGGAACAAGTGAAGATGATGACACAATAGAAGATTGTAGAAATGAAGGTACAGTAATTGTAAAATCGAATCATAATTTTAATACAGAAACAGGTATAATATGCGGTGGAGTTGCGGGTTATATTACGGGTAATACAGCAATTACAAATTGTAATAATATAGGAAATATTACAGCAGAACGTCAACAAGTCGGTGGAATTGTGGGTACACAAGCTGGTGGAACAGTTCATAATTGTTATAATGAAGGTCGAATTGTATCGAATTCTGTGGATGGTCATGGAATTACAGGTGGAATTGTTGGTGTTCAAAATAGTGGCAATATAGAAAAAGTTTATAATACGGGAGAGATAGTAACAGGAAATTTTGCGGACGAAATTGATTATTCGGGTGGAATTGTTGGATGGCAATATGATGGTTCATTAACACTAGCTTATAATCGAGGAGATTTGAGTGATACAGATGCAATAGGTGGAATTGTAGGGTTAAAAAGGCCAACTGCTACTGTTGAAAAGACATTTTATTATACTGAAAAAGAGATTAAAGGCATTGCTAGTGAATCTGATAATACAGATAGTTTATTTCCCGTAGAAGATACAGAAGGGAAAGTAGAGAAAGTAGCAGAGAAAATAGAAACTTTTGAAAAATTTTTACAATGGATAGAAAGTAAAGTATAGGAAGAATAAAGGTTTACGAGAGAGTAATATTGCTTTTTTAGGAAAAGTGTAGTAAAATTCTTGTATAAAGCAGATAGAAAGATGCAATTATTGTAAAAAGAAAGAGAAAAAAATGAAAAAGAAACGAGTTGCTTTTTATACATTACGGATGCAAAGTAAATCAATATGAAACGAATGGCATGATACAAGAATTTCAAGTAGCAGGATATAAAATTGTAGCTTTTGAAGAAGAAGCTGATATCTATATTATTAATACTTGTACGGTTACTAATATGTCTGATAGAAAATCAAGGCAAATGCTACGAAGGGCAAAAGAGAAAAATAAGCATGCTTTAGTAGTAGCAATTGGATGTTATGTGCAAGTAGCAAAAGAAGAAATAGAAAAAATTCCAGAAATAGATCTTGTATTAGGTAATTATGAAAAAATCCATATTGTGCAATATATAGAGCAATATATTGAAAAATTAGAAATATCAGCTAATAACCAGAGTCATTCTATAATAGAGGATGTTATGTATAGTAAAGCATATGGAGATTTTGGTAGTGTTACATATACCGAGAAAACAAGAGCGGTTATAAAAGTACAAGATGGTTGCGATAGATTTTGTTCTTATTGTATTATACCATATGCAAGAGGACGCGTGAGAAGCAGAAAACCAGAAAGTGTTCTGGCGGAAATTGAAAAAATAGCAAGAGATGGGATTAGAGAAGTTGTAATTACAGGAATACATGTTGCTTCTTATGGAAAGGACTTTCAAAATGGATATGGTTTAATTGATTTATTAGAGGCAATTAATCAAATACAGGGAATTGAAAGAATACGATTAGGTTCTATTGAACCACTTTTAATAACAGAACCTTTTATAAAAAGACTGCAAAAATTAGAAAAAATTTGTCATCATTTTCATTTATCATTACAAAGTGGATGTACAGAAACATTAAAAAGAATGAATCGAAGATATACCATAGAGGAATTTGAAGAAATTGTTCAAAGATTAAGAAGCGCTTATGAAGATGTGATTTTAACAACTGATATAATTGTAGGTTTTCCAGGGGAAACAGAAGAAGAATTTCAGAAGACATATCTTTTTTTAAAAAAAATAAAGTTTTATAAAATGCATGTGTTTAAATATTCTCCTAGAAAAGGAACCCAAGCGGAAGTCATGGAAAATCAGATTCCAGGAAATATAAAGGAAAAAAGAAGTAAAGCATTATTAGCATTGTCAAATGAAAATGAACAGGTTTACCTAAAACAATATATAGGTAAAACAGTAAGTGTTTTATTTGAAGAAAAAGAAGAAACATATTATAAAGGACATACAGCAAATTATTTAGTGGTGAAAGCGAAACAAAATAAAGATATTTGTAATACAATTCAAGATGTAACTATTAAAGAAATTCATCATATGGCATTAGTATCTGAGTAGATAAAAACAGAAAATGTAATTAATATGTAACATTTTAGTAATTAAAACTTAATATATTTTTGGCAAAAAAATATTGATTTCATGAGGATTATATAGTATAAGTATTATAGAAGAATTAGTTTCATACTAAGGAGGAAACAAAATGAAAGAATATGAGTTAAATGAAAATGCAGAAAGTAATTTACCAGTACAAGTAGGGTTATGGGGAAAAGTTAAGAATTTTCTATTTCAAGAGATTGATTTAAATAAACCTATTGTTTTGGAATTAACACCAAAAGAGGAGAAAGTATTAACAGAAGTACATGATTTTCTATTTCAAGAAGTTAAATTTCCAGAGTTACATGATTTCCTTTTCCAAGAAATTACATTATTTGGTAAAAAATAGCGTGAAGAATGAAAAAATAACGAGTTGTCACTATTCAAAATTTGATAGTAACAACTCGTTTTTGTTTAAAAATATACGGTTTTCTTTCATGGTAAATTATGATAAAAATATTATTGACTAAATCATAATATTATATTAAAATAACTTAAACCAATTACGTAAGCTTTGAATACACTATGAGTAAGAAATAAAAAAGAAAGGTGAACATTATGAAAATAGATGATAAGGAAAGTTATGTTATAACCATTATTATGGCTGCTGGTAAAGGCTCAAGAATGAAAACACAAAAGTCAAAATTAGTACATAAAATATATGATAAGGAATTAGTTAAAAGAGTTGCTGAAATTGCTAAAAGCGTTGGTTCAGATGAAATTGTAACAGTAGTAGGGCATTTAAGAGAACAGGTACAGGACGTTTTAGGAGATAGTGTAAAATATGTTTATCAAGATGAACTTTTGGGTACTGGCCATGCAGTGATGCAAGCAAAAAAATATTTAGAGGGTAAAAAGGGAAAAGCTATTATTCTTTATGGTGATGTTCCTATTTTACGAACACAAACATTGAAAAATTTAGTAAGTAAAAGTATTAAGAATAAAGAGTATGCTACTTTGCTAACAGCTATATACGAAAATCCAACAGGTTATGGTAGAATTATCCGTGATGAGGGTGGTAATATAAAAGCAATTGTAGAAGAAAAAGACGCAGATCCATTACAAAAGAAAATCAAAGAAATTAATTCTGGTATTTATTGTTTTGATATAGAAGAATTGCTAAATTCTCTTGATGAAATTAAACCGGATAATTCACAAGGAGAATATTATCTAACAGATGTTATTCGCATTATGAATGAAAGAGGATTAAAAACAGGAGCAGTAATTGTTGAAGATAATACAGAGATTTTAGGGGTTAATGATAGAGCACAATTAGAGCTTCTAACAAGAGTTTTAAGAATGCGTATTAATGCTGAACATATGAAAAAAGGTGTTACCATCGAGGATGCAAATGCTACTTATATTTATGATGATGTTAACATTGGTGTAGATACTGTAATTCATCCTAATACAACAATTAAAAGTGGTGTAACTATTGGTGATAATTGTGAAATAGGACCGAATGCATATATTCGAGAAGGTTGTAAAATAGGAAATAATGTAAAAGTAGGAAATTTTGTTGAGCTAAAGAAAACGAAGGTGGGTGATAGAACAAAAGTACCACACTTTATCTATCTAGGAGATTGTGAAGTGGGAGAAGATAGTAATATTGGTTGTGGAACGATTACTTGCAATTATGATGGCAAACATAAGCATAAAACAGTTATAGGAAATAGAACTTTTATAGGGTCTAATGTTAATTTAGTAGCACCAGTAACTATCGGAGATGATGCATTGATTGCAGCTGGATCAACGATTACTGATGATATTCCATCAGATTTTATGGGAATTGCAAGAGAAAGGCAAATCAATAAAAAAAGAAAAAAGAAAGAAGAGTAAAAAATAATATTTAAAGTTAAAATAGGGGTAATTAAATACTACTCCTGTTTTTAATGTTATACAATATTTTCTACTATTTGCTAAAGAGGCATTTTAAAGTAATCTGATAACAAAATAGAGAACACTATAAAATGTAGAATTACTATTGAAATTCTAGCAAAAATGTTATAAGATAAGAGTGCGTTAAAAAATATGAATCATTGAAATTGAAAATATAATAGAGTGATATATGTCATAAAAGAAATAGGAGGAAAAAATGGAAAAAAGTTTTAGCGAAAGTTATAAACAAGCAGGTGTAGATGTTACAGCTGGATATAAAGCAGTAGAACTTATGAAAGAATCTGTAAGAAACACATATACAAAAGGTGTTATCTCAGATTTAGGAGGATTCGGAGGTCTTTTCTCATTAGATATACAATCAATAAAGGAACCAATTTTAGTTTCAGGTACCGATGGGGTAGGTACTAAATTAAAGTTGGCTTTTTTAATGAATCAACATGATACAATAGGACAAGATTGTGTTGCTATGTGTGTTAATGATGTTGTTTGTTGTGGGGCCAAACCATTATTTTTTCTCGATTATATGTCACTTTGGAAGAATATTCCTGAAATGGTTGCTACCATTGTAGGAGGTGTTGCAACTGGATGTCAAATGGCAGGATGTGCTTTAATTGGTGGAGAAACAGCAGAAATGCCAGGTTTATATGCGGATAATGAATATGACTTAGCAGGATTTTGTGTTGGTGTTGTAGATAAAGCAAAGATTATCGATAGCAATACAATAGAAGTAGGAGATAAAGTAATTGGCTTGGCTTCCAGTGGTGTACATTCAAATGGTTTTTCATTGGTTAGAAAAATATTTGGTATAGAAAATGATAAAGCAGTATTAGATACCTATACAGATGTGTTAGGAAAAACGTTGGGAGAAACCTTACTAGCACCTACAAAAATTTATGTAAAATCTGCTTTACAACTAATAGAAAATTGCCAAGTAAAAGGAATTTCTCATATTACAGGCGGAGGCTTTTATGAGAATATGCCTAGAATGTTAAATGATAAAGTGGCATTAACAATTCATAAAGATGCTTTTGAGAAGCCAGCCATTTTTGATTTAATACAAACAAAAGGAAATATTCCAGAACATGATATGTATAACACATTTAATATGGGAATTGGAATGGCAATTATCATCCCAGCAGAAGAAGTAGAAAAAGCCATGAAATTATTGGAAAAAGCCGGAGAAAAAGCTTACATTATAGGAGAAGTAACAGAAGGTAATAGAGAAATTAATATTGTTTAACAAATAGTATTTTATATAAAAGTGTCATTAATAAGTATTAAGTATTTATAGATAAAAATGTAAACTATGTAAAAATAGTATGTCATTTCAATGAAAATAGGAGGTAGTAATGTCAGTAAAAAGAATTTACGTTCAAAAGAAAGAAGGTTTTGATATTGAAGCAAAAAAATTACTTACAGACGTGAAAGAAAACTTATGTATCAAAGGAATTGAAAACATTATTATATTCAATCGATATGATGTTTCAGGTGTTTCAGAAGAAGTGTTTGAGCAAGCAAAAAATACGGTATTTTCAGAACCACAAGTGGATGAGTGGTTTACTGAAGACTTTCCATTAAAAGAAAATGATAAGGTGTTTGGCGTAGAATTTTTACCAGGTCAATTTGATCAAAGAGCGAATTCTTTAGCAGAATGTTTACAAATTATAGCTGAGGGAGAAAAACCAATTGCTAAAAGCGCAAAAATTTATGTAATCTCTGGTAATATCACAGAAGAAGAAATGGAAAAAATAAAACAATATGTTATTAATCCAGTAGATTCAAGAGAATGCTCTCTTGAGAAGTACGAAACACTAGAGGAGCAATTAGATGTACCAGAAGATGTTGCTATTATAGAAGGATTTATTTCTATGACAGATGAGGATGCTGAAAAATTCTATAAAAAATATGGTTTTGCTATGGATTTAGCAGATTTAAAATATTGTCAAAAATATTTTAGAGACACTGAAAAAAGGGATCCTACAATAACGGAAATGAAAATGATTGATACATACTGGTCAGATCATTGTAGACATACTACATTTCTAACCAAATTGGAAGTGATAGATATTCAATGGGATTTGTTATCTCAAGTTTATCAAGATTATTTAAAAACAAGGGATTTTGTATATGAAAATAAAAAGGCAAAAGAGATATGCTTAATGGATATGGCAACAATTGCCGTGAAAGAATTAAATAAAAAAGGTTTATTAAAGAACCTAGATGAGTCTGAAGAAATTAATGCTTGTAGCATTAAAGCAGAAATTTTAGTAGATGGAAAGCCAGAAGAATACTTAATTATGTTCAAAAATGAAACGCATAATCATCCAACAGAAATAGAACCTTTTGGTGGTGCTGCGACATGCTTAGGAGGTGCTATCAGAGATCCATTATCTGGTAGAGTATATGTTTATCAAGCTATGAGAGTAACAGGCTGTGGAGATCCTAGACAGTCTGTACAGGATACATTACCTAATAAATTGCCACAAAGAAAGTTAACGAATGAAGCAGCACGTGGTTATAGTTCTTATGGAAATCAAATTGGACTGGCAACAGGACAAGTATCAGAAATATATCATTCAGGATATGTAGCAAAACGATTAGAGTGTGGTGCTTTAGTAGGAGCAGCTCCTAAGAAAAATGTTGTTAGGGAAAGACCAATACCAGGAGACATTGTGATTTTATTAGGGGGAAGAACAGGACGTGATGGTTGTGGAGGTGCAACAGGTTCTTCAAAAGCACATAATAGTGAATCTTTAACAACCTGTGGCGCAGAAGTACAAAAAGGAAACGCACCAGAAGAAAGAAAAATTCAAAGATTATTTAGAAATGAAGAAGCAACTCAATTTATTAAAAGATGTAATGATTTTGGTGCTGGTGGTGTATCTGTTGCGATTGGTGAGTTAGCAGATGGTTTAGTGATTAACTTAGATAAAGTTCCTAAAAAATATGAAGGACTAGATGGAACAGAGCTTGCTATATCTGAATCGCAAGAAAGAATGGCAGTTGTAGTAGCAAAAGAAAATGCAGAAAGATTTATGCAGTTAGCAGAAACAGAAAATATAGAAGCTACGATTGTGGCAGAAGTTGTAGAAGAACCACGTGTAAGAATGTATTGGAGAGGAAAAGTTATTGTTGATATCAGCCGTGCCTTTTTAGATACAAATGGAGATGTAAAAAAAGCTAATATCGTTGTGACAAAACCCGACAATACAAAATCTCCTTTCCATAAAAAAGAAGTGGCAGATATAGAAAAAGAGTGGAAAAACGTAATTACAGATTTAAATTGCTGTTCACAAAAAGGGTTAGTAGAAAGATTTGATAGTACTATTGGAGCCGGTACCGTATTAATGCCATTTGGTGGAAAATATCAATTAACTCCAATTGAAGGAATGGTTGCAAGAATTCCAACTTTAAAAGGATATACCAATACAGGTACCATTATGACCAATGGCTATAATCCTAATATTGCAACTTGGAGCCCATTCCATGGAGCTGTTTATGCAATTGTTGAATCTGTTACAAAATATGTTGCTATGGGTGGCAACTATAAAGATGCATGGCTTAGCTTACAAGAGTTTTTTGAAAAATTAGGAAATCATCCAGCAAGATGGGGAAAACCTTTTTCTGCATTATTAGGGGCTTATTTAGTACAAGAAAAATTAGGAATTGCCGCAATTGGTGGAAAAGATAGTATGTCAGGTTCTTACAATGAGTTAGATGTACCACCAACAGTAATCTCTTTCTGTGTAGGAACTGTGAATATTGATAAGGTTGTATCAAACGAATTTAAGAAAACGGGATCAAAAGTTGTTTTATTAGAAACCAAGTTGGATGAAAACAATTTACCAGATTTTGAAAATTTAAAAGAAAATTATGAATTAATGCATAAACTAATTCTTTCAGGAAAAGTAGCTTCTATTGCTACCGTAAAAAATGGTGGAATAGCTGATGCTATTACCAAAATGTGTATGGGAAATAAAATTGGTTTTGCATTTTCAACCAAAGTAGATGTTTTTCAACTAATGTATGGTTCTTTCATAATAGAACTTTTAGAAAATCAAGAAAGCAACGAAGTAAAAGAAATTTTGAATAGGGCAAAAGTGTTAGGAAATACAATAGAAGCAAGAGAGATAAGAATTTCTGTTACTTCAGAAAATAAAACAGATGATTTTATAAAAATGGATTTAGAAGAATTAATTACTTTATGGAAAGAGCCATTAGAGAAAGTATTTCCAACCCAACTAGTAATGCCAGAGCAAAAAATAGAGAATATAGTATCAGATAAGGTCTGTACTTTAAAAAGAACATTACCAATTACAAAACCTCGCATATTTATACCGGTATTTCCAGGAACAAACTGTGAATATGATTTAACAAAAGCATTTGAGGATGTTGGTGGTATTGTAAGTACAGCTGTTTTTAGAAACATTAAACCAAATGATGTACAAGATTCTATTACTTTGTTTGCTAAAGAAATAGCAAATGCACAAATAATAATGTTACCGGGTGGATTTAGCGCTGGAGATGAACCAGATGGCTCAGGAAAGTTTATTAGTGCTGTTTTTAGAAATCCAAAATTAAAAGCATTAATTCACGAACATTTATATGAAAAAGATGGTTTAATATTAGGAATTTGTAACGGTTTCCAAGCATTAGTAAAACTAGGATTATTACCATATGGAGAAATAATGGATATGAATGATACTATGCCAACATTAACGTATAATGCAATTGGTAGACATCAATCTTGCATGGTAAATACCAAAATAACATCAAAGTTATCTCCATGGTTTAGTTTAGTAGAATTAGGAGAGATCTTTACTATACCAATTTCTCATGGAGAAGGAAGATTTGTTGTATCAGAAGAAATGTTAAAAGAGCTTATAAAAAATGGACAAATTGCTACACAGTATGTGGATGAAAGTGGAAATGCCACTTATGATATAGCGTATAATCCAAACGGTTCAACATATGCTATAGAATGCATAACAAGTCCTGATGGTAGAATTATGGGCAAGATGGGACATTCAGAAAGATCTTATAGGGATATCATGAAAAATATGCCGGGCAGAAAAGATCAAAAAATATTTGAAGCAGGCGTGAATTACTTTAGGTCTTAGCTAAAAATGATACAAGGATTATACACATAATTAAAAGATAAATTAATTATGTTTAGAAATGAAAAGAGGAGAGATAAAAGATGGAAAATAATATATATGTAACACCATTAGCAGGACGTTATGCAAGTAAAGAAATGAATGAACTATGGTCGAATCATTCAAAATATTCTATTTGGAGAAAATTATGGGTAGCATTGGCGGAAACCGAGAAGGAATTGGGCATTGATATTACAGATGAACAGATTCGTCAAATGAAAGAAAATATTAACAATATTGATTATGATATTGTTGCTAAACGAGAAGCAGAGTGTAGACATGATGTTATGGCACATGTATATGAATTTGGACTTAAAGCGCCACTGGCAAAGCCGATTATTCATTTAGGGGCAACGTCATGCTTTGTTACAGATAATACAGATGTTATTATGATGACAGAAGCATTAAAGTTAATTAAACAAAAATTAATCTTAGTGATTCATCAATTAAAAGCGTTTGCATTAAAAAATAAAGATGTGGTATGTTTGGGATATACACATTTTCAACCAGCACAATTAACAACAGTAGGAAAGAGAGCAACTTTATGGATACAAGATTTATTAGAAGATTTAGAAGAATTAGAATTTGTAGAAAGTCATATGAAACTTTTAGGTTGTAAAGGAACAACAGGAACACAAGAAAGTTTTATGAAATTATTGAAAGATGAAGCAAAGGTAGAACAAATTGATCGTAAAATTGCTGAAAAAATGGGATTTGAAAAAGTATATGCTGTATCAGGACAAACATATACTAGAAAATTAGATGCAAGAGTATTGAGTATGCTTTCACAAATTGCACAAAGTGCTTCTAAATTTGCTAATGATATGCGATTGTTACAACATGAGAAAGAATTAGAAGAGCCATTTGAAAAGGGACAAATTGGATCTTCTGCTATGGCTTATAAAAGAAATCCAATGAGAAGTGAAAGAATAAATTCTTTAGCAAGACATGTTATGACGCTAACAATGGATCCAACCATAACAGCCGCTACTCAATGGCTTGAGAGAACTTTGGATGATTCAGCCAATAAAAGAATCTGTGTACCAGAAGCTTTCTTAGCAGTAGATGCCATATTAATATTATATGGAAATATATCAAAAAATATTGTGGTTTATGAAAATGTTATTCGTACAAACTTAATGCAAGAATTACCTTTTATGGGGACAGAAGAAATTTTGATGAATGCTGTTTTAAAAGGGGGAGATAGACAAGAATTACATGAGAAAATAAGAGTTTATTCAATGGAAGCAGGAAAGGAAGTAAAAGAATTTGGTAGACCAAATGATTTAGTAGATAGAATAGCAAAAGATGAAACTTTTGGGCTAACAAAAGAAGAAATTTTAAAAATATTAAATCCTGCAAATCTATGTGGAAGAGCACCAAAACAAGTAGAAAATTTTATTGAAGAAAGGGTAAACCCAGCAATTGAAACTTATTTAGATTTAATAAAAGATATAAATGTAGAGGTTTCTGTTTAAAAGGTTTTATTGATTATATAAACATATAAAAGCAAGTGTATCACTTGCTTTTATATGTTTAATAAACTTTTGCGTAACTATTTTAAAATCTCTTTTATAGCAGTCAACAATTTTATAAAGAAAATGAATTATATAATAACCCCAATTTAGAAAGATTTACCGGTTAGTTTTTCATAAGCTTCAATATATTTTGCTCGTGTTGTAAGAATAACATCCTCAGGGATAGGAGTTGGGTGTTCAACATCCCATGAAGTTTCTTTTAACCAATCTCTTAAATATTGTTTATCAAAACTTCTTTGACCATGACCTACTTCATATTCATCCAAAGGCCAGAATCTACTTGAATCTGGTGTTAATACTTCGTCTCCTAATACTAAGTTTCCTTCTTCATCCATTCCAAATTCAAATTTGGTATCTGCAATGATAATACCTTTAGATAAAGCATATTCAGCGCATTTTGTATAAATTTCAATAGAAGTATCACGAACTTTTTCGGCTAAATCCTTACCAATAAATGCACAAACTTCTTCAAAGCTAATATTCTCATCATGTCCTTCAGCAGCTTTAGTAGTAGGAGTAAAAATTGGTTTAGGTAATTTTTCAGATTCTTGTAATCCTTCTGGTAACTTAAGACCACAAACGGTACCATCTTTTTGATAACTTTTCCAACCAGATCCAGTAATATAACCTCTAACAATACATTCAATAGGGAGCATTTTTAATTTCTTCACTAACATACTTCTATTTTCAAAATTGCTTGTTTGAAATTCGGAAGGAAAGTCAGATAATTGTGTAGATATAACATGATTTTTTACAAAATCTTTTGTATAATCAAACCAAAAGGCAGAAATTTGATTTAAAACTTTTCCTTTGTCAGGTACCATACTTGGTAGAATAACATCAAAAGCAGAAATTCTATCAGAAACAACAATCATAAGAGATTTATCATCTACTTCATATATTTCACGGACTTTTCCACTACTAATTTTTTTCATTTTTTATTACCAACCTTAATATATATTTAGATTTTTAAGTGCTTTGTATAAAGCACAGGATGTCTCTATAAACCTTAAACATGAAATATTATTTCATGTTTTCTAAATAATTCTCATAACCAATTTCCTGTAATTTAGCATCTTTTTGAGAAACAGCATCTTTTAAAGTATTTTTATAATCTGCTAAGTGTTTTTTTATTTCTGGGTTACCAACAGCTAAAATAGAAGTAGCTAAAATGGCAGCATTTTTAGCGCCATTAATAGCAACTGTTGCAACTGGTATTCCTGATGGCATTTGAACAATAGAATATAAAGAATCGACACCTCCTAATGTTTTTGTATGAATAGGAATACCAATAACAGGAACAGTAGGAACCATAGCAGCAAACACACCTGGAAGATGTGCGGCACCACCTGCTCCTGCAATAATAACTTTTACATCATTTTCTTTTAATTCTTCTGCATATTTTGTAGCTTTTTCTGGTGTTCTATGTACGGAAAGAATTTTTATCTCATAAGAAATTCCCATATCATCTAAAAATTTAGCAGCATCTTTCATAATGGGTAAATCTGAGTCACTTCCCATAATAATGGCAACATCTACTTTTTTCATTTTATAAACCTCCTAAAAATAGTATTAAACAATATTCATGAAACATTACTTTTCTTATGCAAACATTATATTATAATTTTCTTAGGTATGCAAGAAAAGTAAATCTTTCCATTTTATGTTTTGCATGAATTAATATTTTTATAATTGCTGACGACTTCCGAGTTGCATAATAATATCTCTTGAAGCTTTATTGGCAAGTGCAAATGTTTTTTCTATAAATGCAGTGTCAATTGTATTACTGTAAGCATATTCTCTTAGAGTTGTTGAAAAGAAAGCATCGCCTGCTCCAGAAGAATCTACAATATCAACAATTGTTTTTGGTGATTGATGAATTGTTTTTATTTCATTATTTTCTTGAAATATGTAAGTAGCACCTTTTTTTCCTTCTGTTATAATAAGTAAATCTAAATGAAATTGTTTAAAAAAATCTACATCTGTTTGAACATTTAGTCTTTCATATAATAAATCTAAAACGGTGTTATTTAATTGTATAAAACTAGCTGTTTGTAAGAAATGCATTAAATATTGTTTGCTAAAATGCTCAAAAAAACGGATATGACCAATATCTAAGCATACTTTTTTCTTTCCATGAAAATGTTCAATAAGTGCTAAATTAACTGGTAAAAATTTATCTAAGATAATGAATACTTCTTTATCTTTTAGTTTTTCAGGTATAGTGGTTGGTAAGTTTTCTGAAAAATTCATTGTATAGCGATTACTAATAGGAGAATACCAAGCATGAATAATACTATTATCCTCTAAGTTATTTTTAGGAATAATGATATTCATAATATTAGTAGGTTTATTTTCTACAATAACCGCATCTGTATTTACACCAGCTTTTTCTAAAGAACGAATTGCAATTTCTCCTTCTGTATCATTACCTCTTGAACCAATGGCATAACAAGATTCTCCCATAATAGCAAGATTATATAAGTCGTTCCAATTACAACCACCACCATCTTGTTGCACTAAATGAAGATCAGCATCGTATATTTTATCTAAAATAATATCACCGTGAGATACAAATACTTTTTCCATATTTTTTAGTTCCTTCCTACAATATAAGACATTATATTATATTTTTTTAAGGTATGCAATCAAAATTTTATAAATACTAATGCTAAAGAAAGATGCTCTAATCGAGAGAAGAGAGGTAACTTTATAGTAAGAACTCTTTACTTTTTTGTTTAAAAATGGTAAAATGACATTGAAAATTTTAAGAAAATGATGATAAAGTAATTTATTTTCTAGGAGAGAGTGATGAATAGAGATATGAATACTATTAAAGGATTTAATTCAAATGAAAATAGGAATTTTCAGGAAAATGGAAATACTATAAAAAAAGAAAGGCTTAGCGAAGTTAAAACATCCATTGAGAAAGCACTGAAAGCAAAAAGTGAAATGGCGGAATTACTTGAGGCATATAGTAAAGAAATTAACGAATCTATATTATCACACAATAATAGTAAAAATAGAACCATGATGGCAAAAGTTCCTAGAAAAGATGATGAAAAAAGTAAAAATAGAGAAACGCATCAAAAAAATGTTGCCAATATTGCCGTGAGAATTACAAAAGGAATCAATGAGGCTTTAGGATATACTGCTATTCATCCCGGTATAATAGCTATTATGGCAAGAAATCATGATATAGGACATACTTTTTTAGGACATAGTGGTGAATGGTGGATTTCTAATATAAAAGAAGATTATGGTATTGGTTATTATTGCCATAATGCATTAGGTCCAAGAGATTTAATATATCAAAAAGATATTTATCAAGAGATTCTAAAAAATATTCAGGAAAAGCATCCTCATATTTCTGATAAAAAATTAAAAAGAATTCAAAATAGTTTATGGATTGTTATGGAAGGAATTAATTCTCATAATGGAGAAAAATCAGAATCGGAATACGTAGCAAATTTTGAAAAAACAGAAGCAGATTTTTTAGAGGAAGTATTGCGTTGTCATACAGAAAAAGGATACGATAAAAAAATTGTTGCGGGAACAATAGAAGCTAATTTAATGAGGTTAAGTGATAAGATTTCTTATATACCCTACGATATGGTAGATGGATTGCGAGAAGGTTTTATAACAGAATTAAATGAAGAGTTTATTGATGTACTAGAAAAATTAGGCATTCATTATAATGACATTGTAAAAAAGGATTATGATGAAATTGCGCGTGAAATGCAAAGTCATCTAATAGAAGATGTTATTGGTACAACAGTTCAGAAAGCAAAAGAAGAAAGCAATACAGTAGAAGATGGAAAACGAAAGTATGTACTAATTTCTACAATCAAAATGTCAGATGAAAAATCCTATTTGATGCATAAATTAAGAGATATTAATAATAAGTACATTGTAGATTATGTGGTATTAAAAGAAGATTATGCAACTTATGTGCCAGCAATTGGGCAATTGATACAGAATTTTGGAAATTTATTATTAGAAAATGATTTAGTAGATAAATTAGGAGATATAAAAAGTAACCCTACTCTACAAAATCAGTTACAAGAAAAATACAAACACACACCGTATCAATTGTTTATAAATTTCTTATGTCAAATTCGACCTGAGGAATATCAGTTCTCAGCTAATATGTTAAAGGAAGCAATGAAACAATCTATAAAAGAAGAGCTAAAAATAGCTAGAGAATTTATTCTTGAAAGAAAAGGATTAGAAAAAATTTCAGAAGCAACTTTTCCTAGAAAAAGAGCCAGAATTGAACAATACATTGCCTATTATAATACGGTTAACTTATCTGAAAAATTAGAAAAAAATCCGGAAACGGGTATTATGGAAAAACAGATGTATGTTACACGAAAAATAAGAGATAACAAAGGAAGTCATCAAATTGTAGAACCGTATACGGAAGAAGCAATACAAGAGGATGTGGAGAAAGTATTTTCTCAAGTGCAACAGCTAAACAAAAGTAAAATTCGTTTTATAAATGAACAAAGTACTAATACGAGAGATATTTATACAAGCCCCAAAGAAGCAATAGCATTAGAAATGGGTGCAAGATATTTGTCAATGATGGATGATCAAGCCTTTATGCAAACATTATTAGACTTTGAGATAATAGATGAGAAACAATATAAAAGTTTAACAAGACATTATAGAAATATAGACTTGTCAGCTGAAGTATATAGAGATTCTAACTGGAATGAAGTAGCAAGTAAGCAAAAGAGAGAAACAGATGCTAATGCAGAAGAACATCAATATGGGAGTTAATTAGACGATAAATGGTAAAATAAATATTCAAATAATAGGAGGTATTATCATGAAAGCATTAATTAGTGTATCAGACAAAACAGGTATTGTAGAATTTGCAAAAGGATTAGAAAAACAAGGAGTAGAAATTATTTCAACAGGTGGCACTTATAAAAAGTTAAAAGAGTCAGGTATAAAAGTAATGGAAATTTCTGAGTTAACAGGTTTTCCAGAATGTTTAGATGGTAGAGTAAAAACACTACATCCAAAAGTACATGCGGGTATTTTGGCTATGCGAGAAAAACCAGAACACATGAATCAGCTAAAAGAATTAGGAATTGATACGATTGATTTTGTTGTTGTTAATTTATATCCATTTAAACAAACAATTTTAAAAGAAGGTGTGTCTTTAGAAGAGTGCGTTGAAAATATTGATATCGGTGGACCTACCATGTTAAGAAGTGCTGCTAAAAATTATCAAGATGTAACGGTAATAACCAATCCAGAAGATTATGCGATTGTTTTACAAGAATTACAAGAAAAGGGAACCGTATCAAAAGATACAAAATTTAGATTAATGCAGAGTGTATTTGAACATACAGCCAATTATGATGCGATGATAGCAAGGTACATAAAAGAACAAAGAAAGGATGAAACACTTCCAGATAAATTAACATTAACTTATGAAAAAGTGCAAGATATGCGTTATGGAGAAAATCCACATCAAAAGGCGGCATTATATAAAGAAATTGGAAAATGTGAAGGTTCACTAACAACAGCTACACAATTAAATGGAAAAGAGTTATCATTTAATAATATTAACGATACCAATGGTGCACTAGAATTATTAAAAGAGTTTGATGAACCAACAGTAGTAGCTTGTAAGCATGGAAATCCATGTGGCGTAGGAAGTGATAGTGATATTTATGTAGCATGGCAAAAGGCTTTTGGTGCAGATAAAACATCTATATTTGGTGGCATTGTTGTTGTCAATAGAGAAGTTACGGTTAAAATGGCAGAAGAGATGAAAGAGATTTTTCTAGAAGTTATTGTAGCGCCATCTTATGAGGCTAACGCACTTGAAATATTAAAAACCAAGAAGAATGTGAGAGTATTAGTATTACCAGAAATCTCTAAGAAACAACCAGAAAATGCTTATGATATTAAAAAAATTAATGGTGGTGTTATTGTACAAACCATAGATGCAAAATTATTAGATGAATATGAGGTAGTAACAGATAGAAAGCCAACAGAAAAAGAATTAGAAGATATGTTATTTACATGGAAAATTGTAAAATATGTTAAATCAAATGGTATTGCTATTGGAAAAAATAAACAATCTATCGGAATTGGACCAGGACAAGTTAATCGAATTTGGTCAACAAAACAAGCTATTGAGCATGGAGAAGAATTAATTGGAAAAGGTATTACTCAAAATGCTGTTTTAGCATCAGATGCTTTCTTCCCATTTGATGACTGCGTAGAAGCCGCTCACGAAGCTGGCATTACGGCTATTATTCAACCAGGTGGTTCTATTAGAGATGAAGATTCTATAAAAAAATGCAATGCTTATGGAATAACAATGATATTTACAAAAATGAGACATTTTAGACATTAAAAGAAAAAAGGAGTACATGAGCAGGAGTACATGTACTTCTTTTTTCTTTTTGTAGAAATCGTATTAGAAATGATTCCTAATGAGGAGATAAAAACGTGAAAAGTAAAAGAAAAAAGATAATAGAATTGATATTTATAGCAATTGTTGCATCTTGTGTTTTTGAGTTATGTATAACGAAAATTTTAAATATATATAGTACAAGTTCAATAGATAGAATAGTAGTCATTGTTGGAATTCTTATTTTTATAGGTTTACATATGATTATAGGAATAAAAAAGCTTTATGACTTTATTATTCGATATCGTTATCCCATAGGAGCAGTATGTATTATAGTGTTTACATTGTTACAATATTCAGGTTCATCGAATGGTGCTTTAAGTTATTGGGTACTAGAGCCAGAAAAAGATAATACAATATGGGGTATTGCTAGAGGTATTCATTCTGATGAATATGCTTTAGAAACATTATTAGCCATCTCTCAAAAAAGCAATCACTTTGCATATATGAATCGTCAAATAAGAGGAATACCAACAGATGTATTTTCTGTGGTACATCCACCTGTAAAAGATATTCTTTCTATTGGAAAGATATTTAATATAGGATATTATTTTTTAAGTAGTGGTATGGGACTTGCATTTTGGTGGAATTTACGTTGGATAGCTTTGCTATTAGTTAGTTTTGAATTTTGTATGTTACTAACAGATGGAAAAAAAGGCATATCTGTATGTGGTACTATTCTCATAGCTTTTTCTGGAGCATGTCAATGGTGGTTTACTAATGCTTTTTTAGATATTCTTATTTTTGGACAATTAGCGGTGATATTATTAAATCGATGGATGACAGCCAAATCTTTTAAAGTACGTTTTATATCTATAATAGGAATTAGTTGGGCAGTACTTTCTTATATTTTTACTTTTTATCCTGCCTATATGGTAAGTTTTGGATATATCTTTGTAGCGCTAGCAATTTGGATTATCATTAAAAATCGTACAATATATCAAATAAATTTAAAAGACGGATTAATGGCGATTGGTTGTATAGCAATAGTAGGAGTGCTTTGCTTTAGATATTATCACTTATCAAAAGATACATTAAACATAATTGCTAATATGATTTATCCAGGAAAGAGAATCGAAACAGGGGGAAAAGGGTTTTCGAATTTATTTAGCTACTTATATAATTTTCTATTACCTTTCATTCAAACAAATGATAATTATGCTATGGCAAATATTATTTCTATATTTCCTATTCCTATGTTGATAGGCTTATACTGTCTTTACCAAAAGCAGGAGCATCTTTCATTTTTATTACCTACCGTAATGGTGGCTGTATTAGAAACAGTATTTTGCATGTTACCTATTCCAGAAACAGTAGCCAATATAACGCTTTTAAGATTTGTTCCAGTTGAAAGAATGGCAGTTGCTGTGGGATTTGTGAATATATATATTTTTTTATATTGGATATCACATCTGGAAAAGGAATTTTTTACTATGAAAGCGAAAATCCGAATTAGTGTGATAGTAATGTGTATAGTACCATTTTTAGCATTACCCGAAAAGGTTTCTTCTAAAGGATTTATTTTACTTTTTGCAGGAATTTTATGCGTGCTAACCTTTTTATTTTTAAATTTCGAAGATAAAAGATATAAATATGCTTTATTGGGGATAATGATTATTTTAACACTGAGTGGATCTGTATTTGTGCATCCTATTACAAAAGGAATTAGCAGTATTACAGAAACAAAATTGGCAAAAAAAATACAAGATATTGTAAGCCAAGATAAAGAAGCATTATGGATGAGTGAAGATACTATGATGGTAGTAGCCAACTATGCAATGGCAAATGGTGCCAAAACCATTAATGCAACAAATATATATCCTTATACAGATTTATTGAAAACAGTTTTGGGAGAAGAAATGTATCAAGAAAAAGAAACTATTTGGAATCGTTATGCACATGTGCAAATGACATTAGATACCCAAAATGATGTTATATTAATTGATAAAGATAAAATAGAATTACACGTAACAGCAGAAAAACTACAAGAACTTCATGTACAGTATATGATTTCTTATCATAAACAAGAAGAACTAGAGCAAAAAGGAATAAAATTAAAAGAAGTATATAGCAATCACATGGAGAAACCAATTGAATTAGAAGATAATCTACAAGATAGCATTTATATTTATGAAATTGTTTCAGATTTGTGAAAGTTTTGTGTTCAATATGGAAAGTGTGTAAAAAACTTTGACAATTCTATAGGCTGTGATATAATGTGCGTATCGAAAGTAAAAAAGAGAAAGGATATCAGAAATGAAGAAAGTATTGTTAATTGGAGCGGATGGAATGCTTGGTGGAGAACTAAAAGAGCGACTAGAAAAAATATATGATGTAGAAGGAACCACCATAGAAACATTAGATATATGCAACAAAGAAGCTGTTTTAGCAAAAGCAAAAGAAGTAAAACCAGATTATATTATCAATTGTGCAGCTTATACTAATGTAGATGGTTGTGAAACGCATGAAGATTTAGCGTTATCTGTTAATGGAACAGCGGTAGCTAATATTGCAGAAGCTGCTAAGCAGGAAGATGCAACATTGATTCATATTAGTACAGATTATGTTTTTCCAGGAAATTTATCAGTAGAAAAAATTTACACGGAAGATATGATGCCAAATCCTGTTAGTGCTTATGGTAGAACCAAATTAGTGGGAGAAGAAAATGCAAAAAAGGCAGAAAAGTACTATATTTTAAGAACTGCATGGTTATATGGGCTAGGTGGTAAAAATTTTGTAAAAACCATGTTAAAATTATCTAAAGAAAAAGAAGAAATTAGTGTTGTAGATGATCAACATGGAAGTCCTACATCAACCACAACATTATGTGAAATTATAGAAGCTATTATGGAAAAAGAACCAGAATATGGTATTTATCATTCTACCAACGAAGGATTTACAACATGGTGTGCATTTACAAGAAAAATTTTTGAAATAGCTCATATTGCAACAAAGGTAAAAGCGATTACTTCACAAGAATATAAGCAAATGTATCCGCAATCTAGCGATAGACCAACGAATAGTCAATTATCTAAAGAAAAATTACATTCTGTAGGAATTTATCCGGATTCTTATGAAGTAGCATTAGAGAAGTATTTAAAAGAAGAATTAAAAAATATGTAATATAAATTGTATGTAAAAATAAAAGTAGGAGGAATAAAATATGAAAGGAATTATCTTAGCAGGCGGAAGTGCTACAAGACTGTATCCAGTAACATTAGCAGTGTCAAAACAGATGTTACCCGTATATGATAAACCAATGATATACTATCCTTTATCTACACTAATGATGGCAGGAATTAAAGAGGTACTCATTATTTCAACACCAACTCACTTACCAGCTTTTGAAAATTTATTAGGAAGCGGTGCTAAATTAGGCATGAAATTTACTTATAAAATTCAGGAGAAGCCAGTAGGATTAGCAGATGCTTTTATTTTAGGAGAAGACTTTATTGGTGATGATAATGTTGCCTTAATTTTAGGAGATAACATGATTTATGGTTCTAGAATTGAAAGAGTATTAAAAGCAGCGAGCCATTTAAAAGAAGGCGGTATTATTTTTGGATATCAAGTGGCAGATCCCACTTCTTATGGTGTAGTAGAAATCGATAGTGAAGGAAAAGCATTGTCAATTGAAGAGAAACCTAGAGTGCCTAAATCAAATTTTGCAGTACCAGGAATTTATTTTTATGACAATACCGTAATAGAAATTGCAAAATCTATTCAACCTTCAGAAAGAGGAGAATTAGAAATTACCGATGTTAATAAAGTATATATGCAGCAAGGAAAATTGCAAGTAATTCCTTTAGGAAATGGTTATGCTTGGTTTGATACGGGTTCACCAGATAGATTGTCTGATGCAGCAGATTTTGTAAAAGCTATTGAACTAAGGCAAGGTGTACAAATTGCTTGTTTAGAGGAAATTGCTTATCATAATGAATGGATTAGTAAAGAACAAGTATTAGAAGAAGCCGAAAAATACAAAAAAACAGAATATGGAAAATATTTAAAGAAGATTATTGAACAAGATTTTAAACAATATAAAGCCATATATGAAAGTGATTTGTTTGATGCAGGTCAATAAAAAAGAAAGAGTGAGGAATTTGATTATGGGAAAATTTAAAAGAATAGATACATCTATTGAAGGCGTATATATTATTGAACCAACTGTTTTTGGAGATAATAGAGGTTATTTTATGGAAACCTATAGTAAACCAGAATTTGAAGCAATAGGTATTACAAATGATTTTGTACAAGATAATCAATCAAAATCTAAAAAAGGTGTATTAAGAGGATTACATTTTCAAAAAGAAAATACGCAGGCAAAATTAGTAAGATGCTTAAAAGGAGAAGTATTTGATGTAGCAGTTGATTTAAGACCAGGCAGTAAAACATATGGAAAATGGGAAGGTGTGATTATCTCAGAAGAAAATAAAAGAATGTTTATGATACCTAAAGGATTTGCACATGGATTTTTAGTACTAAGTGATGAAGCAGAATTTACCTACAAGTGTGATGATATTTATAATCATGAGGCAGAGGGTGGTCTAAAGTGGAATGATGAAGAAATTGGTATTGTTTGGCCAGAAGTACCAGGAATGAAACCAGAAGAATATATAACTTCTGAGAAAGATGCATTATGGCCTAGTTTAAAAGAATTAAAAGATACGGACTTGTTTCAAAATTTATCATAAGATTTTGATAAGATAAAATGAGTGAAACCAAAAAGTTTTAAAGGAGAAAAAAAGAAATGAAGAACATTTTAGTAACAGGTGCTGCAGGATTTATAGGAGCCAATTTTGCAGAGCTTATGGTAAAAAAATATGAAGGAAAATATCATATTATTGTATTTGATAAATTAACATATGCGGGAAATTTACATAATTTAGATGCTATTAAAGATAAAATTACATTTGTACAAGGAGATATTTGTGATTTTGATTTTGTATTGGCAACATATAAAAAATATGATATAGATGCGATTGTTCACTTTGCTGCAGAGTCTCATGTAGATAATAGTATAAAAAATCCTTTTATTTTCACACAAACGAATGTCGTTGGTACACACACTTTGTTGGAAGCTGCCAAACAGTATTGGGGAGAAGGCAGCCCAAATCGTTTTGTACATATTTCAACAGATGAAGTATATGGAACATTAGGAGAAGAAGGATATTTTACAGAAACTTCTCCTATTCAACCTAATAGTCCTTATTCTGCTTCTAAAGCTTCATCAGATTTAATTGCTTTTGCATATGCAGAAACTTACAAAATGAATATTTGCGTAACAAATTGTTCTAATAATTATGGACCATATCAACATCATGAAAAATTAATTCCACATATGATTTCTTTAGCACTTCAAGATAAGCCACTACCTGTATATGGAGAAGGATTAAACATTAGAGATTGGTTATATGTAGAAGACCATTGTGAAGCAATAGATATTGTTCTACATCAAGGGAAAAAAGGTGAGCGATATAATATTGGAGGACATAATGAAAAAAGAAATATTGAAATTGTTAAATTAATATTAGCAAGACTGGAAAAGCCTGAAAGCCTAATTTCATTTGTAGAAGATAGAAAGGGACATGATTATCGTTATGCCATTGACCCAACAAAATTAAAAAATGAATTTGGGTGGGCACCTAAAACGATGTTTAAAGATGGTATTGTTAAGACTATCGACTGGTATTTAGCACATCCTGAATATTTAGAAAATGTGTAGGCCAATTAAAAAAGAAAATATAACCTAAAATCAGCGAAAATTTGTTTTAAATTTTCGCTGATTTTTGATTCATATCATATGCCAATTTAGTGTATAAAATTTTTATTTTTTTATAGGAAAAATAGATTCTAATATTGCCGTGAAATAACCTGTATCATAGTATTTTCTACGCTTTTTAAAAATTGGAAAAAATTGGAAGTAAAATTCCTTGGTTTAACCTTAAACAGGTTAGAAAATCCATTGACCAATATTTGGTAATGGTGCTATAATATTACTGTAATAATTTTAAAGAAGGGGGAAAATTTATGTACAGTAAATTTTTAAGAAAAACCATGTGCATTATTTTAATTAGTGTAGTGACGATGATGGGAATAACTGCGATAATACCAAATATTGTACAAGCTGATGAAACAAATGCACCAATAATTACATATCGAGCACATGTACAAGGGCAAGGATATGGATGGGAAAAACCAGGAGTAGTAAGCTCAGTAAGTGATATAGTAGCTACAGACCCAGCAGAAGGAACTTATGCAGGAACAGAAGGACTATATAAAAGAGTAGAAGGAATCCAAATTGCAGTACCAGAAGGTGTAACATTAAAATATAGAGCACACGTACAAGGGCAAGGATATGGATGGATGGACTGGGTAACAGCAGGAAACACAATGCCAGCAGGAAACCCAGCAGAAGGAACTTATGTAGGAACAGAAGGACTATATAAAAGAGTAGAAGGAATCCAAATCGCAGTAGAAGGATTAGACGGATACGAATTATGGTATAGAGCACATGTTCAAGGATCAGGATATGGATGGATGAACTGGGTAAAAGCAGGAGATTTATCTACTGTAACATCAGCTGACCCAGTAGAAGGAACATATGCAGGAACAGAGGGATTAGCAAAAAGAGTAGAAGGAATCCAAATTGCATTAGTAAAAGTAACACCAGCTGGACCACAAACAGTAGAAGAAGTAGTAGACAGTTTTAATGAGTGGTTAGCAAATGATTCTAAATTAAATGGATATGAAATAGGTTCATATACAAAATATGCTGAATTATCTAAATTTAAAGATGTTATAGATAAAGCACAATCAGATTTAGCACAAGCAGAAACAATAAAAGAAGCTGAAACAATTGTAAAAGATGCAAAAGGAAATTTATTAGCAACAGCGCAAGATTATGCAGCAGAGAATTTAAAGAAATTATATGATGATGGAGCACATAGTGGATTAATATTAACAGAAGAACAATATAATACTGTGCGTAATGCAATAGCAACATCAACAGATGTAGCTGATGTAATTGAATTATATGAGGATGCTGTTAATGGAAGATTAACAGAAGCTGAATATAATTTAATGAAAGCTAAAACTGAAGCAGTTGAAGAAGTTGCATCATATGAGTCTACAGAAAATCCACTTGAGGAAGGTGTGACATTAGATGAAGCTATACAAGCAGAAGTAGCTAAAGTAGTTTCTGATGCACAAGAAGCTATTAATGCTGCAGAAGATACTGATGGAGTTAGTTCAGCAGTAGAAACAGCTGAAAGTGCTATAGATGACTTATATGAATTAGCTAATTATAAAGCAAAATGGGATCAAATACTTGTAACAAATAATGATACGTATATTAGTGCAGTAGAAGAGCTAACAGATGCTGAAGAAGAAGTGATAGCAGAAGCTAAAGCTGAATTAGAAAAAATATTTTCAGAAACGCAAGCTGCAAATGCAGAAACAGTTGTAAAAGCGGATTATGAAAAATCTTGGTTAGCTGGGAATGCTAAAATGGAAAAAATAGATGATCTTGTTACTGAGTATATAAATGCAGTTAAATCAGTAAAACAAGATTATGGACCTGAATATACAGATGCTGAAACAGAGAGATTACAAAATGCATTAACAGCAGCTTATGAAACAATTGAAAGTGCTACAACGGAAGGAGAAGTTGAAACGGCTTTAACGACTGCTAAAGCCAATATAGCAACTGTAAAACAAGTATGTCGTTCAGCATGTAACTCAAGAAGAGAAATTAATAAATATGTAGCAACAATAGCAGATACAACATTACAAAGCACAACAGCAGAAGAATCAACAGAAAAATATATTACTGCTATTCAAGATACAATTGATGCAGAAATAGCAAAGATTGATACAATTGAAACTGCTGATGAATTATTGGCTATACGTAACGATCAAAAGAAAAATATTTATGAAGCATTAAGAGTATATTTATTAGAATTATTAGGTAAATATGAAAATTTAGTTGCAAAAGTTGATACAGATAAAGTTTTATCAAAATCAGCATATGAAGCTCTTGAAACAACTAAAGCTAATTTATCAAAAGCTCTTGATGATAGTAGTGATTCAAGCACATATACAAGTGAAGATGCTTTAAAAACTTTAATTAGTAATTTTACTTCTCAAGCTAATTTATATAACATAGAATTTGCAAGAGGAAGAATGACTACTAAATTTAATGAACTTGCAGAAGTAACTGCATTAAACAAAGAAATTCTAAAAGATGGTAAAGGTGGAGCTTACAAAACACTTACTACTATAAGTCCTATACTAGACAAAGTATCAGCTACTATGGATTCAGCTAATTCTTGGGCTGATTATGAAACAAAAGAAGCTACTTTATTAAGTGAATTAAGAAAAGCTTTGAAAACAGAATTAATTACATTAATTAATGATGTGGCACTTGTTGATAAAGAAGCTTCTGTAAAAGAAACTGCAAGGAGAGAAATAAACAATGCTACAACTCTTGAAGAGATGATTAATGTTTATGAAGCTGCAGTAAAATAATAAAATAGTATAGTATAGAAAAAATACCAGTGATTTCACTGGTATTTTTTTGCATAAATGACAAAACATATAAAAGTTTCTTATATTTTCCTTCTCAATAGCATGACTTATGCTAAATTAGATTGAAAAATACATTGCCTACGATATAAAAACGTGCTATACTGGTAATGTAAGAAAGTTTGAAAAAACTTAAAAGTATAAGATTAAATATGCAAAGGAGGAAAAATGCATGGAATTAAATTTTTATAAGAAAGGTTTACATGTGTTTATAGTAGGATTAATAGTTGCTGTGATATTTTCTATTATGTCACCAGTAATGGTATATGCTAATGAAGATGTCATAAGTAAACCACAAATCACTTGTCGCGCTCATGTTCAAAAAGAAGGATGGATGAATTGGGTTGAGACAGGAAGTAATGAAGCGCTAGTAAAAGAACCAGCGGATGGAATGTTTGTTGGAACAAGATGGCAAGCCAAAAGAATGGAAGCACTTCAAATTGTTGTTCCAGAAGGTATAACATTAAAATATCGTGCTCATGTTCAAAAAGAAGGATGGATGGACTGGGTAGACGCTCAAAAAAATCAAGTTTCAGGGGAACCAACAGAAGGTACTTACGCTGGTACTATGTATCAAGCTAAGAGAATGGAGGCACTTCAAATTGCTGTTGAAGGTATTCCAGAAGGTTATGAGTTAAGATACCGTGCTCATGTTCAGAAAGAAGGATGGATGGACTGGGTAAAAGCAATTGATGTAGCTACCATCGGAAATGGAGAGCCAGCAGAAGGTACTTATGCCGGCACCATGTATCAATCAAAAAGAATGGAAGCTTTTCAAATTGTTTTAGTGAATCTTTTAGATGAAGCAAAACAAAAAGCAATTGAAACATTAAATGGATATCATAATCCAGAGGACTATTCTTTCAGTGCGGAAGCTTATAATAACGCTATTACTGAAGGAGAGAAAATTATCAAAGATGCTACTTCTTTTGAAGATGTTCAATCTGCATTAGAAGCAGCAAAAGCAAAAGTAGATGCAATTCCAAATAACACGAAAGTGTTAATAGATGTAAAAAATCAAGCAATGGAAGATTTAGTGAATTATATTAATGAATTAATGCCACAATGCGAAAAAAATGGTGATGCATTAGAAGCAGAATTAGTTAATGCATTAGATGCACTTGATAAAGCAACAACACCAGAAGAAGTAGCAAAAGTAATCGAAGATGCTAAAGTAGCAATGGATGCTATTGAAACAGATACTGAAATAGCAGAAAGAGAAGCAGCAGAGAAAGCTTTAAGAGAAGCCAAGAGCAATGCCATTAATAAATTTCAAGATGCATGGATTCAAAAAGTAAATAGCGGAACATTTGATTTTGATGCATTAGAAGAAATGTTAAATTCATGGTGTGATGCTATTGAAAATGCAGAAACAATAGAAGTAGTAGAGCAAACACTAGCAGATGCAAATGCTGCACTTGAAGCTATTAAATCTGATGAGCAAATTTTTTCTGAAGCAAAAGAACTAGGAACAGCTACTTTAAAAGATACGTATGATAGTATAAAAAAAGACAGTAGAATTCAAGATGAAGATAATAAAAATACACCTCTACAAACATCATTAAAAGAAAAAATAGAAGCAGCAAAAGCAGAAGCAGAGAAAGTACTTAATGAAGCAACAACACCAGAGGAAATAGAAGTAGCAGTAAAGAAAGCAACAGAAACTATGGAACAGGCAAAAGCTATATTTGATATGCAAAAAGCAGGATCAGATGAAATACAAGTGTATTGGCTTGACCTTCAAGAACAATATCCTAACAAAGATGGAGAAGACAAATTACAACAGTTTGGACCAATCTTGTCAGATGCAATAGATGCAATCAATAAAGCAGCAACACCAGAAGAAGTAGAAACAGTAGTAAAAGAAGCAAAAGAAAAAATGGATAAAGTAGTGTTACCTGATATTAAAGATAATGCGAAAAATGAAATAAACGAAAACGTTACAGCACTAAAGGAAAAAACAGACAAGGCAGGGTCAGACCCACTAAAAAATGCTACTAATAAAAAAATAGATGAAATAAAAACAACTGTTGATGCGACAATTACTGCAGCAGAAACTAAAGAAGAAGTAGAAGAAGCTACTGATGCAGCAATGAAGGCATTGGAAGATGTTGAAACGGTATTTAATGCAAAAAAGGATGCTATTAGCGATTTACAGAATTATTGGAATGACTTATTAAAAGCGCATCCAGCAAGTGCATCAGATTTAGTCAATGCCTTTGCAGAAGGTGTACTAACTATTGCTGACTTAGAAGATACAGAAGCAGTACAACAAGCTTTAGAACAAGCAAAAGTAAAAATGAATATAATAGTAGAATAATCGAGTATAATAAAAAAGTATAAAAATTCCAGTGAAAGAAATCACTGGAATTTTTAAAATTAAGATAATAAAAGTTTTTTTCATGTTTGAAGTTTTATGCTGAATTAGATTGTAGAATGCATTGCTTATAGTGCTAAAACGTGCTATACTGATAATGTAAGAGGGTTTGAAAAGACTTAAAGTATAAGATAAGATATGCAAAGGAGGAAAAGGCATGGAGTTAAATTTTTGCAAAAAAAGTTTACACGGTTTTATTCTAGGATTAATTACTATTATGATGTTTTCTATTATGTTACCAGTAATGGTATATGCTAGTGAAGATGTCATAAGTAAACCACAAATCACTTGTCGTGCTCACGTTCAAAAAGAAGGTTGGATGAATTGGATTAATACACAAAGTAGTGAGACTCTAACAGAAAAAGAACCAGCGGATGCAATGTTTGTTGGAACAAGATGGCAAGCCAAAAGAATGGAGGCTCTTCAAATTGTTGTTCCAGAAGGTATAACATTAAAATATCGCGCTCATGTTCAAAAAGAAGGATGGATGGACTGGGTAGATGCTCAAAAAGTTCAAGTTTCAGGAGAACCAGCAGAAGGTACTTATGCTGGTACCATGTATCAATCCAAGAGAATGGAAGCTTTTCAAATTGCAGTGGAAGGCCTTAATGGATATGAATTATGGTATCGTGCTCATTCGCAAGGATATGGCTGGATGAATTGGGTGAAAGCAGGAGATTTCTCTATGGTAACAACAGAAGAACCAACGGATGGAAATTTTGCTGGTACTAGATGGCAAGGTAAAAGAATGGAAGCACTTCAAATAGTATTAGTGCCAACAGAACACATAACACATATTTTTGGTGACTGGGAAATTACCAAACAAGCAACATGTGTTGAAAGTGGTGAAAAAATCAGAAAATGTTCTATTTGCAATAAAGTAGAAACAGAAATAATTCCAGCCAATGGTGTACATACCATTATTCAATTGCCAGATGAAGAGGCTACTTGTCAAAAATTTGGAAGAACTAATATTACACAATGTACTGTTTGTAAACAGGAATGGTTTCGTTATGTTCCTCAATTAAAAGAACATCGATATGAAAAAGTAGAAATAGAGCCAACATGTACAGAAAATGGAAAAATTGTTTATGCTTGTACGATGTGTGGTTTAATAGATAATTCTGTAAAAGAAGAAGCAGGAAAACCAGCTTTAGGGCATATTTATACGCAAGAAAATGAAGGATATACCATCGATAAAAAAGCAACATGTACAGAAAATGGCAGCAAATCAAAACATTGTACAAGATGTGGTAATATCAGTGATGTAACAGAAATACCAATGTTAAATCATGAGTATGTCGGAAAAAAAGATGGCATAGAAGCAACTTGTGAAACATATGGTAGAACGGAAACAATGCAATGTATCTATTGTGGCGTTGAAATCCCTTCAAAAATAATCCCTAAGAAAAATCATGAATGGCAATATATAGCGCCTACAGCAGCAACGCCTTGCAAAAATAGTTTTAAAAGAAAACAATGTCTTATTTGTCAAAAAATTCAGACAACACAGGAAATTGATAAAGTAGGAGCAGGCCATACTTGGAATGAACAAGGTAAATGTACTGTATGTGGAGAATCTATACCAAAGGGTACTTCTAGTTTATGTATAGTTTATTTTGTGACGGACATAGAAAAATCTCAACCCTATCAAAATGGTTCCAATATCATTTATACCTGTTATAGAGCTGAGGTGTATGAAAAAGGACACATTACTGTAGAAGCGCCTAAGCCAAAAAATGGCTATCAATTTGATGGTTGGTATGACAAAGCAACAGGTGTAAAAGTTGATGATAGTAAACTTACAGAAAATGGTGCCATTAAAGTAGAAGCAAAAGACTTTGAAAAGACTTATGAAGCACGCTATCGATAAATAAATATTAAAATTACTAAAAATAGGTTGCACTTAAAAAGAAATCATAAAAAACTTCTATAAATTTTTATAGAAGTTTTTTATATTGAAATATGGGATAAGATTCTATCATGGGACCATAAATTTTACTTGAAAAAAAAGATATATAATGATAAAATAAATAGAATAAAAATAAAAGCAAAGAGGAATTATTATTGGAAATTATTAAAAGACTTAGTAGATATCGAAATTTTATTTTATCTATTGTGGACATCTTTTGTATTGCTATTGCATATTATTTAGGAACTGTTTTGATAACAGATTCTGTTTTCAATTTTAATGCCTATTATGTGAAACGATTGTTTATAACAACAATAACATCTGCTGTTGTATATCAAGTTATATTTCGCATAACAAAAATTTATCATCATATTATTCGTTATGAAGAGGGAAGAGATTATGTATGTTACATTATATTTTGTTTAATTTCCTCTATATTAGTATCCATATTAGATGCCATATTTCACTTAGGAACTGCTTCTACAAAGTTAAATATTTTAGCGGGTATTTTCATTGGTTTAATGATGGTATCTTATAGAATTATTATAAGATATATTTTAGTAGCAGATATAGTAAATAAAGGAATTCCTACCATTAACGAGACAGAAAGAAAAAATTTACTTATTATTGGTGCAGGAAATGCAGCGCATGAGATTATAAAAACAATTAATGCAAATTTAAAAGAAAAATATAATATTGTTGGTATTATAGATGATAACAAAAAAAGACTGAATTTGGTTGTAGCAGGCGTTAAAATTATTGGAAATAGAAATGATATTATTAAAATTTGTGAAAAACAGAATGTAGATGTTATATTTTTTTCTATTGCTAGAATTGATAATAAAAACAAAAAAGAAATCTTAAATATTTGTCAACAAACAAAGGCAAAAGTCAGAATTTTACCAGGCATGAAAGAAATTATTAAAGGTAAAAATTTGTTAGATAATTTAAGAGATGTAGAAATAGAAGATATTTTAGGAAGAGATACCATAGCATTAGATAATCATAATATTGAAAACCTGATTAAAAATAAAACAATATTAGTAACTGGTAGTGGCGGTTCTATTGGTTCAGAGCTTTGTAGGCAAATTGTACAATACCAACCTGAAAAATTGATTATGTTAGACATTTATGAAAATAGTTTATATCATATTGAATTAGAAATAAAATCTCAATACCCAGAGATGAAAATAGAAGCAATTGTAGGTAGTGTAAAAGATGAAAAATGTTTGGAAGAAATTTTCTCTACTTATCATCCTTATTTAGTGTTTCATGCTGCAGCACATAAACATGTTCCATTAATGGAACACAGTCCATTAGAAGCAATAAAGAATAATGTACTAGGTACTTATCATGTAATTAATATTTGTGATAAATATCAAGTAAAACGTTTTGTTCTTATTTCAACAGATAAAGCAGTTAACCCAACAAGTATTATGGGAGCCACTAAAAGGATTTGTGAAATGATGGTACAAGCAAAAGATAGAATTAGTAAAACGGAATTTGTGGCTGTTAGATTTGGTAATGTGCTAGAGAGTAATGGTTCTGTTGTTCCATTGTTTAAACAACAAATTTTGGAGGGGGGGCCAGTTACTGTAACACATAAAGATATTACAAGATTTTTTATGACAATACCGGAAGCTATTGGATTAATCTTACAGGCAAGTACTTATGCTAAAGGTGGAGAAATATTTGTTTTAGACATGGGAAAACCTGTAAAAATTTATGATTTAGCAGAAACACTAATTAAACTTTCTGGATTAATACCCAATAAGGATATCGAAATTAAGATAATAGGATTAAGACCAGGAGAAAAACTTTATGAAGAACTAACCATGCAGGAAGAAGAATTAGAAAAGACAAGTCATGAAAAAATTTTTATAGCTGAACCAATTGGTATAAGTATTAGTGATATAGATAAAAAAATAGCCATATTACAGCAATTAACAGAAAAAGAACATGTTGATAAACAGGAATTAGAAAAAATAATGAAACAAGTAGTCCCTACATATAATGCAAAAGGAGGACAATCGTAGGTATCTATGAAGAAAAAAATATATTTAGCATCGCCACATATGTCAAAAGAAGGTTATGAGAAACAATTTATAGAAGAAGCATTTCAAACCAATTGGTTATCTACTGTAGGAGAAAATATCAATCAATTAGAAATAGAAATGAAACAGTATATGAATATCAATGCAGCAGTAGCATTGTCTAGTGGAACTGCAGCAATTCATTTAGGATTAAAAGCACTTAATGTTGGTAAAGGTGATATTGTTTTTGTTTCAGATCTTACCTTTGTAGCCAGTGTAAATCCTATTATATATTTAAATGCTATTCCGGTACTGATTGATTCTGAACCAGACACTTGGAATATGAGTCCTATAGCGCTACAAAAAGCATTTAAAAAATATCAACCGAAAGCGGTTATTTTAGTACATTTATATGGTCAGGTTGGTAATTTAGAAGAAATTATGAAAATTTGCAAGCAACATCAAGTGCCAGTATTAGAAGATGCTGCAGAAAGTTTAGGAACAACGTATCGAGGAAAATTAACAGGTACTTTTGGAGAACTTGGTGCGCTTTCCTTTAACGGTAATAAAATTATCACGACCACAAGTGGTGGTATGCTTATTTCTCATCATACTGAAATGCTGGAAAAGGTAAGATTTTGGTCAACACAAGCCAAAGATCCAGCACCATATTATGAACATTCACAAATAGGATATAATTATAGAATGAGTAATGTATTGGCAGGTATCGGAAGAGGGCAACTTAAAGTGCTAGAAGAGAGAATCAGACAGAAGAGAAAAATTTTTGAAATCTATCAAAAAGCTTTTGAAGATCTTCCAGAAATCGAGATGTTAACAGAAAGTAAAGAGGTACAATCAAATTACTGGTTATCTGTTATGACAATTAAAAAAGAAGCAAGAGTAAAGCCATTAGAAGTAGTTAATGCTTTAGAGAAAGAAAATATAGAAGCAAGATTGGTTTGGAAACCAATGCATTTACAACCACTTATGAAACCATATGCTTTTTTTCAACATAATGATGCAACAGAAAAAAGTGTATCCGAAGATTTATTCACAAGAGGTGTATGCTTACCATCAGATACAAAAAATACAGAAGAAGACATGGAGCGAATAATTCAAATCATAAAAACATGTTTTAATAAATGAGGATAGAGTTATGTATCAAAAATATGGAAAGAGAATACTAGATTGCTTGATGAGTATTTTTACCATGATGATATTGGCTCCTGTGTATCTCTTATTGGCAATTTTCATTAAAATAAAATTAGGTAGTCCTATACTTTTTAAACAAAAAAGACCAGGAAAAGATAATCGTATTTTTACTTTATATAAGTTTCGTACCATGACAGATGAAAGAGATGAAAATGGAGAATTATTATCGGATGAGTTACGTTTAACAAAGTTGGGAAGATTTCTAAGAAGTACGAGTTTAGATGAATTACCTGAATTATGGAATGTTCTAAAGGGAGATATGAGTTTAGTAGGACCAAGACCGCAGTTAGTAAAAGATTTGGTATTTATGACAGAAGAACAAAAAAAGAGACACTCTGTGAAACAAGGGTTAACGGGACTAGCACAAATAAATGGTAGAAATGCTATATCATGGGAAGAGAAATTGGGATATGATTTAGCATATATAGAAAATATAACTTTTTTAAACGATATGAAAATTCTTGGTTTAACAATAACAAAGGTGTTAGCCCAAAAAGACATTTCAGCTATCAACTTAGCAACAGCGGAAGACTTAGGAGATTATTTATTGCGCACAAAACAAATTACACAGAAAGAATATGAAGTTAAACAAAAAGAAGCGATAGCATTACTAAAAGCGGAGGAAAAATAATGAAATTTTCGGTTTTAATGTCAGTTTATAAAAATGACCATCCAGAATATTTAAGACAATCTTTGGATAGTATTCTTTATCAAACTATGAAACCAAATGAAATTGTATTAGTTATTGACGGATTTATTCCGAAAGATATAAAGCAAATAATTGATATGTACATAAAAAATGAGCCTACGCTAAAAATTGTTAAGTTGGAGGAAAATCAAGGGCTAGGAATAGCATTGAGAGAGGGGTTGAAACAATGTTCTTATCCATTGGTAGCGCGAATGGATGCAGATGATATTTGTGTTTTAAACAGGTTTGAAAAGCAATTACAAGCATTTGAAGCAGATGAAACATTAAGTGTTGTAGGAGGATATATACAAGAATTTATTGATGCTGTAGAAAATAAAGTTGGCATACGAGAAGTACCTCTAGAACACAAAGAAATTTGTAAATATATGAAATTTAGATGTCCTTTAAACCACATGACGGTTATGTTTAAAAAAGAGGATGTTGAAAAATGTGGTAGCTATATGAAATGGCAATCGAATGAAGATTATTATTTATGGTTACGTATGTATTTGCATCATTGTAAATTTAAGAATTTGGATGAAGTACTTGTTTATGCTAGAGTAGGAAGAGAAATGTACCAAAGAAGAGGTGGTATTGCATACTTTAAAATAACAGCTTCTACACAAAAATATATGTTACAAAATCACATTACCACAGTGCCACAGTATTTATATAACATGTTAGTCCGTTTTATTGTACAGGTTGTTTGTCCGAATAGTTTAAGAGGATTTATTTATCAACATTTTGCTAGAAGAAGTCATGTACCGAAAAAGAAAAAATTTCATAAATAGGAGAAAAGTATGCCGAAATTTTCAATTATTATTCCGTGTTTTAATCATTTTAATCAAATGGAAAGATGTTTGCGATCTTTAGAAAAGCAAACATTAAAAGATTTCGAGGCAATTTTTATAGAAGACCAATCAAATGATAATTTATTAGAAGAGTTAATAATGTACCAAAAAACGGCCCTATTTTCGATGAAAATTATAAAAAATGAAACAAATTTAGGGCAAGGCCTTTCTAGAAATAGAGGAATAGATAATGCAGTGGGAAATTACATTACTTTTTTAGATGCAGACGATTATTTTGAAGAAAATACATTGGCGCAATTGGCCAATATTATTGACAAAGAAAAACCAGAATGTATTATTTTTGATTATTACTTTGAAACTAAAAATCATCGTAATATTTATCAAAAATCTTACTTAAAAACAGAAGATGGTATCATATCCAAAGAAAATGCCATGATACATAGTACAGGTAGTACATGGTGTAAAGTGTATTTATCAACAATAATAAAAAATGAAGCCATTAGATTTCCCAATCTTAAAAGATGTGAAGATATGGTATTTAACAAGATAGCAATGTCTTATTGTGAAAAAATTTATTATTATAATAAAGCTTTGTATCATTATGTTATGAATGAAAATTCTATTATGCATACAAAACAAACTTTATCTTTAGAAAATTCTAGCCAAGCAGTAGCTTTTGTAGAGAAACAACTGATAACGAGATATCCAGTAGTAGTAGAAGCGATTTTTCTTAAAGAATATTTTTATGCAAATCTTATTACTTTAGTGAAATTAAAAAAAACGAATAAACAATTGATAGAACATATTACGATTTGTGAAAAAAAATATCCTCATTTGTATGAAAATACAGTTATTTCTTATATGACAAAATTTCAACAAATTTGTATCAAATTAGCGCGCGAAAAACATATATTGTTATTGAAATTAGTAATACATATGAAAGAATTTATCAAAAAAAACATGTAAAAGCAAATTGCATTAGCAACTTTTAGATATGCTGTTAGAACGGATTATTTTACGTATATTAAATACTACCATATGATAGTAAAAAATTTTTCTTTACTATATTATGGTATGTGTTTTATTTTATTGTTATGTTTATTATACGTAATGTGCATGGCGTATGTCCATATCATTTTATTTTTGGAAATATACCCTAGTATATAAAAATTGGTATCAAATAGAAATAGATTTAAATGGTTAGGAGAAATCATGAAATTTAGTATTATTATTCCTGTATATAATGTAGAGCAGTATGTTCGAAAATGTTTACAGAGTATTGAAAATCAGACCTTTCAAAATTTTGAAGTTATTATAATTAATGATGGGACACTAGATAATTCTCAAGCAATTATTGATGAATTTGTTACGCGTTATCCTGAACAGTTTCAAACATATCAGATACCAAATGGAGGACCTTCAAAAGCTAGAAATTATGGCATTAAAAAGGCAAAAGGTGATTATCTGATTTTTGTAGATGCAGATGATTATATAGATAAAGATTTATTAGCATCACTATATCAAAAAATACAGATAAATTCTAATTTAGAAATGATAAAAATACCTTGTAAGAGAGTAAATGAAAAAGAGAAAATATTAGAAATAGAGAAAATTGTGTCACAAGATTTATTGGGAGAGGATCTACTAATATATTTAAGGAACAAGAAAATTTGTATAGATCCTGTTTGGGCATACTGTATAAAAAGACAATATTGGCAAGAAAATCATTTTGTGTTTCCAGAAGGAAAATTGCATGAAGATTTTGCTATTATATTAATTGCAATGTTAAAAGCAAAAAAAACTACTATATTATCCTATCCATATTATTATTATGTGATAAGAGAAAATAGTATTATGACAAATACATCTTATGAGAATGCATATAAAAAAGCTAATGACAAATTAGCACATTATGATAATATTGTTAAGACATTAGAAAATATGGAATATGTATCCAAACAAGCAAAAGAAACTTGTCTAGAATATGTAGCAACAGCAGCATGTATGGGTATGAAAAGCTTAAAGGGAAAAGATAGAAAGGAATATCAAAAACAGATAAGAGAAAGAAAGGTATTAGAAAATATAAAATGCAATACCATAAGAAATATGTTAAGAAAAGTTGTATTTATGATAATGGTATATGGATAGATATAAGAAGCAAATAAGAAATGGAGTGTTTAAAGATGATAATAAAACTTGTGCTATGTGTAGTGTGGTTAGTTCTCATACCCACTGTTCTAGGAATGTTATATGGATATGGAAAACCACAAGAAAAAAATAATAGTATTCTATTATTTCTAGTAGGCTATTGTATAGCGTTTGCTATTTTTGAAATATTAGCAATTCCCATGACATTTTTACAATGTAAATTTACTACTTTGGTATCTGTTTATGAGATAATTTTATTACTATTATCTATTATATCAATCATATTAAATCGTAAGAATTTAAAAATATTTTTTAAAACGAATATACAGACCATAAAAAAAATGCCTCTGTCTACTATATTGGTTGTAGTATTAATTTTATTACAAGTAATTATTGTGTTTAGGTATATGCATGTAGATGATGATGATGCTTTTTTTGTAGGTAATGCTACAACATCAATTGCTAGTAATACGATTAGTAAAATTAATCCTTCTACAGGATATGGATGGGGATGGCAAGCCAGATATGTTCTAGCTCCTTTTTCCTTATATTTAGCAACTATATCGCAGTTTCTTCAAATACACCCAGCCATTGTAGCACATACCATTTTTCCCGTAGTATTTATTCCTATGACATATATGGTGTTTGGATTAATTGCTAATAAACTATTCAATCAAAATAAAAAACAAGTTATGTTATTTTTATTCGTTTTAATAGTATTGTATACATTTGGTAATTATTCTAGGAGAACGACATTTTCTGTATTATTTTTAAGAATATGGCAAGGCAAAGCATTTTTAGCCAATATTATTATTCCGCTGATATGGTATTTTGTTATTACAACCATGGAGGAGGATCATTCTATTCTAGATTTTTGTGTGTTATTACTAGTGATGATTTCTGCATGTCTTGTTTCTTCTATGGGTGTACCATTAGCACCGATTACTTTAATGAGTCTTATAATGGTGTATGTTATAAGAGATAGAAAAATACATTATTTATTCAAATATTTCATACCATGCATACCATGTGTTATATGTGGTATTGTTTATTTATTTCTACAATAAAAAAGAAGTTTACTATGGAAGAGAGGAGGGACAAAGCTAGACAATGAAAGAAATAATCATGAATATAAAAGATATGTATATACAATATTTTGGTAATGGCGCATATATGATATTATTTTTAATTTCACTAATCTATATTTTGATAAAAGAAAAACAGAATAAAACCATAAGAATATTTTTATATGGTACGATTATTTTAGCAGTTATTATTTTTAATCCGCTCGTTTATAAAATATTAGAGCCAATTTTTTCAGGAGGTGTCTATTGGAGGATGTTTTGGATGTTTCCTATTGCTATTACTGTACCTTATGTAGCCGTGAAATGGATAACAGAAAAGAAAGAGCCAGAAGAAGTAAAAACAAAGGGAAAAATTTTTTGGCAAAAAGCATTTATAGGGGTAGCCATATGTGTTATTATTATTCTTAGTGGAAAAGTGGTTTTCAATACAGATAATTTTGAAGTAGCTACGAATTGGTACAAATTACCTCAGGAGGCGTTAGAAATAGCTACAATGATTTCAGAAGATTCATGTGAAAAGAAAGTAGCATTGGTACCAGAAACGATTGTAGCTTATATTAGACAATATAATTCAGATATTATATTACGATATGCTAGAAACCCACATACTTATGCAAACGAACCAATGGTATCAGCCTTACAGAGAGGAGCGGTTGCAGAAATTATGGAAGATAGTGAAAAGCATGGAACAAATTATATTGTTTTTAGAAATGAAACGTCTCTTACGGAGAATATGGAGGACTATGGTTTTGAAATATTAGGAAAAACCAATACATATACAGTTTATAAAAGAAAGGAATTATGTTAGATTAGAATAATACTAACGGAAATACATATGGAAGATTTAATAACCATTATTGTTCCTGTATATAACGTAGAACAATACCTTGAAAAATGTTTAGATTCTATTATAAATCAAACGTATAAAAAATTAGAAATCCTATTAGTAGATGATGGTTCCACGGATGCATCAGGAAAAATCTGTGACTTATATGCGGAAAAAGATCATAGAATAAAAGTTGTTCACAAAAAAAATGGTGGGGTATCTAGTGCGAGAAATGTAGCTTTAAATATTGCATCAGGTTCTTATATTCATTTTATCGATGCAGATGATTATATAGAATTAAATATGATAGAAACGTTATATCATTATATAAAAAGAGACGATTATGACATAGCCATTTGTAATGTGAATTTTATAAAACATGCTGTGGTATCACCACATGTAATAGAAAAAAAATGTGAAACTGTATTAAATCAATCACAATTTATTGGTATGCTTTTTGGAGAAGAGTGGTATAGAGGATATTTAGTCAATAAATTGATAAAAAGAGAATGTATTGGTTCCATAAGACTTAACGAAGAAATTCATATGATGGAAGACCTTGTTTTTTTAGTGAAAATATCCAGCAATGTTTCTAAAGTATATTTTGATAAAACAGCTTATTTATACTATTATGTGCAAAGAGAAAGCAGTGTATCACATTTTTTTGAGAGTGAAAAGTATTTTTCCATTATCAAAGCGTTTGAAGAGATTATCCCTTATATAGGTATCTGTGATTATGATACTAAAAATACTATTTTATTTGACTATATTTCCTATATTATGACGTATTATTATTATTGCTATTATTTTGATAAAATAACATTTCAGAAAGAAAAAAAGCAATTACTAAAAAAAAGAAATCAATATATGTATCAAGCAATGCATCAGCACCATTACTCTATATTCCAAAAAATAAAGTTATGTATACTTGCTTATGCTCCATTAGGATATGGACGTTTAAAATTAATAAAGGATAAAAAGCAGCAAAGTTTTTTTTACAATAAAGCATGAAAATATTTGCTTGATAGAAAAGAAAGTTGACAAAAAGTAATGGGTTATCGTACAATATTAACTGAAAAAACGTATAAAATGAGAAAATATTTTATTGAGAGGTAAAAGAAAATAGAAACTTTAATAACAGTTGTAGTACCAATTTATCAAGTAGAAAAATATTTAAAAGAATGTATTGATAGTATTATTTGTCAAACTTATAAACATTTGGAGATTATTTTGGTCGATGATGGATCAACAGATAGATGTGGAGAAATTTGTGAGTGGTATGCTAAAAAAGATCACAGAATTAAGGTCATTCATAAAGAAAACGGAGGATTAAGCGATGCTAGAAATACGGGAATTCAATATGCTACAGGAGAATATATTTGTTTTATTGATTCTGATGACTGTGTTGATAAAAAATTTATAGAATATTTATATCATTTGTGTAAGACATATGGGGCAGATATAGCACAATGTGCATATACAAGATTTTTTCATGATATTACCGCCATAAAGCCAGAAGAACCTGTGGAAGAAGTAATTCATAATAAAGAGATGGTAGAGAGATTATATGGTGATGAGTATATCAATACTGTAGTTGTTTGGAATAAATTATATAAAAAAAGACTTTTCAATAATATTCAATTTCCTAAAGGAAAAATTCATGAAGATGAATTTACAACCTATCAGTTATTTTGGGCTGCTAATAATAAAATTGTAATATCTAATGCAATTTTATATTATTACAGGCAAAACCCTAATAGTATTATGTATAAAACATTTGATAAAAAGAGATTAGACTATATTATAGCGCTTGAAGAAAGAATGGCATTTTTTAAGGAAAAAGATAAACAATTATATCAAAAAAGTTTAGATCTATATGCTTATATATTGATTACTTACTATGGATTAATAAAAAAACATATGAAACATGCATCTTTGGAACAGAAAAAGTTGTTAGAAAAATTTAAGAGAAATTATCCAGACTTTATGAAATTACCTATTGCTAAAACAACAAAGTTAAAATATAAGTTATTTAGAAGATTTCCTAACCTGTTAAACTTTTTACTAAAAATAAAAAATCATATAAGAAGAAGCATGTAGTGAGAGAAAAAGGAAAAGATAAGAGGAATATATAATATATGGAAGAAAAAAATATAAAAAAACAAGTAGTATCAAGTTTATTTTGGAAATTTGCAGAAAGAATTTGTGCTCAAGGAGTTTCTTTCATTGTAACAATTGTTTTGGCACGTATTCTAATGCCAGAAGATTATGGAATTGTTTCAATGGTTTTGGTATTTATAACCCTAGCCAATGTATTTGTAACAAGTGGTTTTAGCTCTGCTTTAATTCAAAAAAAAGAAGCCAATGAAGAAGATTTTTCTACTATGTTTTACTGTAGTTTAGTTGTTTCTATTTTTCTTTATATGGTATTATTTATCAGTGCACCATACATTGCAAAATTTTATAAAAATGAAGATTTGTCTTTTGTATTAAGAATTTTAGCACTAAAATTGCCTATAACAGCAGTGAATTCGATACAACATGCTTATGTGTCAAGACATTTAATTTTTAAAAAGTTTTTCTTTTCTACTATTATAGGAACCATACTTTCTGGAGGAATAGGAATTTTAATGGCTTGTAAAGGCTGTGGTGTTTGGGCTTTAGTTGTACAATATCTGGTTAATTCAATTGTGGATACCATGGTTTTATGGATAACGGTTCCTTGGAGACCAAAAGCATTATTTTCAGCAGAAAGTGCAAAACGTATGATGCAATATGGTACAAAGGTAACTCTTGCTGAATTTATTAGTGTAGGTTATGGTGAGTTACGATCATTGATCATTGGAAGGATATATACTTCAGAAGACTTAGCATATTATAAAAGGGGAAATCAATTTCCAGACTTGATTATTACCAATATAGATGTTACAATTGGAAGTGTTTTATTTCCAGCAATCTCCAATGTAAATGATAAAAAAGAACAAGTAAAACAATTAACAAGAAAAGCCATTCGCATTAGTTCATATATCATTTTTCCTATGATGATAGGATTATTGGTAATTGCAAAACCATTAATACAATTGTTATTAACAGACAAGTGGTTGTTAGCTGTTCCATTTATGCAAATTAGTTGTTTAACACAAATGGCAATGCCAATTTCTACAGCCAATAATCAAGCAATTAAAGCTTTAGGCAGAGGAGATATCTTCTTAAAAATGGAAGTGATTAAGAAAATCTTTGGCTTAATTTTATTATTACTAACAATGCGAATTAGTGTTTTAGCAATAGCTTATTCTGCAGTATTATATACAATTGTAGCAATTATGGTAAATATATATCCTAATAGAAAACTCATGAATTATGGGTATAAAGAACAAATGAAGGACTTATTACAATGCTTTGTTATAGCAGTTATTATGGGAATCGTAGCTTATAGCATTACGTATTTGCATCTAACGGCTATGGTAACCATTATATTACAAATTATGGTTGGTATCATTGTATACTTTGGACTATCTTATTTGTGGAAGATTGATGAGTTTTATACGGTATTAGACTATATTCAAAAGTCTCATAAAAAAGAGAAAAAAAATAATATCTAAAAAAATAAATTGTTATTTGAGTAGATGTTGTTAGGAAGGAATACAAAAATTATGAAAAAATATCATTTTGAATATATGGATGATATTGCTAGAGAAGAATATGAAGCATTAGCACAAAAACAATATTATGTGGATAAACAATTAGCTGTCTTAGAAATAGAAGAAGGTGTGTTACTTCCTGTAAATACAAAGAGTAACCCTTATGGTACATTATGGGGTAGCGGTGGTGTAGTAGATAGCAAGGGAAACTATGTAGAAGCATCTGCGCAAGTTGCATTTCATATGAATGATAGAGTAAGAGGAAAATATGATATTGAGGAAAAGGCATTAATAAAAAGGGATGAAACTGTAATATATATGAATTTTTTTATCGCACATTGGGGGCATTTTTTAATAGATGTAGTTAGTAGATTATGGTATGTTATCCAAAAATTACAAGAAAAAGAAAATGTAAAAATTGCTTATATTGTTGAGAAAGGAAAAAACAATCAAATTTCGGGACATTATTTAGAATTTTTAAATTTACTAGGAATTGCGAAAGAAAACTTAATAAGCATTCATCAACCAACAAAATTTAAAAAAATTATTATACCCGAAAGTGCTTTATATCCTGGGAAATATTATACAAAGGAATATAAATTTATATTTGATACTATAAAAGAGAATGTAGAAGATACAGAAGTACCTTATGATAAAGTATATTTTTCTAGACAGCATTTAAAAACAGCTAATAAAAAAGAAATAGGAGAAAAATCAATTGAAAAGTGGTTGCAACACAATGGCTTTAAAATTATAGCACCAGAAAAATATACTGTGAAGCAACAAATACAAATTATGAAAAAAAGTAATGTAGTAGCTGCCATTAGTGGTACATTACCACATAATTTATTATTTGCTAATGATGAAACAAAACTCTTAATTATCAATAAGACCATAAGAGTAAATAGACACCAATTCTTAATAGATGAAATAAGACATTTAGATGTAACGTATTTAGATTGTCATATTTCGTTATTTCCTGTATTATATGGAGCAGGACCGTTTATTATAACATTGAATGATAATACACTCAGATATGCGAAAGATCATCAGTATCGTATAAAATATAATAGAAATTATTATAGAATGTATAATAAATATAAAGTACTTTGGTATTTATACAAATATATTAAAACTTACGGTGAATTTCCGATACAGGGAAATGGAAAAATAGAAGATATAGAAAAGATATACAATTATTATAGAAAAAAAATATAAAGCATGTGTGATACTATATAAAGAAGATAGAAAGGAGAAAAATTCATGAAAATAGGGTATACGGCAGGTGTATATGATTTATTTCATATGGGACACTTAAATTTATTTAAAAATGCAAAAGGAATGTGTGATAAGCTAATTGTAGGTGTTACAGTAGACGAATTAGTTTCTTACAAAGGAAAAAATGCTATCATTCCTTTTGAGGAAAGAATAGAAATTGTAAGGTCATGTAAATATGTAGATGCAGCTGTACCACAATACGATATGGACAAATTAACAATGTGTAAAAAGCTAGGTGCATCGATTATGTTTGTAGGAGATGATTGGTATCATACAGATAAATGGAACCAATACGAAAAAGAATTTGCTGAAGAAGGAATTAAAATTATTTATTTTCCATATACCAAAAATGTTTCATCTACCAAACTAAGAGATAAGTTTATTGCTTTTTGTAATGAGTTTGATGAATAAAATATAATAAACCTATAGAAAAAATTGACTGATATTAGGAGTAGAGCATGATTGTAGAAAAAATAAAAAAACTGCAAGCGGATTTATATGGTTTGGGAAAATATATAATAAAAAATATATGTTACTTATTTGGTAGGGTAAGAAATAATAAAATTGTTTTTGATAATTTTTCAGGCAAAGGATATGGTTGTAATCCTAAATATATAGCAGAAGAAATCATAAAGCAAGGAATTGATTGTGATATGGTATGGCTCGTAAACAATCTAGAAGAGGAAATACCGCACCAAATAAGAAAAGTGAAAATTGGTAGTATAAAAGCTTTTTGGGAATTAGCCACTGCTAAAATTTGGATAGATAATGTTAGAGTTGGTAATGGCATTAGAAAAAAGAAGAATCAATTTTATATTCAAACTTGGCACGGAGAATTACCTAATAAATACATAGAAGCTGATGCAGAAGATAGTTTAAGTCCTGAATATGTAAAAGCGGCAAAACAAGATGCCAAAAGAACAGACTTAATGTTTACTAGTAATACCTTTCAGGAACATTTATTTCGAAATGCTTTTTGGTATGATGGAAAAATATTAAAATGTGGTATTCCAAGAAATGATATTATTTTTCATCCTACAGAAGCAATAAAACATAAAGTTTATCAGTATTTTCATATAGATAATCATTATAAAATTGCATTGTATGCACCTACTTTTAGAAATCAGTCCGATTTATCAGTATATACATTTGATTATCAGAAGTGTTGTGATGAATTAGAAAAAAAATTTGGAGGTAAGTTTGTTTTACTAATCAGATTACATCCTATTGTACAAGCTGAAAGTAAGGAAATTACCTATAATGAACGAATATTAAATGCTACGTTATATCCCGATATGCAGGAATTAATTGCCATATCAGATGTATTGATATCTGATTATTCAGGTATTATATTTACTTTTTTAAGATTAAATAAACCAACCTTTCTATTAGCAAAAGATTTAGAAAATTATAAAAAAAGTGAAAGAAAGTTTTATTTTGATTGGAAGGATTTTTCAGAATCAATAGCATTAACCAGTGAGGAATTAATCAACAATATTCGCCATTTTTCAGAAGAAACATTTCTACAAAAAACAAAATCTTTTATCGATAAAATGGGGTTTGTAGAAAATGAGAATGCCTCTAGGATAATTGTAGATATTATAAAAGAAAAGATGGAAACCTAAAATCATCACCATAAAAGCATAGATTTGATTTTAAGAAAAATGATATCTGTGCTTTTTTGCATAAGGCACACAAAATTTACAATTTGGACACAATAAAGCATTGAAATCAATAGGATAAAATGATATAATAACGCAAGAAATTTATGCAAAAAATGAATAAAGAATAGAGAAAGGTTTATAGGTAGTCCTTTTAAAAACCTAAATATATAAGGAAATGTTAGTTTAAAAAACTAATGTTAAGTAGAAGAATGGAATTTTTAAAAATACTTTTCAAAAACAGAAAATTAACAATGCAATTAGGAAAGAACGATTTTAGAAACCGATTTGCTGGTACAGGGCTTGGTACAATCTGGGGGTTTGCACAGCCATTTGTATTTATGTTAACCTATGTAATTGTATTTCAATACATCTTAAAATCCAATAGTAATGGAGAGTACCCTTATGTTGTATGGTTTTTACCAGGAATGGCAATGTGGTTATTCTGTAGTGATGCTATTCTTACAGCAAGTAATTCTATTAGAAATTATAGTTATTTAGTAAAAAAGGTTGTTTTTCCGGTAGATATTATTCCTATTATATCAATCATATCTTCCAGTTTTATAGGAATATTTTTAATTTGTATAGCCATTGTTGTAGCTTCTATCTTTCGTTATATCCCGAATTTCCTAACAGTAGTATATATTTTATTTTGTGCTTTAACATTTATTATTGCATTAACAAGATTTACATCGGCTTTAACCACAGTTGTACCAGACTTTGCACAATTGTTAAATATTCTTATGCAATTATTTATGTGGTTTACTCCTATTATTTGGAATTTAACTATGCTTTCAGATGCTTGGAGAAAGTTTTTTAAAGCATTTCCATTTACATATTTAGTAGAAGGATTTCGACAAGCTTTTATGAAGGATTCAACAATTATTACAGAAAATTACGGTATGTATTCTATTATTTTTTGGGTTATTACCATTTTATTATTCCTATGGGGAAATGCCGTATTTAAAAAGACAAGAAAAGACTTTGCAGATGTATTGTAACAAAAAACACGTATGGCTAACCAAAAAGAGAGCAATAAAAGAAAGGTAAATTTCATGGCAAAAGTTGATATTATAATGGCAACATATAATGGCGAAAAATATTTGGCAGAGCAGATTGAGAGTATTTTAAGTCAAACTTATATGGATTTTAGACTACTTATTTCTGATGATAAATCTTCTGATAATACGAGAAGTATTATAGAGAATTACGCACAAAAAGACAGTAGAATTTATTATTTTTATCAAGAAAAAAATATGGGTGTTATTAAGAACTTTGAATTTTTACTCCAGAAAGTGGAGAGTCCATGGTTTATGTTTTGTGATCAAGATGATATATGGAAAAAGGAGAAAATAGAAAAATCCATAGAAAAAATAAAAGAAACAAACGCAGAACTTGTTTATACAGATTTAGAAATTGTAGATAGTGATCTACACATAATTGAACCATCATATTGGAGATTTAAAGGATTGTATCATAAAATAAAACAGTATAATCATTTTGAAAGTTTGTACTTAAATAATTTTATAACTGGTTGTACCATGCTTTGTAAAAAAGAAATTATTACCAAGGCTTTACCATTACCTCACAGTAGTAAATATGTGTTGCATGATTATTGGATAGCATTAATAGCGAGTCAAGAAGGAAAAATAGCTTATTTAGAAGAACCTTTAATTCAATATAGACAACATAAAAACAATCATATTGGTTCTAAAAGAAAATCAGATAAAATTTCTAATTTTGATGAAATGAGAAATTTATTTATAGAAGTAAAAAAGCAACATTTTTCAGTTTTTATACAACAAGAAGAAAAATTTAAAGAAGAAAAAATTAGAATTCTTAATAGACAAAGTTTGCAATATTTTGAACATTTGGAAAAAAAACAATATTTAAATGTAAAGAATTGGAAATTGTTTTTTAAATTGTATCAATACGAAACATGGAATTATAAAATGGAGAATTTTATAATTTTAAACATACCTATAGTAGCTAGAATATTATTTAACATAAAAAAGAAAGTATCTCTTTTGTCCTTTTAGGGACGTTAGTTTTTGGACATTTTAGTCCAATTTTATACGAATATAAAATTTTTTCTCATCCAATAACATGTGTCCCTATTGGGTCATAAATGTCCAAAAACTAACGTTCCTAAAAGGACAAAAGGAACAGAGAGGATATAATATGAAGGATAATGATGTAGTCATTAAAATAACCAATTTAGTTAAAGAATATAAGATGTTTGATAGGAAAAAGGACCGATTATTAGAGGCGATTGTTCCAGGCTATAAGAAACATGGTACGTTTAGAGCGATGGATCATTTTAATGTTGAAATTCGAAGAGGAGAAGTATTAGGAATTTTAGGAAAGAATGGTGCCGGAAAATCTACTTTATTAAAAATGATTACGGGAGTTGTGAGTCCGACTTCTGGGGAAATTGAAGTGAATGGAAAAATAAGTTCTTTATTAGAATTAGGAGCTGCGTTTAATCCAGATTTAACCGGAATAGAGAATATTTATCAACATGGACAAGTTATGGGACTAACAGATGCGGAAATTAAAGAAAAAGAGCAAGAAATTATTGATTTTGCAGACATAGGAGATCATTTATATCAACCTGTTAAAACATATTCTTCAGGTATGTTTGCTCGTTTGGCATTTGCTTGTGCAATTAATGTTAATCCAGATATTTTAATTGTAGATGAGGTACTATCTGTAGGAGATATGGCATTTCAATTAAAATGTTTTAAAAAGTTTGAACAATTTAAAAATAGTGGTAAAACAATTATATTTGTTACACATAATGTGACAGATGTTTTGAAAAATTGTAATAGAGCTATTATTATCGAAAATGGTAGAAAAACTTTTGATGGTTCTGTTAAAGATGGAGTGAATCGTTATAAAAAGATTATTGTAGGATTAAGTCCTGAAGATGTCCAAAGAGAAGAACAACTAGATAAGCAATTAGAGGAAATTTCTATCAAAATGGATGATTCTGAAACTTGGAAAGAAAAATTTAATCAAAATCCTAATATTATTGAGTATGGTAATAAGGACGCTGAAGTAATTGACTATGGAATGTTTGATTTAGAGGGAAATGCTATTAATGTTTTTGATAACGCTGATACGATTATTTTAAAATCGAAAGTAAAGTTTTATAAAGATGTTAAAGATCCAATATTTACAATGACAGTAAAAGATTTTAATGGAAATGATATAGCTGGTACCAATTCAGAGATTGAAAAGGTGTTAACAGGAAATTTCAAAAAAGGCGATATTGTTATTGCAGAATTTAAACAAAAATTACCAATAGCTGTTGGAAAATATACATTATCTTTTAGTTGTACAAGATTTAATCTAAAAGGAGAACTAGAAGTTTTAAGTAGAAAATATGATGCTTTGTTAATAGAAGTTATTACAACTAAAAATACAGTTGGTATAGTAAGGTTAGATTCTCATATTACAGTACGTAAAATTTAAAGATATCAATAGAAGATGTAAAGAATGTAAGAATGTGTCTAAAAGAAAGGAATTTTTCATGGAAGCAAGATTGTTGGAATTTAAAAAAAATATTTTATTATGGTATCCTTTTAAAGAGAATGCTTCTATTTTTCATATAGAAAATGGTTACGAAAAATTAGACAAACAATATGATTATATAACAATAATAGGGAAATATTCATCAGAATTTGAACAAAAATTGTTACTTGCTAAAAATTATATCAAAGAGGATGGTAAAATATTAATTGCTATAGATAATCAATTTGGTTTAAAAAATTGGAATACTACAAATGCTTTGGAAAAAGATATTAGTAAAAATACGTTGCTATCTCTTTTTGAGCAAAATCAATTGCATTTTACAAAATTCTATTATGTTTTTCCTAATTTTGAAATGGCTAATTTAATTTATAGTGAAGACTATAGTTTAACGGAGGAAGATATAACAAGGAATTTTGCGGTATATCCTCAAAATACAATTATACATCTTAATGAGAATGATGTTTATCAACAGTTGTTAAAAGAAGATAAGACATATGTTAATCAATTTGCCAATTCGTTTTTTATAGAAGTATCACAAAAACCAATTAATACAGATATCAAATATGTGGCATTTACTAATTATCGAAAACCCGAATATCGTATGATGACATTAATTAAAGAAGATGTTGTTATTAAAAAAGTAGCTGATAAACAAGCACAGAACCATATGGAGCAAATGGAAAGAAATATACAAGAGCTCAGACAAATGGGAATTGATGTTATTGAAAATAAAAAAGATGGTCAAATTATCAGTCAGTTTATTAAGCATAAACGATTTGATATTGTACTTTCAGAAACAAGTACCATAGAAGAGTTTATGGAGAAGTTTCAAATTTTAAAAGAGGTGTTAAATAAAGATACTTGTACTTATGAAGACTTAATAAAGGACATTCAAAAAGAAAAAGCAATGATTACCCAAAGAAAAGATACATATCATAAGGAAAAAGAGCAACTATTCACCATAAAAAAATGTATTCAAATGTATCATCCAGAAAAATTGAAAAGTTTGCATTTTTTGAGAAGGGGATTTATTGATTTAATTCCTAAGAATTGTTTTTATATAGAGGGAAACCTAAAAGTATTTGATCAAGAGTGGATAGAATATAATATTCCGGTAGAGTATATTTATTATAGGGCATTATTAAATACCACAAATTGTTTAGAAAAACTGGGAAAAGAGTCTTTATTAAAAGCTTTTCGGAATTTGGGAATATGTGGATTTATTTGAATTATTAGAAAAAGATTTAAGAGATAGAACATTTGATTATGAAGTGCATGATATTTTCTTTAGACATTATTTAACTATAGGAAATCTAGAAAAACAGTTACAAAAACAAAATAGACAAAGAGAAATTTATAAAAAGCAAGCGTTTGCTCTTCAGGAAAGTGTAGAACAATTAGAAAAACAGAATCATGATTTGCATTTAGAATTAGAGGATGCTAGAGCAAAAGTTGTTGACTATGCAAATGAAGTAAGAGCAATGGCAAATACGACTTCTTGGAAAATTGTTAGTAAAATCAGGAGAATCATTCATATTTTAAATTTTGGTAATGGTCTTAGTTTATTAGATCGATTTTGTCCTCTTGGAACTAGAAGAAGAGAGAAAATTGATAAAAAACGTGCAGAGAAAAAAGAAATTTTAAGAGTACAAAATATAAGAAATGCTACGGATGAAGAAACAGCAGAATATTGGCTAGTATTAGAGAAGATATGGAAAAAAAGAAGAGAACAAATAGAAAATGCTATTTTACAATCGGATTCAGATCCCTATGAATTTTGGGGAAAGTTAAATGATTGTTCTTTGGCGGATATCAAAGAACAACAGGAAGCTTCAAAGCACTTTACTATAAAACCTAAAATTAGTATTATTATTCCTTTATATAATACACCAACTAAATTTTTTAGAGAGTTACTGTTTACGGTATATTATCAAACTTATACCAATTGGGAATTATGTTTAGCAGATGGGAGTCCAGAGAGGCTTACAGAAATAGAAAGTATGTGTGCGAAAGATAAAAGAATCAAGTATACTTTTATTGGCGAAAACAAGGGCATTTCTGGGAATTCTAATGAAGCGTTAAAACTTGCAACAGGTGATTATATTGCTTTATTAGATCATGATGATTTGTTGCCATTGAATGCTTTATATGAAGTTGTAAATTGTATTAATGTTCATCCTGAAGTGAGATTTATTTATACAGATGAAGATAAAATAGAGGCGATTGATAAGCCAAGATATGATCCACATTTTAAACCTGATTATTCTCCCGATTTTTTATTAGGAGGAAATTACATTTGTCATTTTAGTATCTTCAAAAAAGAATTAATGGATCAATTAGAAGGATTTAGAAGTGATTATGATGGTGCACAAGATTTTGATATTATATTGCGAGCTACAGAATTGGCAAAAGCAAATGAGATTTACCATATTCCTAAAGTCTTGTACCATTGGAGAATCCATCCTGGATCAACTGCAGGAAATTCAGAAGCAAAACTATATGCATATGAAGCAGGTGCTAAAGCGGTTCAACATCATTTAGATAGAATGGGAATAAAAGCTATTGCTAAACGACACAAAGAATATTATGGAATTTATACAGTAAATTATTCTGTGAAAAATCATCCTAAAGTGAACATTGTTATTGTTAATACAGATGATATTATACATTTGCAAGAATGTATTAAAACAATTTTAGAAAAAACAACCTATGATAATTTTGAAATTGATGTTATTGACAATGCCACTGATAATAAAGAAACACTTACCTTTTATAAGCAATTAGAGAAGCATGCCAATATAAAAGTGTGGCATTATGCAGATCAAACGTTTTCTAATAATACCATAACTGTACAAGATATGATTAATGGTCAAGTGAGTGAAACAGAAATAGCGAATTGTGATTTTGAAAAAGCAAATTATTCTCAATTAATGAATTTTGCAGTAAAACATGTAGATGGACAATTTATTGTCGAGTTGGATAGGCATGAAAGAGTGGTAACACCGGAATGGTTAGAAAGTATGATAGGTATTGCGCAAAGAGAAGATGTTGGATGTGTAGGTGTAAAAGTAAATTATCCCAATGGAACCATTAAGCATGCGGGAATTGTTTATGGTATCGGTGAATTTGCGGAATATCTATATAGAGGAAATTATAATGGGTATCGTGCAAAGGATAAATTTGTTTCTAATATGAGTTGTATATCTAGCTTATGTAGGATGTATCGAAAAGAAGTTTTTGAAGAAGTGCAAGGTATGAGTGAAGAGATTCATTTTGAAAAAATTAATGAAGTAGATTTTTCACTTAAATTAAGAGAGAAGGGATATCTTAATGTTTATACACCATATGTACAAATGAATGATAGAGATATATCAGATGAAAGAGAAACAATAGAAGATGAAGATATTTTTGCTTACAAGAGAGAGGTACAAGCTTTTAAGAAAAAGTGGCACAGCGTATTAGCAAAACCAGATCCTTATTATAATATTAATTTTAGTCCAATATCGAATAATTGTTTAATTAGAATTGATAAAGCAATTTATGAAATATAGTATAGTAAATAAAGTAATGAAAGTATTGAAAGTATTGTGTAATGCAATAAAACCTTATAAAAGGAGTATACATGAGTCCAATAAAAAACATTTATAATCAAGTAAAATTTTATTTAGGAAAATATGGTTTTTTAAAAACAATTCGAAAATGCCTGAAAGTAGGATGTATTAAAATAAAAAGATGGATAACAGGAGAAAAAGATCCGCAATATGGTGATTATGGTGATTGGATATATGCCAATGAAGTAGGAAATGTGGAATTGGCTATGCAGAAAAAGAAAACATTTCCATTAATGCCAAAAATTAGTATTGTTGTTCCTATGTATCATACACCGGAGAAATTTTTTAAGGCATTAGTGACTTCTGTACAAAATCAAACTTATACCAATTGGGAATTATGTCTAGCAGATGGTAGTGAAGAGGAAAATGTTGTTTTTAGAAAATATTATGAAAAGGATGAAAGAATAAAATATCAATTATTAAAAGAAAATAGAGGAATAGCAGGCAATACCAATGCCGCTATTGCAATGGCAACAGGAGAGTATATTGCTTTATTGGATCATGATGATATTTTGTCAGAATATGCTCTGTATGAAGTGGTCAAGTGTATTAATCAATTCCCAGATGTTGCTTTTTTGTATTCGGATGAAGATAAAATTGATGAAAAGGGAAATCGTTATGATGCCTATTTTAAGCCAGATTTTGCACCAGATACGTTAAGAAGTCAAAATTATATTTGCCATTTTAGTATATTCCAAAAAGAATTAATGGAAACATTAGGTGGTTTTAGAACAGATTATGATGGTGCACAAGATTATGATATTTTTTTAAGAATGGCAGAAATAACAGATGTTTCAAAAATAAAACATATCCCAAGAATATTGTATCATTGGAGAGTACATAAAAATTCTACAGCGCAATTAAATAGTCATGCTAAAAATTATGCTTTTGAAAGTGGAAAAAAAGCCATAGAAGATCATTTAAAAAGAGTGGGATTAGAAGGCACTGTTTCGGAAGGTGCTGTTGAAGGAATTTATAGAATTGATTATGCTGTTATAGGAACCCCAAAAGTTTCTATCGTTATTCCCAATAAAGATGGAAAGGATATTTTAACAGTATGTATTCAGTCAATTTTGGCAAAAACCACTTATACAAATTATGAAATTATAATAGTAGAAAATAATAGCGAAACAGAAGAAATATTTGCTTATTATCAAACATTATTACAGAATCGTAATATAAAAATAGTGAATTATAATACGGGAAAAATGATACAAGATAAGTTACAATGCAATATAGCCTATACGAAAGAACATGCGAGAAAAATAAAACAAGGGTTTAATTATTCTGCTATTATTAATTGTGGTGTGAAACATTCCGAAGGAGAGTATATTATTCAACTGAATAATGACACAGAACTAATAACACCCAATTGGATAGAATTAATGTTAGGTTTTGCACAAAGAGAAGATGTAGGAGGTGTCGGTGTAAAATTATATTATCCAGATGAAACCATTCAACATGCAGGTATTATTGTGGGACTTGGTGGAATTGCTGGTAATCGATTTAAAAGTATACCTAAAGATACACATGCTTATTTTGCAAAAGAAAGTATGATTGAAAATCTAAGTGCTGTAACAGCTGCATGTATGATGAATCCTAGAAAGATTTATGAAGAAGTAGGTTATATGAATGAAACATTAGCAGTAGCTTTTAATGATGTTGATTTTTGCCTTAAAATTAGGGAAAAAGGTTATTTAATTGTATATAATCCTTATATTGAATTTTGGCATTATGAATCAAAATCGAGAGGACAAGAAGATACACCTGCTAAAATTAAAAGATTTCAAGGAGAAATAGAAACATTTGCTAATCGTTGGCGAGATTTTTTAGATGAAGGAGATCCTTATTATAATATTAATTTAAGTTTAGATACAGAAGTGTACCATATGAAGAAATGTAAAGTAAACTATGAGAAATAACAAGTATAAAGCAAGGTTTTATAGAGAAGCGTTAATTTATTAGAGAATCCAAGTAATAAAGAAAGTGATTAATTTTTATGAATATAAAAGATAATGTTAATAAAGTCATATATTATTTGCAAAGATATGGTTTTTGGATAACATTAAAAAAATGTTTGAAAAGAATATTACATATAAAAGAAAATCGTTTAACGAATCAGGAACAATATGCAATATGGATGCAATATAATGATCCAACAGAAGAGGAGTTAAAAGTACAAAGAGAAAGCATATTGGAAATTATGCCGAAAATTAGTGTTGTTGTTCCTATGTATCATACACCAGAGAAATTTTTTAAGGAATTAGTGGTTTCTTTACAAAATCAGACTTATACCAATTGGGAACTATGTTTGGCAGATGGTAGTGAAAAAGAAAATGCCATTTTTAGAAAATATTATGAAAAAGATAAAAGAATAAAATATCAATTATTAAAGGAGAATAAAGGAATATCAGATAATACCAATGCTGCTATTCTCATGGCAACAGGAGAATATATTGGTTTTTTAGATCATGATGATGTATTGTCTCCAGAAGCATTATTTGAAATTGTAAAATGTATTCATCAAAATAAAGAGGTAGATTTTATTTATACAGATGAGGATAAGATAGATGAACAAGGGAATCGTTTTGAACCGTATTTTAAGCCAGACTATGCGCCAGAAACATTAGCATGTCATAATTATATTACACATTTTGTTGTTGTAAAGAGAACATTAATAGATATAGTAGGCATGCTGAGAAGTGCATTTGATGGTGCACAAGATTTTGATTTTATTTTGCGAGCTACGGAACAAGCTCAAAAAATAGTCCATATTCCCAAAATTTTATATCATTGGAGAATGCATCGAAATTCTACAGCTCACCATATAGATAGTAAGCCCTATGCTTGTGAAGTAGGAAGACAAGCGGTAGAAGAACATTTAAAAAGAATAAATAAAAAAGGAAAAGTTGCTTTGGGACAAGATGTTCCTGGCATTTATAAAATTGACTTTGAAATAGAAGGAACACCCAAAGTATCTATTTTAATTCCTAATAAAGATAATATTGCATTACTAAAAACTTGTGTAGATTCTATTTTAAAATTGACAACTTATGAAAACTATGAAGTTTTGATAATAGAAAATAATAGTGAAAAAAGAGAAACATTTGATTATTATAAAACACTTTCTCAAAATGAAAAAATAAAAATTTTATATTATCCTTCTTATGTAGGTATGTCTTATGATAAACAAGATGATTTCAATAAGGAAATATCTCAAAATACTGATAAACCAGAATTTAACTATTCTGCTATTATTAATTTTGGCGTTAAACAAGCAGATGGTGATTTTATTTTACAATTAAATAATGATACAAAGCTTTTAACACCGCATTGGCTAGAGATTTTAATAGGATATGCGCAAAATCCTGAAATTGGAGCTGTAGGAGCTAGATTATATTATAAAGATAAAACCATACAGCATGCAGGAATTGCCTATGGTTTATCAGGAATAGCAGCCAATCTTCTTGTTAATTTACCATATGGTAAGCATGCTTATTTTGGAAGAGAAGCCGCTACATGTAATGTATCAGCTGTTACAGGAGCTTGTTTGTTTACGAGAAAAGAAATTTATGAAGAAGTGGGTTTTATGGACGAGAAAAATTTTAAAATCGCTTTGAATGATGTAGATTTTTGTCTAAAAATCCTTGAAAAAGGCTATCGAATTGTATATAATCCTTATGTTGAATTAATTCATTATGAATCCAAAACCAGAGGCTATGAATATTCTAAAAAGCAAGAAGCAAGATTTCAAGAAGAATGCCACAAATTTCAAGAAATATGGAAAGAAACGTTATCTGTATCAGATCCATATTATAATCCTAATTTTAGGAGAGATACTTGTCATTTTGATATTGCAACCAAAAAAGTGTAGCAGAAAAACCTTTAATGGGAAGATAAAAAAGAAGTTGTATAAAGAATAATACTGTAATAAAATATATTTACAAATTTATAGAAACCATATATAATAGAAAAGAAAAAAGAAGAAAATGTAGAAAAAACTATTTTTTTAAATAATACAAAGACTAAAAAAGAAATTAGGGAGAGTAAAATGAAGGTCTGGGAAGCAATTGAAAAATTCTTTTTAGAAATAGCAAGGAAAATTAAATTAGGAAAATTAGCAGATATATATGAAAATCATTTAGAGGGAATGCGATATCTTGTTTTTGGTGCCTTATCTACTGTGGTTAACATTTTAGCTTATATTTTTTGTAGTCAAATATTATTTAGAGGATTTAATGAATCTTTAAAAGTTAATATGAGTGAAATCATTGCTTTTATAGCAGCAGTTGTTTTTGCTTATTTTACAAATAAAATATGTGTTTTTCAAAGTGAAACGAATACGCATAAGGCGTTTATAAAAGAAATCATATCTTTTGTGAGCTGTCGATTGGTGACGGAAGCTATTAGTATAGGACTTATGAATTTTGCTGTTATAATTCATTTTAATGATGTTATTATGAAAGTGATTGCTAATATAGTTGTTATTATATTAAATTTTGTATTTAGTAAATTATTTATTTTTAAAAAAGAATCATTGTGATAAAACATAAAATACATAACAACAAAAGTAAAAGAAAACAGTTATCTAGTTTGACTGTAAAAAAATAACAAGGGATAAAATAGAGAGAGAGAAAATGAAAGAAAGTTAAGAAAAAGGAGACAAGAATATGGACAAAGTAGCAGTCTTAGTACCATGTTATAATGAAGCAAAAACCATAAGAAAGGTAGTAGAAGATTTTAGAAGAGAATTACCAGAGGCAGTTATATATGTGTATGATAATAATTCTAAAGATGGAACAGATAAAATTGCCAAAGAGGCAGGAGCAATTGTAAGATATGAAACAAGACAAGGAAAAGGAAATGTTATCAGAACCATGTTCAGAGAGATTGATGCTGAATGTTATATTATGGTAGATGGAGATGACACTTATCCTGCAGAGGTTGCTAAAGAATTTGTGAAAGCTGTTTTAGAAGAAAATGTAGATATGGTAATAGGAGATAGACTTTCTTCCACTTATTTTACAGAGAATAAAAGACCTTTTCATAATATAGGAAATGTTACAGTTAGAGCGTTAATTAATAGAATTTATAAAAGTGATATTCGTGATGTGATGACAGGACTAAGAGCTTTTAGTTATAAATTTGTAAAAACATTTCCTGTTATGTCTAAAGGGTTTGAATTAGAAACCGAAATGACAATACATTGTTTAGATAAAAATATGAAAGTAAAAAATATAATTATTGATTATAGAGATAGGCCGGCAGATAGTCCTTCAAAATTGAACACAATTCCAGATGGTATTAAAGTTTTAAAAACTATTTTTGGATTCTATAAAAATTATAAACCAATGGCATTCTTTACTTTATTAGCTTTTATTTTAACAATAATTGGACTAGCTTTTTTTGTACCAGTATTTATTGATTTTCTGAATAGAGGTGTTGTTAAAATACCAACATTGGTAATTAGTGTATTATTTTTCTTATGTGCTGTACAATCTTTCTTTTCAGGAATGACTTTAGATAATATTATAAAAAATTCAAAACAAACCTTTGAAATGAGATTAATTGATTGCGAAAGAGAACGAAAAGCCAGAAAGGAATAAATCATGAACCCAATAAAAGTATCAATTGTAGTGCCAATATACAATTTAGAAGAATTTGTGCCAAGATGTTTAGAGGCATTGGTTCATCAAACATTGGAGGAAATAGAAATTCTTTGTGTTGATGATGGTTCTAAAGATTCAGCACCAAAGATTATTGAAGATTATAAGAAAAAATATCCCCATAAAGTAAAAACATTTCATAAAGAAAATGGAGGAGAATGGTCTGCACGTACTTATGGTTTAAAGCATGCCACAGGAGAATATGTAGGGTTTATTGATAGTGATGATGTTCCCGAAGTTACATGGGCAGAGAAACTGTATCAAGCAGCAAAGGAAAATGATGCAGATATTGCTTTTTGTGGATATGATCGAATAGATTTAGATACAGGAAAAATTGTAGCAACCGAAATGACACAATATGGTACCATCAATAAGCAGGTGGATTGGAATGATGATTTTATTGTATATGCAAATCCTTCTTTATGGAATAAAATTTATCGACTAGAAAAAGTGAAACATTTAGAATTTTTACCATTTAGAGGGTGTAATGATACATTATTTCTCATTCATAGTTATATGGATGGTGTTCAAAAATTAACTTTTATACCAGATGTATTGTATCACTATTATTTGCGTTCTAGTTCGCAAATTCATTCTTTAAACTTACAAGATATTGAAAATTTAAAAAAATATTTATTGGTGACAAAAGAACATGCTAAAGCAATTGGTAAATATGAAGCATATAAAGAAGTTTTAGCAACCATGGCTTTCTTACATCTTGCTATTTCATGGGTATTTATGGTTTCATATGATAAGTCTGTAAAAATGTCACTTGTTATAAAAGATGTGGTGCAATATTTAGATGAGAATTTTGCTGAATGGAGAAATAGTCAATTTTTTAAAATATCACATTGTTTTAAAAAGGGATTAAAATTTATTTGTATTTGGGGAGTGCATCTATTATTTAAGTTGCGTTTACCGATAATCTATATTTGGGTGAATCGATTTTTAGTAGATGTTTTAAAAATTGAAGTGAAATGGTAACAATATTAATAAAATATTAGAAAAATACGGTAAGAAATGATGAAAAATTCGAAAATGGAGTATAGAAATGTTAGATAAAGGAAAAGCATATTTTGAGAAAGTAATAAATAAAGAGAATTTTGTAACAATAAAATTGATATTATTGTTCTTAATGTCAATAGTAATGGCGACCATATGTGAATATACCATTTTTAGAAGATGGTATCCTGAATTTATTTCTAAAAATCGAATTATGTTGGTAGCATGTATTTTCATTTTTATAGGTTTACATTTTATTTTTAAATTAAAAGATATGTATGAATGGATTCATAAACATAGGTACAAAATCGCTTGTGCCTTTTTGTTGTTTGTTATGATATTTAAATATTCTGGATCTTCTATCGTTAATTTTAATAGTCAAATTCAACCCAACTGTGATGATAGAAAATATCATACGTTATTAGGTAAAGCAAGAATGATTCGTACAGATGAATGGGCTACTTCTACTACTTACATACTGTCTCAGTCGCAAGGAAATCACGCATTTTCGTATTTTAATAATGCCTTAAGAGGTACAACAACAGATATGTTTACGTTGGTAAATAGTCCTGTATATGATATTTTGATGTTAGGAAAACCTTTTCAATTAGCATTCTTGTTATTAGGAAATGATGCCGGATTCAGTTTCTATTGGTATGCAAGAATAACCGCTATGCTATTAGGAGCATATGAATTATGTCTCATCTTAACGAACAAAAACAAAAAACTTTCATTATGTGGTGCCATTGTGATTACTTTTTCAGCAGCGGTGCAATGGTGGTATTGCATGGATACTTTAATTTGGGGACAAATTATACTGGTATTAGTAAATACTTTTATGAATACAGATAAAAAATGGAAAAAATATGTATGTGCTATAGGACTAATATCTTCATGCTTAGCCTATGTATTTGTTTTATATCCTGCATGGCAAGTCTCATTTGCTTATGTATTTTTAGCGATTGCTATTTGGATGATAATACAAAATTTTCAAAAAGGATATCGCATATCAAAACATGACATAGCAGTTATCATTTTAACCATTCTTTGCATTGTTTTATTATTGGGAAGATGGTATATGTTATCAAAAGATACTATTGCAGCTGTTAGTCATACTGCTTATCCGGGAGATAGATGTGAAACAGGAGGCGGAACCTTTACTTTATATGCGTATTTTTATAATATCTTCTTTACATTTGAAGATTTTCCTAATCCATGTGAATATGCTAGTATGTTATCTTTTTTCCCGATTCCAATTTTATTAGGACTAGTGTATGTGATTCGTAATAAAAAAAATTTATCTTTTTGGTTACCAACATTGGTTGCTAGTGCTTTTTTAACAATATGGTGTAAATATGGATTTCCAGAGATATTGGCAAAAATAACATTAATGTCTAATGCCACAGCGCCAAGAGCTACAATAGCGTTAGGAACATTAAATATTTATATGTTAATTTACCTTATGGGAAGCATTCAATTAGATGATAAATGGATTCCCAAGAAATTAACTTATTATTTAGCAGGTTTTGCTACCATATATATTATTTATCAAGCAAAAAAAACGTGTGGGTTCCCATATATTGATAAGTTTAAGATATTAGCAGGAGGAGAAATCTTTTTAGTGGCTATCTTTGGCATTTTGAATATGCAAAATGAAAAAATAAAGAATTATACAATATATGGATTGATAGCCATTGCTTTGATTACAGGGCTTAGAGTAAATCCTGTGATTCGAACAACAGATATATTCTATACGAAACCAGTGGCTATAAAGATGCAAGAAATAAGAGAAGAAAATCCAGAAGCAATTTGGGTTGTTAATGATACTGGATGGTATATAAATGATTATTCAGTAGCTAATGGTATTCGTACATTAAATTCAACGAATGTATATCCTAATTTGGCAATGTTTGAAACAATTTTAGGAGATAAAGCCAAAGAAAATGAGATAACATATAATCGATATGCACATATTAATTTTGATATAGTAGATACAGAGTCAACAGTAGAATTATTATATGCAGATAATATTGCTATTCACTTAAATTATAAAGATTTAGAAAAATTGAATGTACAGTATATTCTTTCAAAAGAAGATATAAATCAAAAAAATTTTGATAAAACATTTGAGCAAGTGTACTACGAAGATGGCATGTATATTTTTCGTGTAAATTAACATGGCAAATCAATACTCATAGTAACTATACTTGGTAAAGAGGATAGGGAAGGAAACATAAATGGAAGAAAAAAAAGTAGCTATTTTAATGTCTACTTATAATGGAGCAAAATTTATAAAAGAACAAATGGATTCTATATTATGTCAAACATATAAAAATATTGAAGTAATTGTAAGAGATGATGGTTCTACAGATGATACAGTTAGTATGATAGAGGACTATCAAAAAAAGTATGATAATATTCATTTAATAAAAGGAAAAAATATAGGATTTATTAAAAGTTTTTTTACATTATTAAAAATAGCAAAAGCGGATTATTATGCTTATGCAGACCAAGATGATATTTGGCTTGAAAATAAAATTGCATTGGCAGTACACGCATTAAATCAGTTAGACAATAATAAACCCAATATGGCTTTTGGGAATTCCGATTATTATAATGAAAATATGGAATTATTAGGATATGGTGAAACGAATCGAAAGTTTTCTTTTAGAAATGCATTATTTGAATGTGTGACACAAGGAATGACTATGACAATTAATCAAAAGACAAGAGATTTAATTGTAGAAAATCCTCCAAAGACCTGCTTTTTTCATGATTGGTGGACATATTTGATTTGTATAGGTATGGGAAATGTAGCATATGATAATGTAACAACTGTAAAATATAGAAGAATGAAGACTAATGCTACTTCAGAAGGGCAAGGATATATAAAATTATTATTATGGAGAGTGAAAAATTTATTATGTAATCATGGCATAAAAGATATTAAAAAACAGATGATTAATTTTAAAACAATATATTATGAAAAATTAAGTCCAGAAAATCAGAAAATAATTGATTTATTTTCTAATGAAACATATCACTTTTCTACAGCAGTTCAGAAAGCGTGTTATCCTAAAAAATTGCGCAGAAGAACAATAGATGATTTAATGTTACGAGTGATTTTTTTGATAGGAATTTTATAAATGATAAATGAATTAGGAGTAGAAATCATTCATGGATAATGATAAAAAATTATTTTTAAAGAATTTTATATGGAATACACTGGGTACAGGATGGAACTCTTTTAATTCTTTATTTTTCTTAATCATTGTTACAAGAATAAATGGGTTAGAGATAGCAGGAATTTTTTCCATTGCTTATGCTACTTCTACCATCCTATATACATTGGCACTATATTCAGGAAGACTTTGTCAGGTAACAGATATAGAAGAAAAAATAACAGATAAAGATTATATTTGCAATAGAGCACTTACTTGTGGCATTATGCTTATTGGTGCAATAGTATTTTTAAGTATAAAACAATATACACCTTTTAAAACAGAAGTATTCATATTACTAGCCATTTTTAAGGGAATAGAGGCATTTTCAGATATTTTATATGGTATTATGCAAAAGAATGGTATTTTGTACAAAGCAGGTCAATCTTTAACGATAAAAGGATTGGTAGGCGTGGTGTTATTCTTAGTTGTTGATGGGTTCACACATAACCTAATTTATGCATGTCTAGCATTAATTATTGTTAATGCATTGGTACTTATTGAATTTGATTATTTATTGATTGGTCGTATTTTAATAGATAAAACAGAAAAGATTAATCGAGAAAATGTGTTATCTATTTTAAAAAATGAGTTTTTTGTATTTGCTAATTCATTTGCAGGAATATATATTTTAAATGCACCCAAATATGCAATTGATAGTTTTTTAACAGAAGACATACAAGCTATATATGGTTATATTATGATGCCGGCAACTGTTATGACATTATTTACGCAATTTATCGTGATGCCATTTTTAAGTAAATTAAAAGAATTATATGAGGAAAAAAATTTTAAACAATTTCATATAATTACTTTAAAAATTAAATGTATCGTCATTGCTTTTGGAGTATTTGCAGTAGGAGCAGCTTACTTATTAGGACCAGAATTTTTAGGACTAGTTTATGGTGTAGAATTATTAGCTTACAGAATAAATTTATGCGTCATTATAGGTTCGTACATCTTTTATGCGATTTCTTATATTAATTTGGTAGTATTAACAACGATTAGACATACTTTTATACAATTTGTCATTTATATCGTATCAATGGTAATTGCATGGATAGGATCGAATATATTAGTAAAGCAGTTTGGTATTAATGGAGCTACTTTTTCTTGTACAGTAACATTGGCTATACAGTTTGTTTTATACGGAATTGTAACAAGAGTTATTATGCATAAAATACAAAAAAACAACGCTAAAAATAGGGAACATTCTTTAAAAATATAAAATATGAGCAAAACTGAAAGAAATATGAAAAATAAAAAATGGTAGAGAGTATAAAAATGTTGTAAAAGAAGGAGAATTTTATGGGGATACTTTATATTTTAACATTAATAATTTTAGGAATTAGCTTTATGGCTTTTAAGAAGTCAGATAAAAAGCTTAATTTTATAAAATGGTTAATGATTTATGTAGTTTCTTTATTAGCCTATAATATTGTTTTGGGAATGGTGTTAGGTTTATGTAACATCACTGCACATATACTATTATTATGTGGAATAAATTTGGCTTTTTCCATTGTACTAGGCTATCGATGTATTAAATTTCGAGAAATACAGGCATATTTTGTAAGAAAAATAGATATTGTTGGTATATGTATTATTTTAGTAATATTTACAGTAATGTTTATAAAAGATATCTATATATATCAGGGAGATGTAACACATTATGCAGTAGATTCAGCTGTTCATTATAGAGCAGCAAAACATTATGCAGATCATTTAAAGCTTTTTATTCATGTAGAAGATAAAACTTTCTTCAATTTTAATGTTATGCAAACAGGTGCATATATTAATGATGGCATTTTTATGAATGTGATTCATAATATAACTCATATGCATCATGTGTATATTTATCAAATTTTTGAAACAATGGTTATGTTCTTAGGCGGACTAGCATTTTACAGTGCATTTATGGATAAAATACAGACAAAAAGAGGATTAGTAGCAAGTCTTATTTTATTTGCTTTATATATATATGGATATCCTTATAATTCTTGGATATATGGATTCTCTTATTTATCTGTTGGTATTGCTATGGTAGCTATGTTGCTCACAGTAGTAGAGTATTTATATACAGAAGAAAAAGTACACTCGGTATTGATATTTTGCTTAATAGGTATGTTAGCAACTGGTCTTACTTTTTCGTATTGTTTATTTGTGCCAGCTATTTTTGCGGCTATATGTATTTATGTATTTTTAAAAGATTTTTCACAAGAGGGAAAAACGTATGGTAAATTCTTTAAGAAAAATACATGCATCATAACCATAATGCTTTTGATCATTGCATTTGTTGGTATTGGATATTTAGTTGTTCCAACATTTTTTATTGAAGGACAAACTAATTTAATTGATGCTTTAAAAGTAGAGGGAGGAATCTACAATGAAAAATATCGAAACTTTTTACCATACATTCCTTTTGCTTTAATTTATGCTGTAGAAGTAATTAAAAGAATTCAGAAAAAACAATTACGTTATATGGATGTTTTTTCTGTGGTTCTTATGGGATATTTGGCACTAATCTGCTTAGGAAGATTATATGGATTTGTATCAAGATATTATATGTTAAAAATGTATTTTATTATTTGGATGGTTGTTTTTATAGTGGCAATAGATATTGTCAATCAATATGTCAATGATAAAATGTTTCGAATAGATTTTATTCTATTATTATTACTATATCCTATTTTAATATTGAAAGGAAAAGATATTTTTTCTATTGTAAAAATTTATTTATACATAATATTAGTGTTATATATTACTCTAGGAGAAGTGATAAAAAGAATTAATGTAAAAGCAATATTTAGTAAACTGAAACTAGATAAATGGTTTGAAAAACTATCCTCTAAGTTTATGCCTATATTGCGTGTAACGGGAACGGTTTATGTTGTGATTTGGGGATTATTTGTTAGTAGTTGGGTTTTAATAAAAGCTGGAGGTGTCATTGGAGAAGAACAAAAACATGCACTTCCTAATTTAGTAGGTATGTATTATAGTGAAAACTGCGATCAGAGAAAATTAATTGATTTAGAACAGAATCTTAATGCCAATGAAATACAATTAGTAACATATGCAAGAGATCATATTTCAGATTTAAGTGCAGATAACTTAGAATTAATAACAAATGGGTATTATACAAGAATATGGGCAACGGCTATGTCAGAGATTACGAGTGATACAATACCATACGAAATTTTTGTGCAAGATAGTACTATTTATACAGTGCAGGATGCACTTTTAGATACAAGCAAAAAGTATATTATGCAATTAGTATCAAAGGATCAGGAAAAATTAAAACTTTATCAAAAACAAATGGAACTTGTAAGAGAAAATGAAAATATTGAAATTTTATTAGAAAATGAAAATGGATTTATTGCTAAAGTGAATCATCATGTATAATAATATAAGCAGTGAAAAAACCAATGTAAATTTATCTAAAAATAAGAAAAATAGAAAGAGAAAAGGTAAAAGTTATGGGAATTTTGTATATGATAACAACTTTGAGTTTAATCATAGCTTTCTTATGGATGAAGAAATCAGAAAGTAAACAAAATTTAATAGGATGGATTATTCTTAGTATTATAATATATTTAGCGTATAACATTGCAGTATGTTTATTATTAGGTAGTATTGGTATTTATACTAATTTACTGTGTTTATCCATTGTTAATGTTGTAATGATGGTATTGTGCATCATAAAAATAGTTAGAGATAAAGACAGGCAAAAATACTTTATAAGAAAAAGAGATATAATAGCTGTTTTTATTTGTATAGGAATTGCAGGATTTGCTAGTATAAAACAATATCATCCTTATGATGGAACCATCGCAACAGCATCTGTTGATGGATGTATGCATTACAGTGCGGCAACAAATTTTGCAGATCATATGATGATTCTTTCCAAAATTGATAATACAACAGGATATAATTTTCTAACAATGCAACCAGGAGCTTATATCAATACAGGAATTTTAATGAATACGGTAAAAACTATTTTGACAGATGCTAAAGATTTTATCACATTCAAATATTTTGAAATAGGTATATTTACTTTAAATGCATTAGCTTTTTATCTATTAATTATAGATAAATTACAATCCAAATATCAATTTAGTGTAGGAATGGTATTTTTAATATTGTATGCTTTTGCTTATCCTTATACAAGTCTACTTTATGGGTTCTCTTATTTAAGTGTGGCAATTGTCTTTTGTACAGCTATGTTGTATTTAGCAAAAATGTATCAAACAGGTGAGGTAGATTTGTGGATACAGATTGGATTGATAGTTATAATAGGAATAGGTATTATTTTCTCTTATTGTTTATTTGTACCCGCAATGTTTGCTTTTATCTGTATAAATGCCTTTCTATTGGATAAAGATAAATCACATAAATTATTCAAAAAAAACACTATGATTTTAACAGGATTATTATTAGTTGTAACAATGATAGGTATTCTATATCTAGTGATTCCTACTTTTACTGTAGAAACGCAAAACAAATTAACAGATGCTATAGGGTTTGAAGGTGGCATTTATAAAGGATTATATGTTGATTTCTTGTTTTATGTACCATTTGTTATTTTATTTCTTTATCGAGCTATCAAAACAAAAAAAATACATCCTATGTTAATAGCATTGATAATGATTGGTGGACAAACACTTTTATCATTGATTGGACTAGCTATTGGAATAGTATCATCTTATTATTATTATAAAATTTATTATATTTTGTATATTGTATTGGTTTATATTGCGATTGAAGTTATGTGTAATGATGCAAAAAATATAGAATTACAAGTATATATGCTATCTTTTTTAACTATGTTTGTAGCTATTGTATTGTGTAGTGTTACGGAATTTGAAGAAAGAGTACAAATGAAATATCCCGGTTTAATGGATTATGTAAAAGCTGGTCAATTGGCAGGAATTTATTATGATACAAATGTTCAAACAGTAAAAAATATTAATGCTTCTTGTATTGTAGATGCCAATAGAGTAAAATTAGCAGAAGCTATGGGAGATGTTGAAGGAATGACATTAAAAAATATGCTAGTAGGCGGTATGAATACCAATTGTAAAGCTTGGATATATGTTATTTCAAGAATACCATCTGGTGGAGAATCTATTAATGATTTACAAACAGCAGTAGTAGAAACAAGTATTGATGATTGGATGGAAAATAAAGATAAAACTTATTTTGTATTATTTACAGGAGATACTTATCAAACAACAGATACATATGAATTGGTATTCCAAAATGAAGCAGGTGTTATTTTAAAGAAAAAATAAAAGTAAAAGTATTATAAAAAATGCATATAGCAAAAATTTGAATAGGAGATAACATGAAAGTAGCAGCTATTATTGTTAATTATAATGATGAGGAAGAAACTTTACAGTACGTTAACAAAATACAAAAGTATAATGTAATTCATAGAATTGTAGTAGTAGATAATTTATCTACTACTACAGGTGCTTTTCAAAAATTAAAACAACTAGAAAATGAAAAAGTAGCTGTTATACAATCTCAAAAAAATGGTGGCTATGGTTATGGCAATAATTTTGGTATACATTATTTAGAACAAAGAGGAGAAACATATGACGCAATGATTATATCGAATCCAGACATTATAGTAGAAGAAACTGCTATTTTGCATTGCCTAGAGATACTTGAAAATTACCAAGAAGTTGCTGTGGTGGCACCAAGAATGTTTAATAAAGAAAATAAACCTATTCGAAGAAGTGCATGGAAAATAAGAACTTTTGGACTAGATGTCATACATGCTACAAGAATATTGGAAATAATATTTTATAAATATTTAAGAAAAGGAGAATATACAAAAGAAGACTTTGAACAAGAAGAATTGGAGGTCGAGGCCATTTCAGGAGCTTTTTTTATTATCAAAACAGAAGTGCTAAAAGAAATAGGTCTTTTGGATGAAAACGTATTTTTATTTTATGAAGAAGATATTTTAGCAAAGCGTTTAAAAGAAAAAAAGTATAAAATAATCAGTTTAAATAGTGAAACATTTATACATTATGAAAGTCAAACCATCGGGAAAGCAATGAATTATTATCAAAAAGTAAAACAACTTCATCAAAGTAAAATGTATTATCATAAGCAGTATAATCATATTTATCAATGGCAAGAAATTGTTTTTCAGGTATTGTATGGGATAAGAAAAGTGGAATTACTAATAGAAATTCCTGTAAGAAAGTTATTCAATAAATGAAGATCATAAGAGGATAAATGGCTTTGAATAAGATACATATTGTCAAAAAAAAGCATTTATGATATAACATCAGTATAATAAGTAAATTTTTGTCTAATGAGCAACAATTTTATGATTTAAAATATACAGGAGATTATAAATTGAGGAGTCACAAATGAAAGAAGAAGTATCACAGGTGAGAAAACATAATATGAAAATTTATGCATTATATAGAATGCTATCAATGGATCATATTTTCTATTATGCTATAGAATTTATGTTTTTAACAGAAGTAAAAGGACTAACAGCTGCAGATATTGTACTAGGTTCATCTGTTTATGCATTATTTATGATGATTTTACAAATTCCTGCTGTTATGTTGATTGATAAATTAGGAAATAAAAAGTGTACGGTTTTGGCTAATTTATTTTTAGCTGCGTTTGTTTTTACCATTTTGAATTGTCAGAATATCAGTACACTTATTTTAGCACAATTCTTTGATGCAATAGGTTTTTCTTTAAAAGATACATCTGATACGAGTTTATTAAATGTTTCTATACCAGAAACAACAATGAAAAGTGAAATTTATTCAAAGATAGAAGGAAAAGGATTAAAAAACTATTATTTTTTTTCAGCTATATCATCTATTACAGCTGGAATATTATATGAAATAAATCCTTATATTCCCATAATAATATCTTTCTTGATATCTATCATGGCTAGTATGATTTCGTTAGGATTTGAGGAGATAAAACAAGCAAAATCAAAATCTGAAAATATAAAAATAAAAGACTATTTCAGGGATTTAGTGTATTCTTTTCAATTCATTTTACATTCCAACCGATTAAAAGCTTTATTGTTATATTCGGGTATTATTTGGGGAATCTTTTGTTTAATGAATACTTGTATAACAAGTTTGTTAACAGATCTCGGAGCAGTTGCAACTGTTATAGCTATTATTTCTGCCATTAAAGACATATCATCTGGTATAGGAGCTAAAAGGCAATTAGTTTTTCATAATAAATTAAAAAATAAATCTTTAAAAACAATTTTAATAATTACTTTGTTATGTATTTGGATAATTGGATTGGTAGGAATATTACAATTGAATATGATTTTATCAATTGGTATGATTGTTTTAACCTTAATAGTGTTACAATTTATAAAAGGTGTACATGGAGTATTAACAACAAGATATTTACAAAATTTTACAAATGAAAGTATTTTACCTAAAATTTATGCAGTCAATAGCATTAGCAGAAATATATTTAGAGTGCTCATTGGTTTTATAGGTTCATACTTATTAAGAATAACCAATACAGCCAATGCCATTATTGTTATAGGGATTATGTTTACATTTGTAGTAATGGTACTAATTTTATATATGAAAAATAGAGTTGGTTTAAAACCAGAAGAATATTCTAGTGAAGAAACTAAGTTTGGATAAGACAAATATAAACAATTGTATGAAAAACGAATCGACAAAATGAATCATATTCACTTTTAATAAATTCTAAAAAAATATTGTAAAGGCAGATGTTTTGTGATATAAATAACCTGATAGATGGTAAGACAAATTGGAGGAAAATTTGAAAAAATCAATCAAAAATTATGATTTAGATGATTTAAAAAAAGAAATGATGGCTATAGGAGAAAAGCCTTTTCGTGCAGAACAAATATTTAAATGGTTATATCAAGATAATGTAACAAGTTTTGAAGAAATGACGAATCTTTCCTTAGATTTAAGAAGACGATTAGAAGAAAATTATATATTAGGTTTATTTAAAATTGTACATAAATTAGAATCTATTGATGGTACTAAAAAGTATTTGTTAGATGTTCAAGACGAAGAACACAATATGATAGAAGCTGTATTAATGCAGTACCATCATGGTTATACAATATGTGTATCATCACAAATAGGTTGCAAAATGGGATGTAAATTTTGTGCTTCTACAGGGATTCCTTTTGTTAGGAATTTGGAAGTTGGAGAAATAATAGAGCAGATATTAACCATCCAGAGAGATGAAAAGATTACTATTTCAAATATTGTTTTTATGGGAATTGGAGAACCGTTAGATAATTTTGATCATTTGATGAAAGCCATTGCGATTATCAATCATCCTAAAGGATTGCATATTGGAGCAAGGCATATTAGCATTTCTACGAGTGGAATAGTTCCTAAAATATATGAATTGGCAGATAAACAGATACAATGCACACTTTCTATTTCACTTCATGCTGCTAGTAATTCCATCAGAAGTAGTATGATGCCGATTAATCAAACTTATCCAATAGAAACATTAATGGAAGCTTGCCAGTATTATATAAAAAAAACTAATAAAAGAATCTCATTTGAATATGCATTAGCAAAAGATAATAATGATAATATAGAAGATGCAAAAGCATTAGTGAATTTACTAAAAGGAATGCTAGCACATGTCAATTTGATTCCTATTAATCCTATAGAAAAAGGAATTTATACCAAGAGTACAAATGAGAATATTATAAAATTTAGAGACTATTTAAACAACCATGGTATTATTACTACCATTAGAAGAGAATTAGGAACCGATATAAATGCCGCTTGTGGACAACTTAGAAAGCAAAATATGAAAGAATAGGAGGTGATACAGGTGAGAATCTTAGCAAAATCTGATACGGGAAAAGCAAGAGAAATGAACCAGGACAGATATTTTGTATCAGATGAAAAGGATGAGGTAAAGTTATTTATATTAGCCGATGGTATGGGTGGATACACTGGTGGAGAAATTGCTAGTACGTTAGCAGTAGAAAATGTTAAAAAGTATATCACTAATAATTTTAAGAATATCAAAAAAGAAAAACAAGAAATATTGCATCTTATTAACAGTGCTATCGAGTATGCTAATATGATTGTGTATGAAAAAGCACAAGAAAATGAAGAATTGCATGATATGGGTACTACTTTGGATGTTTCAATAATATATAATAATAACGTATTTATAGGGCATGTAGGAGATAGTAGAGTATATCGTATTCGAAAAAATATTATTCGTAAATTAACAAATGATCATAGTTATGTGGAAAAATTAGTAAAAGAAGGAACAATTACAAAAGAAGAAGCATATTATCATCCTAAAAAAAACATGTTAGTGAAAGCACTTGGTTGTCACTCACTTGTAGAACCGGATATTTTATATAAAGGATTCCTAAAAGATGATATCTTATTAATGTGTTCAGATGGTTTAACGAATATGGTGAAAGATGAAGAAATATATACGCTATTATTAAATAATCCAGAAAATCCAACACAAGCACTGATAGATAAAGCAAATGAGCTTGGTGGATATGATAATATAACAGCAATCATCATTGATAATATTGAATTTAGTGAAAAAAACTAAGGAGAGTTAAAAATGAATCTAATAGGTAAAATGTTAAATAATCGATATGAAATTTTAGAGAAGATTGGCAATGGCGGTATGGCAACAGTTTATAAAGCAAAATGTCATGTTCTAAATAGATATGTAGCAGTAAAAGTATTAAGAGATGAATTTACAACAGATAGTGAGTTTATTAAAAAATTTAATACAGAAGCACAATCTGCAGCAAGTTTAACACATCCTAATATTGTTTCTATTTATGATGTTTGTAATGAAGATAATTTGTATTATATTGTTATGGAATTAATACAAGGTAAAACATTGAAAGAGATTATTGTAGAAGATGGTATGCTTTCATGGAAATGGTCTGTTAATATTGCGATGCAAATTGCTTCAGCATTAGAAATGGCACACAAACATAATATTATTCATAGAGATATTAAACCACATAATATTATTATAACAGAAGATGGTATTGCCAAAGTAACAGATTTTGGTATAGCAAAAGCCGTTTCAAATTCAACAATTACAGCATTTGGAACTACAATCGGATCAGTGCATTATTTCTCTCCAGAGCATGCAAGGGGAGGATTTACAGATGCTAAATCAGATTTATATTCTTTAGGTGTAGTGATGTATGAAATGCTAACAGGTAGGGTGCCATTTGATGCAGATACACCTGTATCAGTTGCACTAAAACAAGTTCAAGAAGAGCCAATTGATCCGTTAAAATATAATAGTAATATTCCTATTAGTGTAGATAAAATTATTTTAAAAGCAATGCAAAAGGATCCTAATTTGCGTTATCAAAATGCAACACAAATGTTAGAAGATTTATCTTTAGCACTTAAGAAACCAGATGAAGATTTTGTTGTTTTAGAAAAATTAAGAGAAGATTCTCCTACACAAAAAGTACCAACCATTTATGATTTGGAAAGGGAGAGCAATCAAGATAGAAAATCCACAAAAGAGGAGGAAAAGAAAGAAGGAAATATAAGAGCTTTTTATAAGAAACATAAATGGGCAAAACCACTCACGATAATAATTGCTATTATTTTACTCTTTTTTGGCGCTATGTATGGTACAATTGCTGTATTAAATACAACAAGACCCAATGAAGCAGAAGTACCAAATGTAGCAGGATATAATAATGAAAAACCATTGACAAAAGAAGAAGCAATTGAAAAACTAAATAATTTAGGATTTAAAGATATTACCATTGAAGAAGAATATAGTGACGATGTAGAAGAGGGATATGTTATATCACAAGTGCCAGAATATAAAGCCAATTTTAAAGTAAATGTTACAAAAGCAATTACATTAGTTATCAGCAAAGGGCAAAAAATAGTAACCTTACCGAAGAAAATGGTAGGAAAAAATATTGATGATGTAACAGCAGAATTAGATACATTAGAATTAAAATATGAAGTAATAGAAGAAAATAGTGAAAAAGTAGAAGCAGATATTGTGTTAGATGTAGACCCAGGAGAAGGAGAAGAAATAACAGCAGCCACTGAAGTAAAGATAACAGTTAGTAAAGGAAGTGCTTATAAAGATGTAACAATTCCTAGTGTTTTAGGAATGCCAGAAGATGCTGCTAAGAAAACATTAACAGATAGTGGTATTGTAGTTAATGTGACATATCAAGAAAATGCTTCAAAATCTGATGGAGTAGTTATTTCACAAAGTGTTAATGCAGGAAAAGTTATAAAAGAAGGAGAAACAGTTGAGATTGTAGTGAATAAACAACCAGTCAAAGCAACTGTTACGGTAAATGTTAATTTAAAATCTTTAATAGGCTATACAGAACCAGCACCAACAACGAATACAACAGTAGATGAGAATGGTAATACAGTATCAGTATCAGAAACACCAGAGGTGGAAGAGGCTATAGTTGTAATAGAAATTGGAGAAGATACAATTTTGAACGAATCGTATAAAAAAACCAAAACGGATATTTCGAAATCTTGGACAACGTCAGGTGTAAAAGAAGTAAAGGTGAAAGTAGATGGTGTTACAAAGTTTACGCAGACAGTAGATTTTAATAAAGGTAGTCAAACGATTAATGTACAATAAAATGGTTGTAGTGAGGGGTATATGGTAGAAATATCGATTTCTTTATTAACAATGCATACAGATAATGTAGTGCATGCATTATACGAATTGGAAGTAGCTAAAATAAATTATTTTCATATTGATGTGATGGATGGAAAATTTGTAGAAAAAAATACAATAGATATCATGAAAAATTATGCGTTAACTATTTCTCATATTAGTAATATTCCTTTGGATATTCATTTTATGGTGGAAGATATAGAACAACATATTGAAGAATATTTAAGCCTAAAGCCAGATAGAATCACTTTTCATATAGAAGCTGTAAAAGATATAGAACGTGTTAAAACTATTATTAAAATGTTAAAAGAAAATCATATAAAAGTTGGTATTGCTATTAGTCCTGATACAAGTATTGATGTTATTAAACCTTTTTTACCATATGTGCATATGATTTTGGTTATGACAGTAGTACCAGGTAAAGGTGGGCAAAAACTCATTCCTAGTACAATAGAAAAAGTAAGAGCATTAAAAGAATATGTAACACAAAATCATATAGATATTGATATACAAGTGGATGGTGGAATCAATGATAAAACAGCGAAGTTGGTTAAAGAAGCAGGTGCCAATATTTTAGTGGCAGGTAATTATGTTACATCTTCAGATAATTTTAAAGAATCAGTAGCCAATTTAAAACTGGATTAGCATACCATGATGATATAATATATAATCATGGTAACTAATATAAATAATAAAGAAAGGAGATATGATATTTTTAAAATATCATAAAAAAGAACATGAGACTGATAAAACAAACATGGATAAGAACAATATTTATTGTATTGTTGGTATGTACTATTGCAACAGGAATGATTTCTGCATGTTATGCCACAGAAGAAAATCAAGAAACCAATATGAATACAGATGAAATAACAACAGAAGTTACTAATCCTATTAGTGAGGAGTATTTAAGAGATGGTGTTATAGATGCTGTACAAGGTGATATTGCATTAATTTCAGAAGATCCAATGAATGAGATTGGTAATACAAATAACACTTACAACGACGACATATTTCAGATACAAGAAGGAGAATATCATTTAACACAAAATGTTAATGGTAATATCTATGTGTTAGCAGAAAAAATTACTTTAACAGATGTTATGATTGATGGAAATGTATTCTTAATGGCAAATGATATTGATATAGAAAATACGATTATTAATGGAACAGCTTACATAGGTGCAGAAAATATTGTATTTAATGGGCAAGCTAATGATGTATATATATTAGGCAGTACGGTGAATCTCAATACAGATACGGATATTTTAAGAAATGCTTATATTTTAGGAGATAATTTTACTTTCAAGGGAGCAATTGGAAGAAATTTAACCATGCTAGCAAATCAGATTCAAATAGCAGATAATACTATCATAGGTGGAAAATTCTCTTATATGTCTAGTGAAGAAACGAACATACCACAAAGTGCACATATTGCAGATGTGCATTATACAAAATTTGTAGAGAGTAATGTAACGGAGGAAGCCAATTCATTACAAACGATTCTAACAAGTATATTAACTATAATTGTAAAAGCTGTTGTAATTGCTCTTTTCTTAGTAATAGCTAATACTAAATTAAGAGAAGCAAATAAATCCATTACAACTAAAAGTACATTGAAGACATTAGGAATAGGACTTTTAACATTGATACTTTGTCCGATCATTGCGTTGATTTGTTTTACACAGGTATTTGGTTTATCATTAGGCATAATACTATTGTTTATTTATATTAGTATGATATATGTTTCAAAATTAGTTGCATCATTTGTAATAGCATCTGTTGCATTAAAAGAAAAAGCAAATCAGAAGGTAGCATTATTTATAGGAACGGCTGTTATCTATTTAGTGGTAAAGGCAATAGAATATATTCCAATAGTAGGTTCAATTTTGTCAATAATTGCTGTGTTACTAGGTTTAGGATATATTGTTATATCTATATTTAGCAAGAAAAAAACAGAAGAATTGAATGTAACTACTAAGGAACAATAATATAAAAATCATGAAACAGCTTAAAGATAGTTTACTATTTTTAAGCTGTTTTCTTTCATAATTGAGCAATTATACAAGGAGAAAAAAATGAAATCTAAAAAAGAAGCAATAGAAATTATAAAAATCTTAAAAACGTATTATCCAGATGCTACCTGTAGTTTAGACTTTACCACACCATTTGAAATAATGATAGCGGTTATGCTTTCAGCACAGTGTACAGATGAAAGGGTTAATAAAACTACACCTGATTTATTTAAACAATATAATACACCTCAAGCTTTAGCAGAGATTAGCATCAAAGAATTAGAAACATTAATTCATCCATGTGGGTTTTATAAAAATAAAGCTAAGAATATAAAAGCATGTAGTCAGAAATTGTTGGAAAATTTCAAAGGTGTTGTACCAGAAACAATGGAAGAATTGCAGAGCTTACCAGGTATAGGAAGGAAAAGTGCGAATGTCATTATGTTGGAAGCCTTCCATAATCCTCAAGGAATAGCAGTAGATACACATGCAAAACGCATTGCTAATAAAATGGGATTTTCAAAACAGACTAATCCAGAAAAAATAGAACAGGATTTATTAAAACAAATTCCGAAAGAATATTACTATGATGTAAATCATCTTTTTGTATGGCATGGTAGAAATATATGTAGTGCAAGAAATCCTAAATGTACAATATGTCCAGTAAATCAGTATTGTAGGGAAGCTAAAAAATAGGTTAGTTTAAGCATAGAAAGATCAAATGATACATTGGATAAAAATATGTTTTAAGAAAATAGTATTTGAAAAATTATGTAAATAATGATATACTCATTGTGGATGAGATTTTTTGAATAGTCATCAAAGACTACCATGGATGTCTGCATTCAAAAGTGTGTAAGAAGAAGGTTAAAAAGTAAAATTTAACAGGAGGAATTTTATGCAAATTAAAAAAATACTTCTTATAACAATATTTTTGCTCTTTTTAGCAGGAGTATTTGCGGTAAGCGAGTCAGGTATTGTTCCAAAGGAACGGTTTCAGCATGTACAGGAAATATTAAATTCAGGGAAAGAAATTCCCTCAGGCTATACTATGGAAGGAAGTCAAATTTATTACAAGGGAGACCTTTTGGGAAATATACATCTTCCATATAGGTTTGATGAATCCAAATATATAGTGGACTTAAAGGATAGTGTGTTGGTTGGAGACGATGGAACATTCAATCAGTGGCAATTTGGAAAAATAATAAAAAGGATCTACCTGAATGAGTCCACCTTTTCGATAGAATACGGAAGGGTAAAAAATATCTATCCGATAGCAATTGTCGAAAATAAGCTTTTATTCTATAACAATAATAAGCTTATAAAGCTTGATATTGATGAAAGCAAAGAGGAAATATTATCGGAGTATGTATTCGACTACCGAATGGAAGGTAAGGAAAAAGTGCGATTCATAAATTACATCACGCACCAAGAAATACTTATAGACTGGACGAAAAAAAGTCCAGAAAAAGAGATCATCAATGAAAAAGTATATATGTATTTTGACACATTCGAAAATGTAGGCAATGATGTAGAGACCCCATATCCAGGTATTTGGTTAAAAATCCACAATATTTACGGAGAAGAGGAACACTCGGTACTTGCCTATGAAACTGTAGAGAAGAAACTGTATATTTTATCAGACACTTTCTCAAAAAAGCTGGCAGAGGGTGTAGAGTCTTTTTATAGCAGTTATGCAGAGGAAACTGTTGCTTGGATAGATTCCTCTGGGAATTACTATGAAAACATATATTCATCGGCTAATAGTTATAACCGAGAGGTTACATCGGGTGTAATGGCCTTAGGACAATGGTATACATTGTATACCAAGTCCGGAATCATTGACAGAAGTGAGGGAGTCCATTATAGGACTTACTAAACAATTTTAAATTAAAATTTTTTAATCTAAAAATTACACACTAGAAATCAGGTTGCTATGCTTAAGAAAGCAAGCAACCTTTTTCATGGTGTGAGAGAATCAAGATTTCATCTATTAAAATTTTCTATGTTACTCGATTCAAAAATAAGCTTTAAAATTTATCTAGTATTTGTTAAAATGTTCAAATTTAAAATTGACTTTCTTAAGAAACTTATATATAATGACTAAGATGTAGAATGAGGAGGAATTAAAAAATGAATTTTATAGAAGGAATGAAAGAAAGAGCAAAAAAACAAATAAAGAAAATTGTACTACCAGAAGCTTCTGATGCGAGAACCATTATAGCAGCTGCAACAGTTTTAGAAGAAAAATATGCACAAATTATTTTAATAGGTAACGAAGAGAAGATTCAAAAAATAGCAAAAGAAAATCAAGTAGATATTTCTGGAGCTACTATTATTAACCCAGAAACATCTGAAAATAGCAAAAGATATGCAGAAAGCTTATATGAATTAAGAAAAGCAAAGGGAATGACATTAGAACAAGCAGAAGAACTTATGAAAGATGAAGTATATTTTGGTATGATGATGGTAAAATTGGAAGAAGCAGATGGTTTAGTATCTGGTGCAATTCATTCTACTTCAGACACATTAAGACCAGCATTACAAATCTTAAAAACGGCACCAGGAACAAAACTTGTATCAGCATTCTTCTTAATGGTTGTACCAGATTGTGTTTATGGTAATGAAGGTGTGTTTGTATTTGGGGATTGTGGTTTAAATCAAAACCCAACAGCAGAAGAGTTAGCAGAAATAGCATATTCCTCAAGTAAAAGTTTTGAACAATTGGTAGGAAAAGAGGCAAAAGTAGCAATGCTTTCTTATTCAAGTTATGGAAGTGCTAAATCTGAATTAACAGAGAAAGTGATTGAAGCAACCAAAATAGCAAAAGAAACTTATCCTACTATGAAAGTAGATGGAGAATTACAATTAGATGCTGCTATTGTTCCAGAAGTTGGGGCAAGTAAGGCACCAAACAGTAATATTGCAGGATGTGCCAATACGTTAATTTTTCCAGATTTAAATGCAGGAAATATTGGCTATAAACTTGTACAGAGATTGGCAAAAGCCGAGGCATATGGACCTATTTGTCAAGGAATTGCAAGACCAGTAAACGACTTATCAAGGGGATGTAGTGCAGAAGATATTGCAGGTGTTATTGCTATTACTGCTGTTCAAGCGCAATAAATATAGGGAAAGATTGTCCCTCGGAAAGGAAAAGAGTAAATTATGAAAATTTTAGTAATCAATTGTGGAAGTTCATCTTTAAAATATCAATTAATTCATATGCAAGATGAATCTGTTTTAGCAAAAGGAAATTTTGAAAGAATAGGAGAACAAGAAGCTTTTTTAACACATAAAGTGGGTGGAGAAAAATACGTAATAAAAGAACCAGTAAAAAATCATGAAGAAGCATTAAAAATTATATTGGCACAATTGAAACATGAAGAATATGGTGTCATCAAAGAACTATCAGAAATTGATGCAGTAGGACATAGAGTTGTTCATGGTGGAGAACTTTTCAATAAATCTGTTTTAATTGATGAAGATGTCATTCAAAAAATAGAAGATTGTGCATCTTTGGCACCACTTCATAATCCAGCGGGAATTTTAGGAATTAGAGCCTGTCAAAAGGAAATGCCAGGTGTTCCAATGGTAGGAACATTTGATACTGCATTTCATCAAACGATGCCTAAAGAAAATTATTTATATCCAATTCCTTATGAATATTATGAAAAATATCGTATTAGAAAATATGGATTTCACGGAACTTCACATCAATATGTATCAAAAAGAGCAGCTAAGCTAATAGGAAAACCAATAGAAGATTTAAAAATAGTTACTTGTCATTTAGGGCAAGGTGCCTCTATTTGCGCAATTGATGGTGGAAAATCAATTGATACTTCAATGGGACTTTCTCCATTAGGTGGTATTGCAATGGTAACACGTTCAGGAGATTTAGATCCATCTGTTGTAACAGATATTATGGAAAGAGAAGGATATTCTCCAAAGGAAATGAATCGTATATTAAATAAAAAATCTGGTTTATACGGTATGACAGGATTAAATCCAGATTTTAGAGAAATAGAATTAGCTTCTTATGAAGACGATAAACCAAAAGCAAAAGTTGCTATAGAATTATTTACCAAAACAATTGCACAGTTTATTGCAAAATATGCTGTTTCATTAAAAGGAATTGATGCAATTGTATTTACTGGTGGTATTGGAGAAAATCAGATAAATATTAGAAAGAAAATTTGCGAAAATTTAGAGTGGATGGGAGTAAAACTAGATTTAGACAAAAATGCTATTAGAGGAGAAGAAATAAAAATAGCAACAGATGATTCTCAAGTGTTAGTATACGTTATTCCAACAGATGAAGAAATGGTAATTGCAAGAGACACAAAAAATATTGTTGAAAGTTTAAAATAAATAAGTTTAAGGAGAGCATCGTAGTATCGCGAGTTATTACGTTGCTCTTTATTTTTAAAAGGAGGCTTTATGAAAGTATTAGTATTAAATTGTGGTAGTTCTTCATTAAAATGTCAATTAATTGATATGGAAAAAAAAGAAAGAATTATGAAAGGACATTACGATAGAATTGGTGGTGCTAGATCTTCTCTTCGTTTTAATGTACGAGGAAATAAATCTGTTATAGAATATCCTGCAAGAGATTTTGAAGAGGCTATTGAGAAAATATTAAGTCTGCTGACAAGTGAAGAATATCAAGTAATTCATGATTTTAATGAAATTGGAGCAGTGGGGCATCGTATTGTTCATGGAGGAGAAAAATTTAAAAATTCTGTGATAATAGATAATGATGTAATAGCAGCCATAGAAGAAAATATTACTTTAGCACCATTGCATAATCCAGCAGGTTTAGCAGGAATTGAAGCGTGTAGAAAATTATTACCTCATACGCCTATGGTAGCAGTATTTGATACAGCTTTTCATCAAACAATGGAAGAAAAAGCATTTATTTACCAACTTCCTTATAAATATTATGAAGATTATAAAATTAGAAAATATGGATTTCATGGGATTTCTCACAGATATATTGCAAAGAGAATATCAGAAATGTTAGGCAGAAATGATTTACGTATCATTAGTTGCCATTTAGGACAAGGGGCGTCTTTGTGTGCTATAAAAGATGGTAAATCAATAGATACAACCATGGGGTTAACGCCTTTGGCAGGTGTTCCTATGGGAACACGATGTGGTGATGTTGATCCTTCTATTATTCCAACAGTCATGAAATTATATGATATAAAACCAGATGAAATGCTTAGAATTATGAATAAAGAGTCAGGAGCTTGGGGTGTATCTGGTGTTTCTACAGATTTTAGAGATATTGAAAGAATGGCTAAAACAGGAGATGAAAGATCTATTTTGGCACTAGAGAGTAGAGCTTATATTATTGCACAATATATAGCCAAATTTATTGTAACTTTAGAGGGAGTGGATGTTATAACTTTTGCAGGTGGTATTGGTGAAAATGGTTTAGAAGAAAGAGAACGAATTTGCAAATATTTGGCTTGCTTTGGCATAAAATTGGATAAAGATAGAAATCAAATAAGAGGTGAAGAGGCAAAAATTTCAAGTGATGATTCAAGGGTAGAAATGTATATTGTTCCAACAAATGAAGAAATTGTAATAGCAACAGACACTTATGAATTAACCAAGAATCTATCATAGGTATGAAAAGCAAATGATAAGATACAATAGAGTATAGAAAAATACTATAAGAAAGGAAAAAAGATAGATGAAGATATTAGTATTAAATTGTGGGAGTTCTTCTTTAAAGTTTCAACTGATTAATATGGATAATAATGAGAGAATGGCAAAAGGAAACTTTGAAAGAATAGGAGGAATGAAAACCACTTTAAGATTAAATGTTGGTGGAAACAAAGAAGAGTTATTACATATAGCAAGAGATTATGACGAAGCAATTGCATTTGTTTTAGAAGTGTTACAAAAGCCAGAATATCATTTAATTAAAAGCCTTGATGATATTGGTGCTGTTGGTCATAGAATTGTTCATGGTGGAGAAATGTTTAGTAAATCGGTATTAATAGATGATGCAGTAATAGAAGAGATAGAAAAATGTATAGATTTAGCACCACTTCATAATCCAGCAGGTGTAGCAGGAATAAAGGCAGCTAAAAAAGTTTTACCACATATTCCAATGGTAGCAGTATTTGATACAGCTTTTCATCAAACGATGCCTCCCAAAGCATATATATATCAAATACCATATAGATATTATACAACTTATAAAATTAGAAAATATGGATTTCATGGTACTAGTCATCGATATGTAGCACAAAGAGTGGCAGAATTATTAGGAGAGGATTTAAATACTTTGAAAATCATTAGTTGTCACTTAGGACAGGGAGCCTCTATTTGCGCCATAGAAGGAGGAAAATCAATAGATACCTCTATGGGATTAACACCACTGGCTGGTATTCCAATGGCAACAAGATGTGGGGATATAGATCCTGCTATTATTCCTTATATTATGAAAAGAGATAATCTGCAACCAGAAGATATAGAAAATATGTTAAATAAGCAATCAGGCGCATGGGGAGTATCTGGTGTATCATCTGATTTTAGAGATATTGAAGATGGATACACTATGCAAGATCAAAGATCAATTCTTACTTTAGAGAGTCAAGCTTACAAAATTGCACAATATATAGGACAATATATGGTTTCACTTGGTGGTTTAGATATATTAACCTTTGCAGGTGGTGTTGGAGAAAATGGAGTAGCAACAAGAGAAAGAGTATGTCACTATTTAGAGCCTTTTGGTGTTATGTTAGATACTACAGCCAATCAAATTCGTGGAAAAGAAGGATGTATATCTACAAATGAATCAAAAGTAAAGGTATATGTTATTCCAACAAACGAAGAATTAATGATTGCAAAGGATACGTATGAACTGATAAAATAAGAGGTTCATTATAAAGAGCAATAAAATAAAGAATAAAGGGTTAGCTTTATTCTTTATTTTTATAAATCATATTATTTTACAATAATTGTTTTAAAATTTGTATAAATAACCATACCAGGTTTTGCACCTGAAGCTTTTTTTACATATTTAGCTAGACAATAATCAACAGGTACATTTAAGCTAGTGGCAGCTTTGCTGTTTTGTTTACCCAAACAAGCACATTGAAAAAGTACATTTTCTGGTATATCAGATATTTCTAAGTTTTCTGGATTACGTAATAATATATGGCTACCGTGAATTTTCTGCGTATGAAACCAGATGTCATTTTTATCAGCTAATTTTAAGCTAATATAATCATTTTGAAGATTATTTTTTCCTATATAGACAGTGAATCCATCTATCAAAGTTGTTTCTAAAAGCATTTTTGTATTAGTATTTTTTTTAGTAGATTTCTTATTTTCTTTTTTGGATATTTCCTTTTTTGTTGTAACATTATCTGTAATTTCCTCGTAAATTTGGCCAATATCATCCATTGTTGTTGCATTTTCTATATTAAAAACAATACTTTGAATATAATCTAATTCCTTTTCAGCTTCTTTTTTTTGTTGAGAAACAATTGTAAGGGCATTTTTTAATTTATTATATTTTTTAAAATATTTTTCTATATTTTTCTGAATAGAAATACTCTTATCTAAAGGAATCTGAATAGGTTGGTAATTATTATAATAATTTGCTAATGTAATCTCACTTACATTAGCATCAGCCTGAATCTGATATAGATTTGCGGTTAAAAGTTCTCCATATAGTTGAAAAGTTTCCATATTTTCACATTCTTTTAATTTTAAATTGATATTTTCTAACTTTTTAGAAACTTTTTTTAAGGCTGAAGAAATAATTTTGAGTAAGGAATTTCTTGCATTAATGAAATTAACAGTTTGTTCTCTATTAATGTAAAACTCATCAATAAAGAAATTGATATTAAGAGAATTAATATTATTTTTTAATACAAGTGTAAAGTCTTTTTCATCTATTTTTTTACAAGAAACTCGTGTAGTTCCTATAGCATGAAGAATTGCCTGAATATATTCATAAATAGTAAAAAGATTATCATTAGAAAAATTCTTTTCATCTGTAATACCCAAATGAGAGAATACTTCATGAATAAAGGATTTGCTAAAACCTATATAATGATTTAGAAGAAGGGTAGATAAATTTCCGAAAATCTTCTTCTTTGTTTTGTATGGTTTTACTAAAGTCTTCAAAACTCTCATGAATAAAACTTTTTTTGGTAATTGGAGTAAAAGTATAAGTATGAGCTGGTAGGAGTTCTCTTACCGGATTATCAAAATGCTTCATGGTATCAATAATAACATTATTTTCATTTGTAAGAATTATATTACTTTGTCTACTCATAATTTCTACAAAAAGTTTTCTAATAACTATATCATTTAATTCATTATAGCATTCAAATTGAAGTTCAATAGTTCTTTCTAAGTCGAAGTTAGAAATATGAATAATTTTAGCACCTACTAAGTATTTTCTAAGTAACATACAAAAGTGATAAGCATTTTGAGGATTAGGTTTTGTGTGAGTTGTTAAACAAATCCTACAAAATTCTGGGTGAGAACATAGTAGTAATGAAGAATGTGTACCATTATGATAAAGATCTAGAACAACTTCTGTTTTTGTAGGTTGAAACACTTTATTAACTTTAGCACCTATTAATACTTCTTTTAATTCACTAACAATTGCTTTTGTTATAAAACCATCAAATGCCATGTAGATATATTTCCTTTCTTTATCAATAAAATGAGCAAGAATAACAATTATTGTGTCCTATTTAAGAACATATTCTTTTTAAATTTTATTCTTATAAAATAGAGTTTACTATACTATTGATAGAAAATCAAGAAAAAAATTTTTATAAAAATGTACAAAAAAAATAAGTTATGATATAATTCTTTTAAAAGAAAGAAATACAAAATAAGGAACCGTCATGTTGTAATATTCATACAATGTATGGGAAAAAATAATTTTAGAACAAGTTTAAGATTTTTGTTCTAAATGTAACTTTGAACAAAAAGGAGAAGGATTGAAAATGGTAAAATTTAATTATGAGAATTCTAGTATTACAGATAAAATGATAAATGAATATTGTCAGGAAGTAGAAGAAATTCATATGAAACTTCATGAAAAGGCACATGATATATCAGAGTTTTTAGGTTGGATAGAATTACCTACCAATTATGATAAAACGGAATTTACTAGAATTCAAAAGGCTGCTAAAAAAATTCAAAAAGATTCAGATGTGTTAGTAGTTATTGGGATAGGTGGTTCTTATTTAGGAGCAAGAGCTGTTATTGATAGTTTAACACATAGTTTTTATAATAGTATGTCTGAGGAAAAAAGAAAAACGCCTCAAATTGTTTATGCAGGAAATCAATTAAGTCCAGTATACATGAATGATTTACTAGAATTTATTGCAGACAAAGATATATCTGTTAATGTTATTTCAAAATCAGGAACGACAACTGAACCGGCAATTGCTTTTAGAGTTTTTAGAGAAGTATTAGAAACAAAATATGGCGTAGAAGAAGCTAGAAAAAGAATCTATGTAACAACAGATAAGAAAAAAGGTGCTTTAAAAACTTTATCTGATAAAGAAAAGTATGAGACATTTGTTATTCCAGATAATGTTGGTGGTAGATTTTCCGTATTAACAGCAGTAGGACTTTTACCAATTGCAACCGCGGGAATTAATATAGAAAAATTAATGGAAGGTGCAAGAGCAGCACAAGAAAAATATTCAGATTCTAATCTAAAATATAATGATTGTTATAAATATGCAGTTGCTAGAAATTTGTTATATCATTCTGGAAAAACCATAGAGATTTTAGCAAATTATGAACCCAAATTACATTATATAACAGAATGGTGGAAACAACTATATGGAGAAAGTGAAGGAAAGGATTTAAAAGGAATTTTTCCAGCAGGAGTAGATTTAACTACAGATTTACATTCTATGGGACAATATATTCAAGATGGAAAAAGAAATTTAATGGAAACTGTATTAAAAATAGAAGAAAATGCTTCAGAAATTACCATTCAACTAGATGATCAAAATTTAGATGGATTAAATTATTTAGCTGGTAAAACATTAGGTTATGTTAATAGAAAAGCAATGGAAGGAACTGTATTAGCTCATGTTACAGGAAATGTACCTAATTTTATGATTACAATAGATAAATTAGATGAGGAAAATTTGGGAGAATTAATTTATTTTTTTGAAAAAGCTTGTGCTATTTCAGGTTCTTTATTGGGTGTGAATCCTTTTAATCAGCCAGGTGTTGAAGAATATAAGAAAAATATGTTTCATTTATTAGAAAAACCAGGTTATTAAACAAACTCCTTACAAATGTTTACTTTTTATGTGAATTATAGTATAATATAACGAATTTGTATAAGGAGATGAACAATGAAAGATAAGAAAAAGAATAATTTAAAAGAAGTATTAAAAAAATTATATGCTATATTAAATAAAAAACAAAAAATTACTTTCGGTATCATTATTCTTATTATGATAGTATCAGCTATATTAACACAAATTACACCAAAGGCTATTGGATGGTTAACAGATGATATTCTAACACAAAAGGAAATTGCATTTTTTAAAGTAATACCTTTTCTTATTTTAATATTAGTTGTTAATATTGCAAATGAGATTATAAAAATTATTAGAAGAGTTATGGTTGAAGACACAGCTACGAGAACAGAAAAAAGAGCAAGAGGAATGGTAATAAAGTCTTTATTAATGGCACCTTTATCTTATTTTAGAGAAAACATGACTGGTAATATTCATGGAAGAATGAATCGATGCTTAGAAGGAACGGTAAAACTAGAAAAATTACTTTTTATGGATTTTGCACCAGCTATATTTAATAGCATAGCAGCTATTATTACCATTTTTATAACATTACCATTTATATTAGCATTACCAATGATGCTAGTAATACCAATAGGAATCCTGATTGTATTTAAACAAATAAGTAGTCAAAAAGGAATTAGAGTAGAATTATTAGAGAGTAAATCTCAAATGGATGGTACGATTGTAGAGCTAATCAATGGTATTGAAGTAATTAGAATTACGGATAGTGTTAATTTTGAAACCAATAGATTTGACACAAAATCAGAATTTTTAAGAAAAAAAGAAATGAAGCATCACATGGCAATGGCTATGTATGATTGTTTAAAATTTATTAATCAAGCATTTTTTACAGTTTTGATTATTGGAATTTCTACTTATTTAGCAACCAAAAATGTTATATCTGTAGGTAGTGTATTAACAGCGTATTTGTGTTTTAATCAATTAATCAAACCATTAGAAGAATTACATAGAATTTTTGATGAGTTATCAGAATGTACTGTTTTAGCAACAGATTTCTTTAAAATGGTAGAAATACCAAACGATTTTTCTTATAGAGAAATTTCTGAGAAAAATCAATTTATAAAGACCGAACCTATTATAAAAATAGAAGATCTTATGTTTTACTATAATGAAGATAAAGAAAAAGTTATTTTAAATCATTTTAATTTATCTATAGATAAAGGAATGTTTTTAGGAATAGCAGGACCAAGTGGTTGTGGAAAATCTTCTCTTATTAAAACGATAAGTAAGTTAGAAAAAGGATATGGTACGATTATAGTAGATTCTAAAAATATAGATACATTAAGTCGAAAAGACATAGCAGAATTAATTGCACTTGTTCCTCAAAGTCCATTTTTAATAGCAGGAACTATTTATGAAAATATTTGTTATGGAATGGATAGAGAAGTGTCTTTAGAAGAAGTTGAAATGGCTGCTAAAAAAGCCTATATTTATGACTATATTAATGGATTGCCAGAAAAATTTAATGCTATGATATCTGAGGGAGGAAATAATCTATCAGGGGGACAAAGGCAAAGAATAGCGATTGCTAGAATATTTTTAAGAAAACCCAAAATATTAATTTTGGATGAAGCAACTTCTGCTTTAGATAATACTTCTGAAAAATATATTCAAACAGAAATTGAAAAACTTCAAAAGGAGAATCATACAACGATTATTTCCATAGCACATAGATTAAGTACTTTAAAAAATTGCGATAAAATAATTGTTTTAAATAAAGGAAAAATTGAAGAGAGCGGAAAATATGATGCATTAATTGAAAAAAATGGTATTTTTAGCGACATGTATTATGGAAAATTAAAATAGGCTTATTAGAAAACTTTGAAATATTTATAGAACATATAAAATAATAGCACTACTTGATATGATAGTAGTGCTATATAATTTTATTTATAAAAACAAATTATTATTTATGTAAATTTACAGGTTTAGTATTTTTTTGTTCTAATTCTTTTGTTAGGAAATTATCTAAACCTTCTAGAGCATCTAGCTTTTTAGAAATAACGGTAAGTTTTCTTAAAACAGCTATTTTCCAATAACCATCTTGTACTTCTTTTCCTGTATTTGTAGTAATAAGAAGTGAAATTGCAAAAAATAAAAGAGTAGATATTGTGATAATCATCACCCTAAAAATAGGATCAAATAAAAGAATATTTACAACTAATTGGCTAATAGCAACACCAATGAATGCACCGATGATACTAAATACAGCCATAAGAAAAATACGTTTTACTTTTATCCAAAATATATAATTTTTAAAAGTGTTTTCATCATACATTTTAAAATTCCCCCATAAAATATAAATATATTATATGCTTTAATAAAATGATAGTCAATCTTATTTTTTGCAACTTTTAAAATTTTATTTTGTAATGAAATCCAAAGTAAAAGAAATTTTGTAAAACATAAAATACTTCTTAAAATAGCAGTATTTTCAAATCTGCTATTGTTTTTATGAGAAAAAGGTTGTATAATAATATAATAAAATTTAAAAACCGGACAAAAAGCAAAAATAGAATGTTATAAGAAAGGAGAAATATAGGTAAGATATTATTGTTTTACATTTAATATAAAAATCTTATTCTATGACAAATCAATATGAAAAAAATTAAGAAAATACCAAAAAAGAAAATAATTATCATAGCCATCATTATTGCTATTCTTGCTATTGGTATTATTACGGTTGCTCTTCCAAAAGAAAAGGAAGAAGAAACAATAAAAACAGAGGCAGTTGAGAAAAGAACGATTGCCAAAAGTATTAGTGCAACAGGAACCATACAAACAACAGATACCAAAAATGTTACTTCTACATTAACAGGAATGGAAATAGCTACCGTTAATGTTAAAGAAGGTGATACAGTTTCAATAGGAGATGTTATTTGTACTTTTGATATGTCAAGTGTACAAGATAGCTTAAATCAAGCGCAAGCTAGTTTGAATACATCTCAAGCGCAAGCTAATTTGGGAGTGCAAAGTGCCAAGAGAGGATTAGAAGAGGCAATTTCTAATAAAGATATGCAAATGTCTGTCAGTCAAAGTGATGTAGATAATGCTAAAAAAGCATATGATGATGTACAAAATCAAATTAATGTTGCTAGAAACACCTTAAATGCGAAACAAGGGGAACAAAATGCTCTTATGGCACAATACGAGCAAGCAAAAGCTACATATGATGCTGTGAAAGTGGAATATGATACAAGAGAAAATGCATATACAGCATTAACTAATTCTTATAATGCACAATTAGCAGCTGTGGAAAATGCAAAAACTATGTATAATCAATACTTTAGAAATGAAAATGGGCAAATTCAACAGTTAGATAGTAATGGCGCTGTTATTAATCCATCCAATTATCAAGTAGGCAATTATGCTACTGCTACACATCAATCTGTTGATTTAGCTTACATACAAGCGAATAATACATTAGCAAGCATAGAGGCAGAAAAAAATGTAGCAACATCGAATTATTTAAATTACAAAACAACTTTTGAAAATGCAAGTAATGCCTTTACGCCACTTCAAAGTCAGTATGAGGCAATTATGTCTGAAATTGCTAGTACACAACAGACGATAAGTACATTAGAAGCAAATGCAAATAATTTAAAAACAGCTTATGATAAAACGGTTACTGCTTTTAATAGTACAGCCAATACATCAGATAGTACGATTGCTTCTATGAGAGATACATTGACTAATTCTGAGTTAAGTGCTACTTCCACTTCTCAAACAGGTCAAAGTCAAATCAAAACATATCAAGAGCAATTAGAGAAAGGAACTATTGTTTCAACAGTTAATGGAACGGTTACTTCAGTAGATGTAAAACCAGGAGATATTTATGCAGGCACTAATATTGCTACAATAGAAGGATGTGAAGCATTTATTGTGCAAGCAGAAATTGATGAATATGATATAGCAGATGTAAAAGTAGGTATGAAAGTCTACATAAAAACAGACGCTACAAGAGATGAAGAATTAGAAGGAGAAGTTATTTATACGGCACTTAGTGCCACAGAGGAAAACAGTGCAGCTATGGCAATGGGTGCAACAGCAGGAGGAAATTCTTCTGCAACGTATACTGTAAAGATTGCTTTAAATTCTCCCAATGAGCGATTACGATTGGGAATGAATGCAAAGTTAAGTATTGTAACAGAGAGTAAGGAAAATGTTTGGACAGTTCCTTATGATACTGTTTGCACAAGAGAAGATGGAACCAAGTATATAGAGATTCTAAAAAATGAAGACACAAAAGAAGTAGAGCAAATAGATATTACTACAGGAATTGAAGGAACTTATTATATAGAAGTAATATCAGATAAATTAAAAGATAATATGAAAGTTGTAGTACCAAAAGTAGAAACAGATAATTCTATAGAAGAATTAGTAGAATTGATGGGAGCAGATGCAGGTTTATAGAAGGGAAAGATAAATGCGTTCAATTATTAAATTAGAGAATATTGTAAAAAAATTTTATATTGGTGAAGTAAATGAGTTAGAAATTTTACATGGAATTTCTTTAGAAGTAAAAGAAGGTGAATTTGTATCCATTGTTGGTCCTTCTGGTTCTGGAAAATCTACTTTAATGAATATGATAGGTATATTAGATAGACCAACTTCTGGTAAGTATATATTAGATGATATTAATGTAGGAGAGGCAAATGATTCTAAGCTTTCTGAAATTAGAAATCAAAAAATAGGTTTTGTATTTCAAACCTATAATTTAATTTCTAAAATGAATGCTCTTAAAAATGTAGAATTGCCTATGTTATATGCTGGTGTAGAAAGAAGTGCAAGAATTGAGAAAGCAAAAGAACTATTAGAATTAGTAGAAATGGGAGATAGAGCAAAACATTTACCAGAAGAGCTTTCTGGTGGACAAAAACAAAGGGTAGCCATAGCACGAGCCATGGCGAACGATCCATCTATTATTTTAGCAGATGAACCAACAGGAGCATTAGATTCTAAAACAGGACGTTTGGTAATGGATTTATTTCACAAGCTAAATAAAGATAAAGGAAAAACCATTGTATTAATTACACATTCTAATGAATTAGCTTCTGAAACAGATAGAATTATTTCTATCAGAGATGGTAATATTGTCTCTGAAGCAAAAGGAAAATCATTTCAAGGAGGCAATGCATAATGTTATTGTGGGAAAATATTATTTTAGCAATCAATAGTCTTCTTTCTAATAAAATGAGAGCTCTATTAACGATGTTGGGTATTATTATTGGAATAGGAGCTGTAATTGCCATTATTACAGTAGGAGATTCTTTAACACTTTCTATTTCAGAAAATATGCAATCTATGGGAGCGAATGATGTATATATTATGATAAAACAAAAAGCAGAAGAGAAAGAAGAGGAAGGTAGTATTGATGGCGTTAAGTTTGGAACTTATAGTACTACTTCTAAAATAGAAGAGGAAGATTGTTTATCAGATGATATGTTGAAAGAAATGTGCAATAGATTTTCAGATGAAATTTATGCACTGAGTTTAGAATATGAGATAGGAAATTCTATAGCAGAAAGAGGAAAAACATCTGCTAATGTATCCTTACAAGGAGTAAATGTAGGATATTATGTGACAAATAAAATAACAATGCTTGATGGACATATGTTTTCTCAAACAGATTTTGAGGAAGGAAGAAGTGTTGCTATTGTTTCTGATAAATTAGTAAATAAATTGTTTAATGGAAATATACAGAAAGCTTTGGGACAAGATATTAAAGTTTCTATTAATAATCAAATGGGGAATTTTACCATTATAGGTGTATATGAGCATGAAGATAATTTGATAATGGGAATGGGAGATGATGTTACAACTAATGTGTATTTACCATTAAAAGCTGCTATGAATTTTGAACATAAAGATATAAAATATTCTTATGTAGAAGTTATTACTAAGGTCGGTGTAGATTCAAATGCACTTGCCAATCGTATAAACAATTTTCTTGAACCATATTATAGAAATAATAGGAATTGCGAAGCAACAGCATTTACTATGACAAGTATGACTTCTATGTTAACAGATATGTTATCTACCATTACTGTAGCAATTTCAGTAATTGCAGGCATTGCACTAATTGTAGGTGGTATTGGTGTTATGAATATTATGTTAGTTTCTATTACAGAAAGAACAAGAGAAATAGGAACCAGAAAAGCATTGGGGGCTAAAAATAGCTCTATACGTGTACAATTTATTGTGGAAGCAATCATTATTTGTTTGATAGGTGGAATTTTTGGTGTTATTTTAGGTATTGGAGGAGGTGTTCTAGCATCTCATATTTTAGGATATCCTGCTAAACCTTCGATGTCTGGTATTATTGTTTCATTAATTTTCTCTATGTCAATAGGTGTATTCTTTGGATACTATCCGGCAAATAAGGCTGCCAAAATGAACCCAATCGATGCCTTAAGGTATGAATAGGTATAATGTAAAAGGGAATAATGCATGGAAAAAGAATACTTTCAAAAAATAGGATTTACAATTGGGAAATTTGCTCCGCTGCATAAAGGACATCAATTTGTGATTGAAACAGCACGAAAAGAAATGGATAAAGTCATTGTTGTAGTATATGATACAGATTTAATAGCAATTCCAACAGAAAAAAGGGCTAATTGGATAAGAAAATTATATCCTGATGTTATAATAAAATATGCACATCATCCACCGATGCAATATGGATTAGATAAAAAAAGTGTTGGTATTCAGATGGAATTTTTATCAAAGATTTTAGTAGGTGAGAAGCCAACACATTTTTATAGTAGTGAACCTTACGGAGAATATGTAGCAAAGTATATGGGAATTATTGATAGGCGTGTGGATGAAGCAAGGATCATTGTACCAATAAGGGCAACAGCACTGAGAGAGGACATAGAAGCTAACAAACAGTGGGTAGAAAGAATGGTTTATTTAGATTGTAAATCATGTGGTTAATATTGTAATATGAATATATTAAAAAAAGAAAAATACAATATATTGGGGGAGACAATGAAACCAAATAATCAAAATGTACGAAAGATAACAGATTTTAAAGATTTATTAAATCAAACGGTAGCTTTATATGGTAATAGACCTGCTTTTCGTTTTAAAAAGAGAAAGTATGAAAAAGGTGAAATACCAGAGTTTTATACAATATCTTATCAAGAATTTAAACATGAAATTGATTGTATTGGAACTGCTTTAAATAATCTAGGATTAGAAAATGAAAATATTGCTATTATTGCAAAAAATAGATATGAATGGACTTCTGCCTATTATGCTATTACAACAGGTAATAAAGTAGTGGTACCTTTAGATAAATCTTTGCCAGATAATGAAATTATATCTTTGGCAGAGCGTAGTAAAGCAAAAGCTATTTTTTTTGAAGAAAAATATTTATCAGTTATGAACAAAATAAAAGATGAGAAATTATCTGCTATTCAATATTTTATTTGTTTTGATTTTGAAGAGGATAAAGAGGGAATATTATCTTATAAAAAATTAATTGCTAGAGGAGATACATTACTTAAGCAAGGAGATAGAAGTCATGTAGATTGTAAAGTAAATCCTGAAAAATTAACCATTATGTTATTTACTTCGGGAACCACATCCATTTCAAAAGCTGTTATGTTGTCACAAAAAAATGTGTGTAGTAATATTATGGATTTAATGCAAATCATTCATTTTGATGAAAATGATAGTATGCTTGCTTTACTTCCCTTTCATCATGCATTCCAATCTGTTATTAATCATATTGTTGTTTTTATAGGAGGTCATATTTGTTTTTGTGACGGACTAAAATATATACAGCAGAATCTTTGTGAGTATAAGCCAACCGTTTTAGTATGTGTGCCTCTTATTTTAGAAAGTATTCATAAAAGAATTATGAAAAATATTGCGAAACAAGGAAAAACAAAGCTAGTGAATACTATGAAAAAAATAACAAATGGTTTAGATGTATTACATATTCATATGAAAAAAAGAGTGTTCCATGAAATACATGAAGCATTAGGTGGTAATATAAGATTAATTGTTAGTGGTGCTGCTGCTATGGATGAGGCACTTGCTCAATCCTTAAAAGATATCGGTATACCAGTTTATCAAGGATATGGTTTAACAGAAACGTCTCCAGTTCTTGCTGTTGAATCAGATAGTGCTAAAAAAATAGGGTCTGTAGGAAAAGCATTACCTTCAGTGGAATTAAAAATTGATGCACCAGATGAAAAAGGAATTGGTGAAATTATTGCTAAAGGACCAAACATTATGAAAGAATATTATGAAAATGAAAAAGCAACAAAAGAAGTTTTGAAAGATGGCTGGTTTTATACAGGAGATTTGGGCTATTTAGATACAGAAGGATTTCTTTTTATTACAGGAAGAAAGAAGAATGTCATTGTACAAAAAAATGGTAAAAATATTTTTCCAGAAGAGCTAGAAATTTTAATTAGTCATATTCCATTTGTAAAAGAAAGTATTATTTATGGAAGACCTACGTGGGATGGTGATTTAGATGTATGTGTGAAAATTGTTTATGATGCAGAAGACGTAAAAAATGCAATGGGTTATGTACGTGAAGAAGAAATATTAAAACACATGAAAAAATATATTAGTGAAATTAATAAAAATATGCCTCCCTATAAACATATTAGAGATATTATTTTAACAGATGAACCACTGATAAAAACTACTACTGAAAAAGTAAAACGACATGAGGAAATTGCTAGAATTTTAGGGAAAAATAACTAGCAATAATCTTAATGCTAATTTAGTTTTCCTGTTATCATAATCATATATTGAAATTTGTAGACAATAAAAATTATTTGTGTTCAAATTGTGAATTATTAAAAAATTGCTTTATTTATAAGCAATTTTTTGTTATAATGGGAAAAATTCGAATGCATAATAATTTATGAAACGAAAAAGAAAATGTGAAAAGAAAAGGAATATAAAATGAACAATTTACTTGGAATTTTAGTTTCAATTATATTTATAGCTGTTATTATGATATCAGCTAGGCTATTTGAAAAATCAGGAAAAGAGGCAAGTAGAAAATACATTCATATTATGTTATCGAATTGGTGGATTATTGCAATGATATTTTTTGATAATATGTGGAGTGCGGCAATATTACCAGCTATATTTGTTATTATTAATTACTTATCCTATAAAATGAATTTAATTAAAGTAATGGAAAGAGAAGAAGGAGAAGAAAATAAGGATAGTTTAGGAACAGTTTATTATGCTATCACTTTATTAGTGTTAGCGTTGATTACATTTGGTCCGCTACATAATCCAATTATTGGACTATGTGGTGTAATTGTTATGGGATATGGTGATGGATTGGCAGCTGTTATAGGAGAAACAATAAAAAGTCCTGAATTTAAAATAGGAAATAGAAAAAAAACAGTGGCAGGTTCTCTTACAATGTTTATAATAACAATGATTATTTTAATGGGATTTTTACAATATAGTGGTTCAGACTTTTGGGGAATGAAAGCCATTGTTGTTGCAGTAATAGCAACAGTTATTGAAGCTGTTTCCATTAGAGGAACAGATAACATTACAGTACCATTAATAACATCATTATTAGCATATTTCATTGTTTAAGTGGAGGAAAAAAGAAAAGTATGATTTTAGACAGAATTAATTATCCAGAAGATTTAAGAAAATTAAATCTTATAGAAAAAAAAGAACTTGCTCAAGAAATTAGAGAAGTACTTATAGATACAGTATCTCGCACAGGTGGACATTTAGCATCCAATTTGGGTGTAGTAGAATTAACAATGGCAATTCATTCTGTTTTTAATACACCAATTGATAAAGTAATTTGGGATGTCGGACATCAAACATATGTACATAAATTATTAACAGGAAGAAAGAAAAAAATGGATACATTAAGGAAAATGGATGGTATTGCAGGATTTCCCAAAACAAAAGAAAGTATTTATGATAATTTTAATACAGGTCATAGTAGTACATCTATTTCTATAGCATTAGGGATGGCAAGAGCGCGTGATATAAAAGGTGAAAATAATAAAATTTTAGCAGTAATAGGGGATGGTGCTTTAACAGGTGGGATGGCTTTAGAAGCATTAAATGATGTAGGAAGTAGTAATGTTAATATGGTAGTTATACTAAACGATAATGAAATGAGTATTTCCAAAAATGTTGGTGGTATATCAATGATGCTTTCTAAACTAAGAACAAAAAGTTTTTATGTTCAAACAAATTTAAAAGGAAAAAAAGCAATAAGCAAAATACCATTTGTTGGAAAGAAAGTTGTTAAGTTAGTGCAAAGAGGGAAAAGGGGAATAAAGCAATTAGTTATTCCAAAGATGTATTTTGAAGATATTGGATTTCGTTATTTGGGACCTGTAGATGGGCATAATATTGAAAAATTAGAAGATATTTTAACTGTTTGTAAAGAGCAAGAAGGACCAATTTTGGTTCATGTTATAACCAAAAAAGGAAAAGGATATAAACCGGCTGAACAAAATCCAGATACGTTTCATAGCACATCTAAGTTTAATAAAGATAGTGGCAAGAAACTAGGAAAAACCATTAATGATTATTCTAAAATTTTTGGTAATACAATTGTACGTTTAGCAAAAAATAATGAAAAAATTGTTGCCATAACAGCAGCAATGAAGGATGGAACAGGACTTACAGAATTTGCTAAAAAATATCCCAACAGATTTTTTGATGTGGGAATTGCTGAACAGCATGCTGTTGGATTAGCAGCAGGACTTGCTAAAGCAGGAATGGTGCCAATTGTACCCATTTATTCCTCTTTTATCCAAAGAGCATATGATCAATTGGTTCATGATATAGCCATTCAAAATTTACCTGTTATTGTATGTGCAGATAGAGCAGGAATCGTGGGAAATGACGGGGAAACACATCAAGGCCTTTTGGATATGGCTTTTACTAATACAATACCAAACTTTGTAATTATGGCACCCAAAGATTTTCAAGAACTAGATCAAATGTTATCTTTTGCTGTTACCTTAAACAAACCTGTGTTAATAAGATATCCGAGAGGTGGAGAAGAAATAGCTTTTTCTAACCATGAGGATATTTTCCTAGGAGAAGTTGAAATTTTAAATTTGGAAAAGAATGTGGAGCAAAGAGTAAACATCTCAAATAAGAAGTTTCCGGAAAAATCTATAGAAATTATTGCTATTGGAAAGATGGTATCAAAAGCTGTTCATGTTTCTGAAATATTAATGCAAGAAGGAATACAAGTAACAGTTATTAATAGTAGATTTTTAAAACCATTAGATGAAACAAAAATCATTCAGACTATGAAGGATAAATTATTGGTTGTTACAATGGAAGATGGAACAATTATTGGTGGTTTAGGTAGTAAGATAGAAGAGATGATTGTTAGAAATGCGATACCAATAAAATTAAAAAAGATAGCATATCCAGATCAATTTATCCAACATGGAACTGTGGGAGAGATAGAAGAAAAATTTGGTTTATCTGTTGAAGGAATTGTAAATACAATACAGGAAATATTGGAATCAGATGATATAAAACCAATGAGATTAGAAATGATGAAAAGACAAGGTTAGAAAAATCTGTAAAAAAGAGGAAAAGCATATGTTTGAAAGAGCAAAAGAAAGATATAAAAATTCAGAATTTAAAATACTAATAGCTAAATTAGTAGATTTATATACGTTTTGTAAAACAAAAAATAAAATAATGTATACAGATTTTTTGCAAGAAACAGAAAGAGGTATTATAGAAAAAGTTTTACAAGAAGAGCACATCACAAATTATATGTTTTGGGGAGGTAGGCAAAATGCTGATAGAGAAATTTTAATAGTATATCCTGAAAAATTTTCAAAAGATATGGTTCAAAAAAATTTTCATAAGATGATAAATCTTATTCGTATAACACTACCCAATTATATTAAATATGAACATAGAGAGTTTTTAAGTGGCATGATGAAATTGGGGATAAAAAGAGAAAAATTCGGAGATATTCTTATAACAGAGGATGGGGCAGACATTATTACTTTATGTGAAATGGCAGATTATTTAGCAAAAGGTCTACAAGCGTTAACAAGATTTAAAAAGGCAGAAATTACAATATTAGATATAGAGAGTTTACGAAATCAGGAAACAGAGTTTAAAACATTTTATATAATTGTTTCTTCTTTACGATTAGATAATTTTGTTTCTGAATTGGCAAAATGTTCTAGAACAAAAGCAGAGACATTTATTACAGGGGGAAGCGTTTTGATAAATGGTATACATGTTTTTAAAAATGCTCAGAAAATATCTTTAACAGATAAAATTACCATTAGAGGAAAGGGAAAATTTATTTTTGATGGCATTGAAAGAGAAACACATTCGGGAAAATACCTTGTGAAAATGAGAAAATATCAATAGAATGTAAATTGTTTATTACTAAAAAATAGGTAACGCATAAAATAAAATATAGACATTTTGAAAAGAGGAAATGTCTATATTTTTATATAAACGATTTGTAGTAAAATATTATATTTCGTGTTCATCTGTATCTGCATTTTGTTTATCGATTTCTTTCATAGTATAAGCAAAATAATTGTCAACATAGATATCTATTTTACGAGATAAATCGGTATCATTAACGCCAGTTAAAGTGTTAGCATCCATTACAATGCTTAAATTTTCAACAAGTTCAGGATGGTAGTCGAAAACAGAAACTAAATTATTGATACCATGTATACAATAATTACCAGCAATAACTTTTCTATGAGATGGATCAGTTGTAATACTATCAAATTCATAGTCCTTTACTGGATTTCCATGATCATCATAATATGTTTTATTTTCCGGATAAGGTTTTACAAAACGATATCTACGAATACAATCGCTTGTATCCGTATAATTAATAATACCAGTATCAGTTAATTTTTGTAAAGCATTTTCTGTATCAACAGGATGAGCATCTCGTGTTACATAAAATGTTTCATTGCCTTTGGTAACTTTAAAAGGTGCTTGTGTTTGTTCTATTAATAAAATTTTAAAATCATCTGCTTTTAAAGGTGTATCGGGATGTAATTCCTGAAACGCTTCTGCATAGCAATTCTTGAAATGCAATAATAAATCTTCTTTTGTTTTAATTTGATCCTTTAATCTTGCTTTTTGTTGTTCTAATGTTTCTGTATGATTTGTACTAACAGCAATAGGAGAAAAATTTTCTGATGGTTTTTCTTCCTCCGGTAATATAAAGGGACGAGTATTATTTTTCTGGTAAAATTCTGTAGTGCTTTCTGTTGTTTCTGTGGTACTAGTAACTTTATCATTACTGGTATGTTTATTGCTTGTTGCGAAAGACGTACCACCTACTGCAAGGGCTGCAGCTAAAGAAACTGCTGCAATTCGTCGAATTCCTTTTTTAAAAGAAAGTATCTTAGGAGTAATAGGAGCTTTTTTATAGTGTTTCTTATTATTAGAAATGGAAGTAGGCGTAAAGTTTTTAAGAAGTTTTGTAAAAGTAACATATTCCTTACTAAAGGCCATTCGTGTAGGATATTTACCATATTTCTTTTGGATCTCATTTGTAACACGCATTTCTAATCCGATTGTATGATGCTCCTTAGTTTTTTCCAAGGTTCGTCTAAAGATATAATCAATATGATCTGATTTAGAAGGAACATATCCCTTATAACGTACGTAAGAATATTGATTTTCCGAACCAATATCTTTTAACTCTTCATATAATTTCTCACAAGTTTTTTTGTTAGAATTTTCAAGGAAAGTTTTATGATATAAATAATCTAACATACTGCAAGGTTTTGCAAGTTCTGCTTTTAATTTTTCTTTAGACATTTGTTTCATTTCAGAGTAGCGACTTTTAGGATAATCACGTTCAAAATCTATATCCATTCTAGTACAACGTACAATATATTTTTTAAAAAATTTGTAACAATCTTGATTGGAAATGATTATATTTTTTCCACTTTTCTTAAAATTTTCCTGTGCTTCTGCTATTAAACATTTAAAAGAGTCCATTAATAATTCAGCATCCTGATAAATATCTATATCCATAGTAATTTTTTCTTCCTTCCCTTAAAGTGTAACGAAAAAACAAAATGAAAATATTTTTTTGTTTTTTATTATCATTCTTCATTATACATTATACTATAAAAAAAATTTAAAGAGGAAAATGTAAAAAAAATAATATGTAAATGTAATATAAATGATATAAAAAAGAATTCTATTATTAAGGGAAAATATAAAGTGTATGAATGTTTTTTTAAAAACAAATAGAATCTATCATAACTTCTAAAAATTAATATGAGATTATGGAAAAAACATTTGACAAAATAAGGAATTTAATAGATAATGATTAGTGTATAAAAAGATAAAATAGTTTAAAATACAAAGGAGGAATATATCATGTATATATTCAATAGAGTTACGGTTATTCCACAGTTACCCGAGAGAATTAGCAAATTATCTGATATTGCTAATAATTTATGGTGGTCTTGGAATACAGAGTTTTTAAAATTATTTCAAAGCATAGATCAAGACTTATGGGAGTCATGTGAAAGAAACCCTATTAAATTTTTAAAATTAATTAGCCAAGAAAAAATTGAAAAAATAACAAATGATGAAACGTTCTTAAAGCAATATGATAAGGTAGTAGAAAATTACGAAAATTATATGAACAGCAAAGATAGCTGGTTTCATAAAAATTATCCTAATAATAAAAATGATTTAATTGCATATTTCTCAGCAGAATATGGTCTAGATGAGATTATACCAATATATTCTGGAGGACTAGGCATCTTATCTGGAGATCATTTAAAGTCAGCAAGTGATTTAGGGTTACCTTTTGTTGCTGTAGGGTTATTATATAAAAATGGATATTTTCATCAAAAGATTAATGCACGTGGAGAACAATGTTCAGAGTATAAGAATATTGACCTATATAACTTACCCATTACAACAGTAAAAGATAAAATGGGTGATGATATTTTAATAGATATTCCATTAGCAGAAAGAACATTATATTTAAAAATATGGCAAGTGCATGTAGGCAGAGTTACATTATATTTGATGGATTCTGATATAGAACAAAATGATGAAGACTTAAGAAATATTACACTTCGTTTATATGGTGGTGATAAAGAAATGCGTATTCGCCAAGAAATTGTTCTTGGTATGGCAGGGGTTACTTTACTAAAAAAATTAGACTATAAGCCGACGGTTTATCATATGAATGAAGGGCATTCTTCTTTCTTAACATTGCAATTAATTAAAGATATTATGCAAGAAAAACAAGTATCTTTTGAAATAGCCAAAGAAATAACAACTGTAAAAACAGTGTTTACAACACATACACCTGTGCCAGCTGGAAATGATGTATTTGATGTGTGGTTAATTGAAAAATATTTCAGTGGCTTTTGGAATAAATTGGGCATTACAAGAGAAGCGTTTTTAAAACTAGGAATGACAGGAGAAACTTTAGAACAAGGATTTAATATGGGAATTCTTGCATTAAAAATTGCAGGAAAGAAAAATGGTGTTAGTAAATTACATGGAGAAGTTTCTAGAGAATTATTTAGTGAGGTTTGGACCAATATTGCCGAAGATGAATCTCCTATTACTTATGTTACGAATGGAATTCATACTTGTTCATGGTTAGCACCCAATATTAAAACATTATATAATGAATATTTACCGGCTTTTTGGCAAGATAGAATTCATTTAGAAGAAACGTGGAAAGATATCGATCATATACCAGATGAAAAACTATGGGCTGCACATATGGAGCGAAAAGAAAAATTGATGAAGCTAATTAAACAAAATGTAACACAAAGGTATGTTAACAGTGGCATTGGTTATGATCAAATTACTGAGATTGTCAGTCATCTTAATCCGAATGCATTGACAATAGGATTTGCTAGAAGATTTGCTACGTATAAACGAGCAACATTAATTTTTAAAGATATAGCAAGATTAACACAAATTTTAAATGATGAAAAAAGACCAGTACAACTTGTGTTTGCTGGAAAAGCACATCCAGCAGATAAAGAAGGACAAGATTTAATTAAATATATACATGAAATTTCATTAATGCCACAATTTAAAGGAAAAATATTTATTTTAGAAAATTATAATATAGGAAATTCAAGATATTTAATTAGTGGTGTTGATGTATGGTTAAATAATCCAAGAAGACCAATGGAAGCATCAGGAACTTCTGGAGAAAAAGCATCTGTTAATGGTGTTATTAACTTCAGTGTTCTTGATGGTTGGTGGTGTGAAGGATATGATGGTACAAATGGATGGACCATTGGAACAAATGCTAGTTATAACTCTTATGAAGAACAAGATAAAGCAGATAGTAATAGTTTATATCATACTTTAGAAAATAAAATTATTCCAGCATATTATCATCAAGATAAAAATGGTATTTCTAAAGAATGGCTAACCTATATGAAAAATTCCATTAAAACTACTGGAGCGAAGTACAGTACATCAAGAATGGTAATTGATTATATAAATCAATTATATATGCCACTTTGTAATTTGGCAAAAGAAAAATTTGAAGATTTAGGACAAGTTGCGGAATTTACAGAATGGAAGAAAAATGCAAAATCTAATTGGAATAAAATTGAAATTGTGCAAGACAGAAATGTGGATAATGGCAAATTTGTAGCTGGTAGCAAAATTACAGTAAATTGCGAAGTATATCTTCCGAATATTTGTGAAGAAAATGTTGACGTACAAGTATATTTTGGACAAATATTAGAAAATGGAACAGTAAGAAATGTATATACTAATACAATGAATAAAATAGCAGAAAATAAAGAGAACAATAAATATACGTATGAAGCTACCATCGAATTAAAGACAGGTGGAAATTATGGGTATACATTTAGAGTAATGCCGAAACATCCGATGTTATTAGATGCTGAAAATATGAATTTAATAAAATGGATGACAAAAAAAAATATATAAGAAAAAAAGAACCTCAATAAGATTTAAGAGTTTGAGGTTCTTAATTTTTAAAAAACACTTGAATTATTTAAAGTTTATGGTATACTAATTGTTGGTAAAAAATATTTTATATGAGGAAAAGAGGAAATAATTATGAAAACAGATTTAAGAAAGACCAAAATTGTTGGAACAATAGGGCCTGCCAGTGAAACAATATTAAAAGAATTATTTGATGCAGGTTTAAATGTATGTAGAATTAATTATTCACATGGTAGCTATGATGAACAAGAGTGGAAAACACAGGAAATTATTCGATTAAGAGAAGAGATGGATATTCCTATTCCAATGATTCTAGATATGCAAGGACCTGAGATTAGAACAGGCATGCTTGTTACGGGGAAAAATGATAAGATACCATTAGAAGATGGACAAAAATTTGTATTAGTTAATGAGGATATTATTGGAGACAAAGATAGAGTTTCTGTTAGCTATAAAAATTTATATCAGGATGTTAAGCCAGGTGCAAGAATTTTAATTGATGATGGTGCAATTGAATTGGTTGTTGATGAAATTATTGACAAAGATATTCATTGTACAGTGGTACACGGTAACGGATTAGGCAGTAGAAAAACCATGAATTTGCCTGGAACAGTAGTTAGATTACCAGCTCTAAAAGAAAAAGATATTAACGATTTAATAACAGCTTGTGAACATGAATATGATTTTGTAGCAATATCTTTTGCAAGAAATACAGATGATATTGCACAAGTAAGAAAAGTTTTGGATGAACATGGTGGAAAAGATATACAAATTATTACAAAAGTTGAAAATGTTGAAGGTTTATCAAACATGGATTCCATTGTAAAAGAAGCTGATGTACAAATGATTGCACGTGGTGATATGGCTACAGAAACAGACTTTACGGAACCTCCTGTAATGCAGAAAAAATTTATTAAATTATGTAATAAAGCAAATAAACCAGCTATTACAGCAACACAAATGTTGGAATCTATGACACATAATCCATTACCAACAAGAGCAGAAGCTAGCGATGTTGCTAATGCTATTTATGATAGGACAAGTGCTATTATGCTATCTGGGGAATGTGCTATGGGAAAATATCCATTAGAATGTGTGAAAGCTATGGATAAAATAGCAAAAAGAGTAGAACCAACAATAAAATATTGGAAAAGATTTGATCAAAATGTGAATTTAGTATTGGAAAGTCTAGAGGATAATATTGCATATTCAACATGTGTTATTGCCAAAAATACAAAAGCAGATGCTATTGTATGTTATACCAATACGGGAAATTCAGCAAGAGAGTTATCAGGTATGGGAGCAGGATGTCCTATTTTAGCGGTAACAGATAATAAAAGAACATTCCGTCAACTGGCTATAGCATGGAATGTATTTCCAGTATATATAGAAGCAAAGGAAAGTATTGATAAAACAGTAGAAGCTGGCATTCAAAAACTAAAAATGAAAGGAATCTTAGAAGAAGGAGATAAAATCATTTTAGCAGGTGGTCATGGTTTTGTAGATGGTGTTAAAACTAGCAAAATGATAGGTGGATATGTGGAAGTTTAATATCACGTCTATTATATTTAGAAAGAAGAGAGGGAGATTAAAACTCCCTTTTTTTCATATATTGGTTTTAATTGTTATTTTGACATCCACAGCCTTGATTCATACCATTTTGGGTTAAATAAACATTTCTTTGATATAATTTCTCTTGTACACCATTTAGTGCTTCACCGAATCTTTGGAAGTGGACAACTTCACGTTCTCTTAGATATCTTAAAACATCGACTACTTCAGGATCATCTCTGCAAAGGTCAATCAATTTTTCATAAGTGGCACGTGCTTTTTGTTCTGCCGCCATATCTTCTGTTAAATCTGCAACAGGATCACCTTTTACAGCTAAACAATTGGCATTGAAAGGATAACCAGCAGCAGCTTGCGGATAAACACCCACACCATGATCTGTATAGTATGGACCTAATCCTGCTTTTTCTAATTCTTCTATACTAGCACCATCTGTTAGTTGATGCACTAAAGTTCCAACCATTTCTAAATGTGCTAATTCTTCTGTACCAATATCATTCAAAACAGCTTTAGAATTTTTATCAGGCATACCAAATCTTTGTGATAAATATCTAAGAGAGGCTGCTAACTCTCCATCAGGTCCACCATATTGAGAAATAATTACTTTTGCTAGATTAGGATTTCTGTGCTTGATATTAATTGGATATTGCAAACTTTTTACATAGTAATACATTAATAAGCCCCCCTTTCCCAAGGCCATGGCTCTTTTGACCATTGCCAAGTATTTCCAGTAGAAGTGAAATTAACTGTTAATGGTCCATATAATCTTTGATATTCTTCTATAAGGTTTTGTACTTTTTGACTATATTCACTGTGCATTTTTATAGCACAAGCATCACAAGGATGAGTATCTAAATACAAAACTAAATCATTAATAGCAAAATTGAATGCCATAATTTCTTTTAATAAAGCTTCTTGACTCATATTCATATCATTTGAACAACAAGAATTATTCACAGCCACAACCTCCATTTCCATTTGAATTTTGTAAATAGTCTATAAAATCCATAGATTGACCAGGATAATATGGGCTTACTAGTTCAGGAAACATACTTCCATTTTCTAAACCAACTTGTGGTGTAAAAGTTTCATTCATCATTTGATTTGGCGTGTAAGCATGACCATAGATATAATTAACAGGAAAGACGCCTGTTGTATCAGTATTATTATTTTGATTTGTCATATTAGAGCAACAGTTTCTTCTTTGATAACAATTATAATTATTAGAATCGTTATTTTGAGAAGCATAATAATTTGAACGACATCTACAATTACGCATAAAAATACCTCCTTTTTAGTTTATAATGTATCATATGAAATAATTTAATATTATGTGAACAATTAAAATAAGATGCATTTTCTGATGATTTTAAAAAAATAAATAGCTTTTTTTATTATAGCTAAAGAAAAATGGAAAAAAATATTGATTTTTAGATTGACTTATGTTAAACTATAATAGTTAATAAGCGGAAAAAATTGGAGGTTTATACAGATGGAAATAGTAAAATATATAATCATGGGAATTTATGCAATAGTGTGTTTGGCTTTAATTGTTTTAGTTTTAAAACAATCAAAGGAAGATAGTGGAGCTTCAGGAACTATTGTTGGTGCCTCAGCAAACAATTTTTATGAAAAAAATAAAGGAAGAACAACAGAAGGAAAAATGAAAAGAGCAACAATTATTTTAATGGTTGTATATGCAGTATTAACTGTAACTTTAGGTATCATTTATGTTGTTTAGTATGATGGAAATAAAAGTTGAGGCAGTAGTGACTACTGTCTCTTTTATATTGAAAAGAGGAAAAAAGGTTTTATTTTTGTTGTGCAAACTTGTAATAACAAAAAGTTTGTGATTTATTAGAAAGGAAAAGTATGAAAAAAAAGAAAAAACATCTAAAAGAAGGCATTTTCAGAGCAAATGAAAAGGGATTTGGGTTTATAGAATTACAGGAAGAAAAAGCGGATGATATTTTTGTGCCAGCCAATTGTGTTAATCATGCATTAAATGGAGATGTAGTGCAATTCATAATGATAAAACAAAAAACAAAAGAGAGAAGGGCAGAAGGAAAAATTGTAAAAGTATTACAGAGGGAAAAAGATACAGTTGTAGGGATGTTTCAAAAGAGTAGAAATTTTGGATTTGTGGTTCCAGATGATAAAAAATTTGGAACAGATATTTTTGTCGCTAAAAAATACTGTAAGCAAGCTAAGCAGAATGATAAAGTAATTGTTAAAATTTTAAAATATCCAGAAAAGGGTAAAAGTGCAGAAGGGAAAATTATTGAGGTTTTAGGTGGTGTCAATCAAGCTGGTATAGACATGTTAAGTGTTATTAAGGAGTTTGATTTACCAAATGCATTTCCTAGTTTTGTTCAAGAAGAAGCGGAAAATATTACACAAGAAATAGATGAAAAAGATATAAAAGATAGAAGAGACTTACGAGGAGACATCATTTTTACGATTGATGGAGAAGATGCAAAAGATTTAGATGATGCAGTTAGTGTACGTAAAACAAAAGACAATATGTATATATTAGATGTCCATATAGCAGATGTAAGTTATTATGTAAAAGAAGGAAGTTTATTAGATGAAGAGGCAGTTAGAAGAGGAACAAGTGTATATATGTTTGATAGAGTGATACCGATGCTTCCTACAGAATTATCTAATGGCATATGTAGTTTAAATGCTGGTGTTGATAGATTTGCTTTATCTTGTAGTATGGAAATAGATCAAAAAGGAAGAGTTATTGCATCAGATGTATATAAATCAATTATTAATGTTACAGAAAGAATGAGCTATAAAGATGTTTATAGTATATTAAATCATTCTAATGAAGAGGTATCAGAAAAATATAAAGCTTATATTAGTCATTTTAAATTAATGGAAGAATTGGCGCATATATTAAAAAGAAAAAGACTCTTACAAGGATATTTGAATTTAGATATACCGGAAAGTAAGATTGTTTTAGATGAAAATGGACGAGCGATTGATGTAAAAAAATATGAAATAACTTTTGCTAATGAAATAATAGAACAATTTATGCTGATTGCCAATGAAACAATTGCAGAGAAATTTTATTGGTTAGAAGCACCATTTATTTATAGAGTGCATGAAGAGCCAGATTATGATAAAATACAAGAAACAAATCAGTTTTTATTTAATATAGGTCAAAAAATAAGAGTAAGTAAAGATAATATAAGGCCAAAAGCTTTTTCTGATGTTTTAGAAAATGTAAAAGGAACCGAATACGAAAAAGTAATTTCTACGTTACTATTAAGAACACTCAAAGTTGCACGATATGAAGCAGAAAATAAAGGACATTTTGGAATAGCAAGTAGTTATTATTGTCACTTTACATCACCTATTAGGCGATACCCAGATTTATTTATTCATCGTGTAATTTCAAAATATTTATCACATAATTATCATATAGAAGAGGATGAATTAGAGGAATTAAGAAGAAAGGCTATTGAATATGCTAAAACTTCATCAGATTGTGAAAAAATAGCTACAAAGGCAGAAAGAGAAGCAGAAGATATTAAAAAGGCTGAATATATGGAGAATAAAATAGGAAAGGTCTATACTGGAATTGTATCTTCTATTACTTCTTTTGGAATGTTTGTAGAGCTAGAAAATACAGTAGAAGGATTAATTCGATTTGAAAATATGGGACATCATGAATATTTTATTTATGATGAAGTGAGAAAAACACTTATAGGAGAAAGAACAAATCGTATATTTAGAATAGGAGATAAAGTTTGCATAAGAGTAATAGAAGCGAATAAAATGTTAAGAAAGATATCCTTCGGACTTGTTGAAGAAAATGAAATAGATGAAGAAAAGCAAAACAAGGAAGAAGAAAATAGTAAAAAAACAGGAGGAATAATATTATGAAAAGAACAATAAAACCGACTTCTGCACTAACACCAAATCCGGTTGCATTAGTTAGTTGTGGAAATTTAGAAAAAAGTAATATTACAACAATTGCTTGGACAGGAATTATTTGCTCAGATCCTATGTTAGTATATGTCTCTATAAGACCAACAAGATATTCTTATGAGATTATTACCCAAACAAAAGAATTTGTAATTAATTTGCCAAATGAGAAACAAGTTGTATGGGCAGATTTATGTGGTACCAAAAGTGGCAGAGAGATAGATAAATTTAAAGAATGTCATTTTACAAAAGCTTTATGCTCAAAAATCGCAGCACCTTTTATAAAAGAATGTCCCGTTAATTTAGAATGTAAAGTAAGAGAAATAAAACATTTAGGATCACATGACATGTTTATGGCAGAAGTTATGGCAGTAAATGTTGATGAAGAATTATTAGATGAAAATCAGAATATTTTGTTTGAAAAAGCAAATTTAATCAGTTTTGCAGGAAAACAATATTTTTCAGCAAGTCAAGAGGTTGGTTATCGAGGCATATGTTTAAAAAAATAATAAAGGTAGATAAATGATATGAGAGAGAAAAAAGGTTATATGAAAAATAGTAATATAGAAATACAAGAACAACAGTTATTCAATACACAAACAGAGGGGAACGAGAAAAGTAAGAAGAAAAATCCCTATCATAGTAATCATTGGATAAAGCGATTGTTTCATAAAGAGGATGAAGAAATTCAGAAGTTAAGAGCCATAAAAAAGAAAATAAGGCAAGTACAAACAGTAGAAGATTTAGAAAATTTAGAAATTGAATTGGAAGAACTGGGTATTCTAGATAGAATAACGATAGATAAATTAAAGAAGAAAAAGAAAAAAATGTCTGATAGAGAAATTTTTAATGAGAGAATTAGATGTAATTTAGATACCATAAATAGAGTAATATTGGTAGGAAAATTATATAAAGCAAAAGAAAGAAAAAAAGAAGAACAAGAACTAATTTTAAATAGAGATGAAAGACAAAAAGTGGGAAGTATAAAACAAAAGGAAAAGGATGAGCGAACAAGATCCAGTGGCGGTAGAAGTAGAGAAAGATAAAAAATATGAAAATCTTAAATCCATAAAAATAGTATAAAATCTAGAAAAAAAGAAAGATGGTAGATATGATAAAGAAAAATGAAGAATATCTAGTGGAAATAATTGATAATGGTTTTCGTGGAGAAGGAATAGCAAAAATAGATGGTTTTACGATATTTATTCCGAATGCCATAAAAGGAGAAAAAGTAAAAATAAAAATTCTTAAAGTAACTACTTCACATGCTTTTGGAAAAATAATTTCTATTTTAGAATCATCAAAATGGAGAGAAGATGTTGATTGTTATACATATCAAAGGTGTGGCGGTTGCAATTTAAGACATATGAATTATGAACAGACAATTCAAATAAAGAAAAATGCTGTAGAATCTACTTTAAAAAAGGCGCTAGGAAAAGAAGTAGTGATTTCTGAAGTGATTAAAATGCAAAAACCATATCATTATAGAAATAAATTACAATATCCAGTAGGGATCAATAAAGAAGGACAACCTATTATGGGAGTATTTGCAGAAAGAACACATGATATTATTCCTACAAACGATTGTAAAATTCAAAATAAATTAGGTCAGAAAATTGCTAATGCAATATATCAATTTATAGTAGAAAACAACATAGAAGTGTATAACGAAAAAACATTAGAAGGAAGTTTGCGTCATATTATTATAAGAATTGGTATCAAAACAAAAGAAGTGATGTTAATTTTAGTGAGCAATACAAATCAAATTCCAAAGGAGCAAGCATTAATTCAATTTATAACGAATAAATTTCCTGAAATAAAAACGGTTATTAAAAACATCAATTGTAAAAATACAAATGTTATTTTAGGTAATATAAATGAGGTATTATTAGGAAAAGGATATATTTATGATGATTTAGGAGCATATCGATTTAAGATATCACCAATGTCTTTTTATCAGATAAATCCCATACAAACGGAAAAGTTATATCAGAAAGCAATAGAGTTTGCAGAATTAACAGGAAGAGAAATTATCTTTGATTTATATTGTGGTATAGGAACGATTGGCATATTTGCTTCTCAAAATGCTAAAAAAATATATGGAATAGAAACTATACCTGAAGCAATAGAGGATGCTAAAGAAAATGCAAAATTAAATGGTGTAAAGAATGCAGAATTTTTTGTAGGAGATGTAGAAAAAACATTACCCAGCTTATTGAAAGAATATAAGTTAGAACCGGATGTAGTATTTTTAGATCCACCTAGAAAAGGTTGTGATAGGTTAACATTAGAGACATTACTTACCATAAAACCCAAAAAAATAGTTTATGTAAGTTGCAACCCAGCAACATTGAGTAGAGATGTAAAAATATTGGAAGAAAAATATGAATTAAACGATTTATCTATTTGTGATATGTTTCCCTTTACATATCATGTGGAGTGTGTGGCAGTGCTACAGCTAAAAGAGAATATGTGATACTTGATTTTAATATGGTTTCAGAGATTATAACTTTTGAACAAAAAGGAAAATATGGCAAAGAAAAACATCAAAATTGGGGTTTGAGGGTTAAAGTTATATCTGATATGGTAAGTGGAAACACATAATTTTAATTTTAGAAAATTAAGCAAAGTATTTGAAATACTAAGAAATTTGAGAGTGTGTCTATGGTAAACACAACAGGGATAAGTTGTATTGGTTTGTAGACATATAATAAATACAGATATTTCAAGTGTTATAAGAAATTTATTAAAATGAGTTATAGAGAATCTTTATAAAAATAGGTGTCAGTAGATATTTGCTGATACTTATTTTTTTATAGGTCAAAATTTTAGGATTTTTTGACCTATAAATTTCTGTAGGTTAAAAAAGTAAGAAAATTTGCCCTATAAAATTTGCAAATTAATTTTAATCACCAATAAAAATAATATCAAGAGTAAATGCACTCACTTTGTTCGCTCTTGACATTATTTTTATTGGTGATTTTGTGTTAGTTAAGCAAATGTAAGGACAAATATGTTTTGTAAATATTGGTAAAACACTATGAAAAATTGTTAATTTGTGATATAAATAAACTAATAAAGGAGAGAGTAGTGATTATGAAAATAGGAATAGATATAGATGGAGTAATATTAGACTATGAAAGAGTATTAAAAACATATGGTGATTTGTAT